>JAJFGD010000020.1 GCA_021776315.1 Hyphococcus sp. | reverse complement strand
TGTTTTCAGCGGCTTCCGCGCTTTTTTTGGCGGCCTGCGGGAATTCCGAGACGTCAACCTCAGATACGACCGAATTGATCGACCCATTGGCCCCAGCAGGTTGGGTCGACGCTGCCGCCCGTTTTGAAGGGCGAGATGGTACAGATAAGGGATATATAGTCTTCAAAAACGCCCCAGGTGCCGGCGTCATGATCCGCGTTGATCTCAAAGATCTGACGCCCGGATGGCACGGTATTCATCTACACCAGGTCGCCGATTGCAGCGATGGTGGCGATGGCTTCAATGCATCTGGCGGGCATATCGACCCCGATGAAAATGCACATGGATTGCTGAACACCGATGGCTTCGAACGGGCCGATCTTCCAAATATTTTTGCCGGCAATGATGGCCGTGCAACCGTTGAAATCTTCAATGACAAAGTCGCGCTTTATCCGAGTGAGGCCGCGGCCGCAGAAGCTGGTCCCTTCCCACTTATGGATGCGGATGGATTTGCGGTCATTGTGCATGAGAATGCAGACGACCATGTCGCACAGCCAATTGGCGGTGCGGGTGGACGTGTTGCTTGTGCCGCTATTCGGGGAAGCGGATCGTAAAGTTGCGTATAAAATTATGGTGTGTGGGGTAAAAGACAATGAAACCAATTAATCGACGATCCGTCCTTATGGGCGCAGGCGGCTTGTGGGCAAGTACCGCAATAGGTGCGTATGCGCACAATGACGGTTCGCCCGGTGCGTGGACGCCCCTTGCGAATATGCCGTTCCCTGTACAGGAAATTTATCCCGCACCCTTTTGGATGGATCGCGACGCCGCACCCAGTTTAAAACCGAAACCACACAACATCATTGTCAATGCTGGTGGCCTCGCGCCAAACGCCCCCTTTGAAGTAACGGATCAAGTGACATTTTACGATCCGCTTCGAGACACTTGGGGGTATGGCGAAGCCCTACCCGCACCGCGCCATCACATCGCCTTGGTCAATAATAATGGTTACCTTTATGCGATTGGTGGATTTGCCCGCGATCGCAATGGCGGTTGGCAGATGCGAACTGATTGTTGGCGCACCGGTTCACTAGATGAAAATTGGGAGGCGATGGCACCGCTGCCTCACCCGCAAGCTGAATCTGTCGCTGCTTCGGTCAATGGGCGCATTCATGTGGTTGGCGGCCGATCGCCGGCCGGTAGTCAAAATTCCGAATGGCGCCATCATATCGATTCTGACGAACATTGGACTTATGACCCCGGTGCAAATCGTTGGCGAACAGCGGCACCACTGCCGACACCACGCAATTCTTCTGCTGGCGCTGTCGTCAATGGCATCCTTTATGTGATTGGCGGACGCACTGTCAGTGACGGCAATATGACGACGGTCGAAGTGTACGATCCGCTTTCTGATCGCTGGGAACACGCGCGACCACTGCCGAAAGCGCAAGCGGGACTTGCTGCGGCTGTACTCAATGGCAAAATCTACGCCTTTGGTGGTGAGTATTTCTCACCCGCCGGCGGCGGCGTTTTTGCTGAAAGTTGGGAATATGATCCCCGGTCCGATCAATGGCGTGCAATCGCAGCGATGCCACGACGGCGACATGGTCTTGGTGCGGTCAAACTCGACAACGCCATCTATGTCATGGGTGGAGCCGCAAGTGCTGGCGGCGTCAACACCAGTAATGCATTAGACAAGTTTGAGATATAAGCGCTGGGCTATCATCGGCGCTAGAAAAGCCATTTTTTGTCGCCTAATCCGGACAATCAGTCCGGTAGTCGATTATTGGATTGCCATATTGGCAAATCAACTACAAAGCACGACCTAAGGCTTAGGGTCATACGGATACGGAAATTCCGATTGGGGATACCATGATGAAATGCGCTTATGCATCTATTCTCGCGCTTTGCATTGCGAGCGCTGCTTGTGATCAGAGAACAACACGATCAGCAAGTGATCAGTCGACCAAAATAACGGATGCATCCATACCGGCATTAGACCTTCCGGCGACGGCACGCGCTATCAACGAAATGATGCATGCCTATCACTATAACCCTGCGGAGTTAGATAGTGACAATTACTTGCGTATAGAACAAGCAACGCTTGCCCTTGCTGATAAGGCCGAAACAAAAGACGAATTCCTTGAGGGCTTTAGAGAACTTTGGAAAAGCGGGCCATTTTCTCATGTGGAACTCAACATCGCGCATCAAACAGCAGATGAGCTTGCAGCCTTTTTAGACAACATCAATGCGGGCGACGACGCTGTTTCATTAAGCTGGCAAGATGAAACTGCATTGTTGACGGTCAACACGATGATGGGCGTTGACACAATCGAGGCGATCGACGCTGCCTATGAGACTATTGAACAACGAGGTGCGCAAAAACTGATCATTGATTTGCGCAACAATGGTGGCGGTGCTTTTGCTATACGCCCGCTTATCAGTCACCTCATTAGTGAACCAATTGATGCTGGTGGATTTGTTTCCCAGCCTTGGAACAATGTCCATGATCGGCAACCGACCGCGGACGACATCCGCGCCGTTAAGCCCTGGACGGGTTGGTCAATCAGAACATTCTGGGAGGAGGTGCAATCAGCGCCAATAACCCGGCTGCAATTTGAACCGACGCCCCCAATTTATTCGGGGCCAACATATGTGTTGACCAGTCAAATAACGGCAAGCGCTGCAGAATTGGTCACTGATGCGATGAAGTCGACCGATCACATCACCATTGTGGGCGAAAAAACTGCCGGACAGATGTTATCCCAGAAAATTTTCGACATTCCCGGCGGATTTCACCTGAGTCTGCCCATTGCTGACTACTATTCTGTTTCTACCGGCCGGATTGAAGGCGTCGGCGTTTCACCGGACATCAATGTACCAGCCGATACCGCTTTGACTGTTGCCAAAAACCATTAGCGCCGGTCAACACGCAGGCATTCCGCAAAGACCGGATTGCCCACAACTTGTCGGCTCATCCAATTTTCACCGGCCGCATGACATTCAGCGCGTGTTTTGAAAATGCCGATAATTTCCGGTTCACTGGTCGGACCCGGTGTTAAATATCCATGCGCCGCCCAATCACCATCGTTGGGTGCAGCGGTCGTACAAGCTGCGATCAACATCGAAAATGCAAAAAATGTTGCGCTGCGAAAAATATTTCGGTGATTTCGACGTTTAATTTCAAAAAGGGTCATTGAACATCTCCACACAATGTCGCTGTTCATTTTTAAGCTTACACAGACATTTGTGGTTTTTTCACGGTCGAAATTTGAAATTGATCCCTTTTGCGAGGTCAGACCCGGTGCATTTGACAAATTTGCAGTGATGTTTGGTTCATTTTGCAAAAAATTGCGGTCAACACACAAAACGAGCATGAGTTGGGTGAATTTTTCTCGCAATTGCGAAACGAAACGCAATTCAACGGCAAGTTTTTAAATCGCAACCGAAACATTATCGCAAAAATAAAGCCCCGGTGCGTTAGCAACCGGGGCTTTGTTGAATTCAAAGTTGAATTCTTTTGTGCCGAACCAAGGTTCGGAAGTCATGTGACGGAGATTTCCCCCGTAAACCATCGGTCAAAACATAGTTTCACCGATGAAAGGCCCCTCTAATGCGCGAAACGTTGCTTCAAAACTTCGTCAGCGCGGGATGCAAGAGTAAAAAATCCGCAAATCATGCCGAAAATGGCAGATTTCACGGATTATCTACGCTTTGCTTTGCGTTTTGCAGTCTTGCGCTTCGCAGGAGCCTTACGCTTCACAGCTTTACGCTTCGTCGCCTTTTTAGCGGTTTTGCGTTTCGCAGTTTTGCGTTTGGTCGCTTTTTTCTTGGCTTTTTTGGCTGTCTTACGCTTAGTAGCCTTGCGTTTTACAGCTTTTTTCGCCTTTTTCTTCGTCGCTTTGCGCTTTGTTGTCTTACGCTTAGCAGCTTTTTTCTTCGTTGCTTTGCGTTTTACAGCCTTGCGCTTAGTCGTTTTGCGCTTAACAGCTTTTTTCTTTGCTGTTTTACGCTTTGTGGCTTTTTTCTTCGTAGCCTTACGCTTAGTCGTTTTACGTTTCACAGCTTTTTTCTTCACTGCTTTTCTTTTGGTCGTTTTTCTTTTGACCGCCATGGTTCACCTCCGAATCATGATTCGAACTTCGGAACATAACGTAATTTTCTAAAAAAGTATTGCTAATGCAGAACGTAAAACGTCTGCATGCACTTTTTTTTGCATTTTTTGATTCGATGTTGCGTATTTTGAACGCAAAAACGTTTTTAGAACGGTATGTCGTCGTCTAATTCGTAACTTTGTCCGCCTGAAGAACCTCCTTGATCGGACATACCGCCATTATTGCGTTCATTATTGCGTTCACCACCGCTTCTTCCATCCAACATAACAAGTTTTGCATCGAAACCTTGCAGCACAACCTCTGTTGAATAGCGGTCATTTCCGCTTTGATCTTGCCATTTACGCGTTTGAAGTTTGCCTTCGAGGTAAACTTTCGATCCTTTACGCAAATATTGTTCACCAACACGCACAAGACCTTCTGAAAAGATTGCAACGGTGTGCCATTCGGTTTTTTCGCGACGTTCACCCGTATTTTTGTCTTTCCACGTCTCTGACGTGGCAATGCGCAGGTTACAAACCGACCCACCGTTTTGAAATTTGCGAACTTCTGGGTCTGCACCAAGATTACCGACCAAAATGACTTTGTTGACACTGCCTGCCATGAAAATTCTCCGTATTACCTGCGCAATGCAGCTCATCGCTTGGATTCGGCTTGCGCTCAATGACTGTTTATCCCCATTGAAAAACGGGGCGTGGCGGGCAAATGTTCACACCTTGTTCTTGCTGTCAACGTCGATATAAAGTCGCTTATGCGCGTCAGCGCGATGTTGCCCATAATAAAGAGACAAAGAGCATCCATGAGTTTGAAAACAATACACGTCGCCGGTGCACGTGAACACAATCTGAAAAACGTCACATTAGAGGTCCCGCGCGACAAACTAATCGTCATGACGGGTCTTTCGGGCTCCGGAAAGTCATCACTTGCCTTCGATACGATCTATGCCGAGGGTCAACGCCGTTACGTCGAAAGTTTGTCTGCATATGCGCGTCAATTCCTCGAATTGATGCAAAAACCCGATGTTGATCAAATTGATGGGCTTTCACCCGCAATTTCCATCGAACAGAAGACAACGTCGCGCAATCCACGCTCCACCGTCGGTACAGTCACCGAGATTTACGACTATATGCGTCTATTATGGGCGCGTGTCGGTGTTCCCTACTCACCAACAACCGGTTTGCCGATTACATCGCAAACCGTGACCGAAATGGTCGATCGCCTTATGAAAGAGGATGACGGTGCCCGTTTTTATCTGTTGGCACCGATTATTCGCGCGCGAAAAGGCGAATATAAGAAAGAATTCGCCGAATTGATGAAAAAGGGCTTTCAACGCGTGAAAGTCGACGGCGAATATTATGAAATCGCCGATGTGCCGGCGCTCAATAAGAAAATCAAACACGACATTGAAGTTGTTGTTGATCGCATCGTCATCAAAACAGGAATTGAATCGCGCCTCGCAGAGTCATTTGAAACCGCTTTGGAACTGACCGATGGGATCGCGATAGCAGAATCTGCTGACAAAAAAGACGAAAACGGCGCACCGCAGCGCACAATTTTCTCTGCAAAGTTCGCTTGCCCGGTGTCTGGCTTCACGATTGATGAAATTGAACCGCGATTATTCTCATTCAACGCGCCAGCGGGTGCGTGCCCGTCTTGTGACGGTCTCGGCACGGAAATGGTGTTTGATGAAGAGCTTGTGGTGCCGGATATGTCCCTTGCGCTCAATAACGGGGCGATTGCGCCATGGTCGAAGGGCACATCGCCCTATTACGCCCAAACGCTACAGGCATTGGCCCGACATTATAAATTCAAAACCACCGTTCCCTTCGAAGATTTAGATGAAGAGGCACAATATGCTGTGCTTTACGGTACGGGCGAAGACGAAATAAAGTTTATCTATGCCGATGGCGCGCGCAAATTTGAAACCGTCAAACCCTTTGAAGGGGTTATTCCAAACTTAGAGCGTCGATGGCGTGAAACAGATTCCTCTTGGGTGCGTGAAGAGCTTTCGCGCTTTCAAGCGATCACGGCTTGCGATGCCTGTCACGGATTGCGCCTGAAGCCGGAATCGTTAGCGGTTAAGATCGATACACTCTCTATTTCCGAAGCAACCGCCTTTTCGATCAAAGCAGCTGGCGCCTGGTTCGATGCCCTTGAGCAGAAACTGTCAAAGAAAGAGATGGAGATTGCGGCGCGTATCTTAAAAGAGATCCGTGAGCGTCTATCTTTCCTTAATAATGTGGGATTGGACTATTTAACCCTGTCACGATCATCCGGCACGCTATCGGGGGGTGAAAGCCAGCGCATTCGCCTTGCGTCGCAAATTGGATCGGGTCTCACCGGGGTTCTTTATGTTTTGGACGAACCATCCATCGGTTTGCACCAACGGGACAATGAGCGCCTGCTTGTTACATTGAAACATCTGCGCGATCTCGGTAATTCGGTGATTGTCGTGGAACATGATGAGGAAGCGATCCTCGCGGCGGATCATGTTGTCGATATTGGTCCTGGTGCCGGTGTGCATGGGGGCGAAATTGTCGCCCAAGGCACGGTCAAACAAATCCAAGCGGCAAAACGATCTCTCACCGGGGATTATTTGGCCGGGCGGCGTGAAGTCCCCATCCCCGCCGAACGGCGCCCGTTCAACAAACGCAAAAGCATCAAAATCAAAGGCGCAAAGGCCAACAATCTAAAAAATGTCACCGCAGAAGTGCCGGTTGGTCTTTTGACTTGCGTCACCGGCGTATCTGGCGGCGGCAAATCCACCTTGATTATCGAGACATTATATAAGGCCGCGGCCCGCCGCCTTTATAATAGTAAAGACGCCCCGGCTGAGCACCGCGAGATCAAAGGCCTCGAAAATTTCGATAAGGTGATCGATATCGACCAATCGCCGATCGGACGCACACCGCGATCAAACCCCGCGACCTATACCGGCGCCTTTACCCCGATCCGTGATTGGTTCGCGGGTCTGCCAGAATCGAAAGCCCGTGGATACAAACCGGGGCGGTTTTCATTCAATGTGAAGGGCGGGCGCTGCGAGGCGTGCCAGGGTGACGGTCTCATCAAAATCGAGATGCACTTCCTCCCCGATGTTTATGTCACCTGTGATGTCTGTAAGGGCGCGCGCTATAATCGCGAAACCCTGGAAGTGAAGTTCAAAAACAAATCGATCGCCGATGTTCTCGACATGACGGTGGAAGAAGGCGCGGTGTTCTTTAAAGCCGTGCCATCGATCCGCGATAAGCTGGAGACCCTAAACCGGGTTGGTCTTTCTTATATAAAGATCGGCCAACAGGCGACAACCCTTTCCGGTGGAGAGGCCCAGCGGGTGAAGCTGTCCAAGGAATTATCCAAGCGCGCCACTGGCCGCACACTTTATATATTGGATGAGCCGACCACCGGTTTGCACTTTGAAGATGTCCGTCGCTTGATGGAGGTCATTCAAGAGCTCGCCGATAACGGTAATACGGTTGTGGTGATCGAGCATAATCTTGATGTGATCAAACAAGCGGACTGGATTTTGGACCTCGGCCCCGAAGGCGGCGATGGCGGCGGCGAAGTCGTCGCGGCGGGCACACCGGAAGATGTGGCGAAAGTCGCCAAGAGTTACACGGGCCAGTTTTTGAAGTCGATGTTGAAGGGGGTGGGTGCGAAAACGCCTGCCGCTAAGAAAACACTGGCCAAGAAAAAAGCGCCTGCGAAGAAGAAGGTGACACGGAAAAGACGGGCGGCTTGAGCGCAACAATCTTACTTTAGGAACACTAGATGAGTATCAACAAACTTAAAACTGTAGTTTTTGCTGGCGCCGGTGCGTCGAAAGCAGTTTCATCTGATTCATTTCCGACCACTATTGAGTTCTTTACGAGACTTCCTCCTGAAATCGCTAGAAATATGATATTTCAACAAATCGTGGGTTTTGCCAAACAACAGCTTGGCAATGACCAACAAATTGATATTGAACATGTTCTTTTGCACCTTGGCGAACTGAAGAAGTCTTTGAACGATTTAACTGGAAATCAGCATATCAGCAGTCAGTTTCTACTTGGTAATATGTTGCCAATCGCGCTAAGCATGCCAGGCAATTTTGGAAACCTCCGAGATGTTCTAACGCGAGGTTCTTCAGCAGTAACGAAGCTGGAAGACAAGATCAATGCGCAAGTTTACGAGCTTTATGGCTACGAACCAACGGGGAGCGACCTTCAAGAAAATTGGCTTTCACTCCTCAGTATACTTACGAAAGAAAACCAATATATAGAGCTTTTCACTACTAACTATGACCTTGTAATTGAATGCGCTGTTGACGAGTTGAGCAAAACCTATTTAGGCGGCCTTAGAATCGAAGACGGCTGGCGAGGAAACCAACAAAAATATCTTGATGTAGATGTTTGGCGAATGTCTTGCCCCCATATAACTGAGCCACAAATTTCGTGATATTCTACGAACATGTGGAGGTTATAGGATGGCGAGGAAGCGTTTTTCCGACGAAGACATATTGAATTTGCTGCGGCAGATAGAGTTGAGCTTAGCGTCAGGC
>JAJFGD010000190.1 GCA_021776315.1 Hyphococcus sp. | reverse complement strand
TTCTGCAAGATTGGGATCAAGATCAAAAGCCCGATCAAGGTGGTGCTCTGCCAGTGGATAGGTCTCTGCTCGGTCAATAGCGAGCTCTTCAGCGCTTTTGTGGGCATAGATATCAGCGATTGCAGCGTGGGCGGGGGCATAGTTCGGCGCTTTGATCGCAATGTTTTCTAACATACGCAGAGCCTGACGAATGGCTTGATGTTCCCGCAAGCTCCAAAGGTAACGCGCCCGCCAATAGGTTTCCACGATCGATGGGTCGGCAGCTTTATAAACCTGAGTAGCTGGCGCTAGTTTCAATGGTTCGCGCAAATCCGCTGCAATGGAATCCGCAAGCGCTGCAAAATTCGCATCCGCTACAGGATAGGCACCGGCCCAAATTGACGCGCCATCGGTCGGGTCAACGATATCAAGCGTTAGAACAGCCGCATCGCCGTCATTGATAATTCGCCCAGAAACGATCCGATCATGATTGAGTGATTGAATGTCCGCTGTGTTGGTAAATGGTGCGCGCCAACGCACCAGTCTGAATTCCCCACCTGAAAGCGAAACGGTCAGCATTTCCGTCGCTGCACTCGCCGCTAGGTCGTGCTCATTTTCTCCCGTCGCATTTTCAATATTGGTAAGAAACAATCTCTCGGGCGTTGATGGGCGCAGGAAAATGAAACTGAGTACAACACTCACGACCAAAGCAAATGTACCGAGCACCATAATTTTTGGCATAGGCATTGTTGCCGTTGCGGCCGCGGGCATAGCTGTGGCTGGGGTTTTGATTTCCTCCTCGATAGTCTGGGCGGCTTTGATCAGGCGATAGCCACGTTTTGGGATCGTCTCAATATAGATCGGGTTTTTCCGATCATCCCCCAAGGCTTTGCGAAGGTCGCTGATGGCATTGGCGACGGAATGATCACTGACAGATGCCCCATGCCAAACCTTGTCGATCAACGCATCCTTCGCCACCACTTGCCCATCGGCGTCGATGAGGTGCATGAGCACGGCCATCACGCGCTTTTCAAGGCGAATGACTGTCTCATCGCGAGTCAACAAATTGGCATGCTCCTGGATGATCCAGTCGCCGAGCTGAAGTTTCATGGGGCCATCATAAATTGAATAATTTCGATTGGACATAGTGCCGGAAAACACCGGAATTCCCAAGCGCATGGATATGCGTAAGCTGCAGAAATTGCACGGGGATTGGTGTCTTGAGGATATCTTGGACTTTTCTTGAACCCGACTTGGGGACAGTTGAAGAAAGCCCGCGCTAATCCGGTTGATATCACTAGCAGCAGGATGTCACCCATGCGCCCAATTCAGACTTTGTTGATTGCCGTCACGTCCATTTTTTATGCCACAGCGATTGCAGCACCTGGTGATGAGCTGTTTCAAGAAAATTCTCATCAAGCCAGTTTCAAAGCCGTCAGTGTTGCTGAAGGGTTATCAATTCCATGGGGGCTCGATTTTTTACCCGACGGTGGAATGATCGTTACTGAATGGACCGGGGCCGTACGCTTGATCCGGGATGGGGTTGTCTCTGACCCCCTCGATGGTGGTCCCGCATTGTTCACCCACCCAAATGGGCGCACTTTAGGCATGTTGGATGTTGCACTGCATCCGGATCATGTTGAAAATCAATTCGTCTATCTTTGCTATCATCACGGCAGCTACGACTCTAATGTTATTCGCGTCGGCAGAGCCCGCTTAGCCGATGATCGAATAAATGAATTGCAAGTCATATTCGAGGGAGACAACCGCGCCAATGAAACCGCTCATGGCGGGTGTCGATTGGTGTGGGACGATGAGGCAAACCTAATCGTGACCATGGGTGACCGTCGCCATCTTGCCGATGAATCGCAAAATCTAGCCAATGTCACCGGCACCATCATTCGTCTAAAAGACGACGGATCGACCCCGGTAGACAACCCATTTGTCGACAATAAAGACGCGCGCCCAGAAATTTGGGCCTATGGCGTGCGTAATGTGCAAGGTGCGGATTGGCACCCGGACACCGGTCAACTTTGGTTTTCGGAACATGGACCATTGGGCGGTGACGAAATAAATATTGGCAAAGCAGGCGCAAATTACGGTTGGCCAATTGCAACCTATGGCATTGATTATGATCGCACGGTGATCACTGAAGACGAGCAACTTCCCGGTGTTGAAGGGCCGATTACCTATTGGCGTCCATCGACGGCACCATCTGGCATCGCATTTTATACGGGTGATGATTTTCCTGATTGGCAGGGTGACTTATTTGTCGCCAGCCTTCGCGATCAGCAATTAATTCGTTTGGAGCTCGATGGTGAGCGTGTGCTTTTTAAAGAGGCGTTGCTGACCGAATGGGGTGAACGGATCCGCACCGTCCGAATGGGCCCAGATGGTTTTCTTTACATTGTACCAGCCGCGGATCCCGGCGTGATTTTGCGCCTTGAACCCATCCAATAACGACATGCAAAAATTGGGAACACAGATATGAAAAGCCTTTGGTCAATCGTATTTTTTTATTTCGTTTGCGGCCCTGTCTATGCGGAGTCGCCGATATCAACGCCGTCGATGGCTTCGTTGGAGCCATTGATTGGCGACTGGCGCGGAGAGACCCGCCATCTGCGACCAAGAAATTCTGAGCTTGATGAACGGACTGAAACCTTAGAGGGCAACTGCCGTCCTATACTCGATGGCTATTATATAGAATGCATTACGGAATTGACGCGCGCCGACGGGCGAACCCGCGCGCTTCATTCCTATACAAATTATAACGCAGCAAACGAAAATTTTGAATTTCTTTTGATTTTTCGTGGTTGGTCAGGAAAAATTATCTACCCATTGGAATGGGACGACGAGAACAAAATGTTCGTCGGTTTTCACGATGATGAAACCCGCGACGGAACGCCGGTGGAAGTTCGCGTTGAATTTGGGTTTAGCAAAGACGGTCGCGAACATTGGGCACGCGAATTCAATCATATTGAGGGTGAGCCGGGCGACTATTGGCCACAAACATTTGAAATGTCGCGGCGGAAACAATGAAAACGAAAGAGGGAGCCATGACATCATTGTCAATTCGGGGATTGGTTTTTGGCGTATCGACACTGACTTGCCTTGCGGCAATGCCTGGCATCGCCACTGAGCCGGAGAATGAAAAGTCGATCAATGATTTAGAGTTTTTGATTGGCGAGTGGGAAGGCCAATCAACCTTTCTTTATCCACGTGACGAAGACCGCAGCCCAGCCCATGAGACGGTGCAGGTGTCGTGCGCATATGTTTTGAAGGACAGCTATATACAATGCGATACGGCATGGACCAATGCCGATGATCGCACGCGAACTTTTCGATTACATTTCAACCACAACCAACTTGATGAGGCTTATCAAGTGCTCTTCATTTATGACAACTGGCCCCGTCATGTGAGCTATTTGCTCAACTATGACGAAAGCAAAAATGCCTATATCGGCTTCAGTGAATTTGAAGATGCTGAGGGTGGCACTGGTGAAGAACGGGTCGAGTGGCGATTGTCTGACGATCAACGAGAATTACACAGCGCTGAATTTAATCACCTTGAAACGGACCCAGATGGTTTCTGGGCGAACTCATTTGAATTTGTTTGGCGAAAAGTCGACTAGCGTTGGGTATTTATAAAACCGACGAGGTTTACCGATAAAAAGTCGTTTCGTTGCCCGCAAAGGACCAAGGTTCCGCAAGATCGATACAAGAAAAGACATCGCCGCGTGCTTCAATCTTTAATGACCCAGGGGCACCATTGCCGTCGCGTTCAACCAAGATGACGCCATTGATACGCGGGCCAACAAAATTGGCGCGCAAGCGTTCGTAACAATAGGTCTCGCCAGCTTTGATCGCGTTGAATGGCGTATTAATCCGCCCCGATCCTGATTTAGTAGACAGGAAGTCTTTAGCGGCCTCAGCGCGTTCTTCATCCATTTTTGGACCCATGCTCACCAATTCAGGCGTTAGCGAAGGAAGGCGTCCGTGCAAGGCGAAGATAAGCCGATCCGGGTTCACCGTATCATTGGCCAGGGCAATCGCACTGACCTTTGTCGTCGCGCCATTATGCGCCGCATCGGTAAACCATGCGCCTTGGGCCGCGCCAGGTTCGGCTGGTAATGCCGTACGGCAAGCATTTTCGCCTTTTGCTTTTCGGATACCCCAACTGTCACCAAGTTTTGAAGACCAATTGATTTTCAATTCCCTTGGTAGATAGTCGAGGGCGCAACGTGCTTGTGGTGTGTTAAGTGTAATTGATTTTAAAAGCGACGGCGGCGCATCAAAGACAGCCGCGCGAGCATATGGGTTGGATCTGTAGCGATCTGGTCGTTCCAATACCGCCGGTGAGGCACCCAAATCATGTAAGCCGACATCAAAGCCATTTGTTGTGCCGATTATTTCGTCGGCTGGCACACGGACTTTGGTCTCGAGGGCAATGTGATCTGGGCCGCCCAATTCAACAAAATTCGCCAAGCCGCCAGCGCGCTCAAGGATGTCTTCGCTTATTTGATCAATGCGATCATAGTAAAATGAAATGTTCTCACACGATCGAAAATGCACTGTCCAAGACTGCGCTGTGGCCAAACCATCAGTGTCGCGTTCAATTTTGCGCTCAAGTGCAATGATGTCCGCCCGCGCTGGTGCGCGCGCTGTTGTTTCCCGACGTTCAAAAACGCTGTCACCTTTTTGGGTGTTGATTCGAATATAAGGTGCCGGCAACACCTCGCCAGGTGCGGTTACGCCGCCAAGCGGTGAAATGCTCAACACATCATCTATTGGTGCAAATGGATGAGAAAATGCAGGCTCGCCAATCGCGCATGTCTTTTGCGATAAAGGTGTCTGTTCGACAGACCCAGCGATGATCGCCACACGTTCTGTCGCGTGACGTCCCGCATTCGGATTATAAATGACAAATGCCAATAGTGCCGCCGTAAACAGCGCGGCCCCAAGCCTTGTATAATGGCCCGTACCGGACATTAAGCACCCCTATATTCCCCGTGCTAAAATCCCCGTTGCAAGCGGCGAAGTCAAGGCGTAGGCGGATTATGGCGCGGAGGCCGCCGAAACCCGCATAGTGCCTAGGTCACTCGACATTTCGATCAGTTTTTGGCTTAGTTGTGAGACCTGGTTAATGACAAGGCCGAAGGGGGTAATATCATGGTGAAATGGCGCGGACGTAGGCAAAGTAAGAATGTCGAAGATCGCCGTGGCGCGGCTGCCGCTGGCGGCGCGGGCATTTTGATAATGCTGATCCGGTTTATCGTCGGGCGCTTTGGGATCCGCGGTATCGTTCTTTTGGGCATTGTCGGGGCTGGGCTCTATTTCGCGGGGGTCAATCCCATGGCGTTGTTGCAACAGCAAACTGCGCCACCGCAAGCAGCAGCACCTGCCGATGATGATACGTCTCAATTCATACGCGTCATCCTGGCAGAGACTGAAGAAGTTTGGTCCCAACAATTTCAACTGGTGGGGCAAGATTATCCTGAGCCGACCCTCGTTTTATTTTCAGGCGGTGTGAATTCAGCATGCGGTTATGCCTCGTCTGCGGTTGGGCCATTTTATTGTCCTGGTGATCAAAAACTTTATCTCGATACCGGATTTTTTGCGGAGCTTGCGCAACGTTTTGGTGCCCCTGGCGATTTTGCCGCCGCTTATGTAATCGCTCATGAAGTAGGGCATCACATACAAACTGTAACGGGGACATCGGCGCAGGTACGGGCCGCGCAACAAGGTGCGAGAAGTGAAGCGGAGTCAAATGAGATTCAAGTTCGCATGGAGCTTCAAGCAGATTGCTATTCGGGTATTTGGGCCCATCACGCAGATCGCACCAGTGGCATCCTTGATGAAGGTGACATTGAAGAGGGACTACGTGCTGCCGAGGCGATTGGTGATGACACATTGCAGCGCAATGCCGGTCGACGGGTGACACCAGAAAGTTTCACCCATGGCACGTCAGCGCAACGTCAAGAATGGTTTGTTCGGGGCTATCGCACAGGCGAGGTTGGGTCCTGCGATACGTTTAGTACGCAGCAACTTTAGGTGCGCCAAAAGGCTGGTGAAAACAGAACTAGGATCGTGAATAACTCTAGCCGCCCGAGCAACATGCCGCCGGCGAGCAACAATTTTGCGGCATCGGGCAATGTGGAGAAATTTCCCGTAGGGCCAATCACCTCGCCAAGGCCAGGGCCAACATTGGCAATTGCGCTACCTGCGGCGGATAATGCTGTTAGCGAATCAAGGCCCATTCCCGATAGCAATACAGCGATCGTTGCAAAGGTCGCAAAATAAACGAAGAAAAAGCTCAATACCGAGACAAAAACATCATCTGTCAGCGGGTGATGATTATAGCGCGCGACGAAAACCCCGTTGGGGTGTGCAAGGCGGCGTGCGTAAACGATCAGTGCGGAAAGAGCGACTTGAAAGCGAAAGACCTTCATCCCGCAAGATGTTGACCCAGCGCAGCCGCCGATAAACATGATGCAAAAGAATATGCCAACCGCAAAAGGCCCCCATGCATAATAGTCAGTGGTTGCGTATCCAGTGCCAGTGAGGATCGACACGATGTTAAATGATGCAAGGCGAAAGGCTGTAAACAAATCCGTGTCAAAGATCGATTGAACATGGACCATCATAATAAGGGTCAAAAACGTCACGATGGCCAAGAAGAATTGAATTTGACTATCGGTATAAAGCCGTCGCCAGTTGCCGCGAACCAATGCGGCGAGGAAAATACCGAATGGCAAACTGCTGATGATCATGAAAACCGTGACAACCATATCAAGGGGTGCGCGCCCCATTGTCAAAAAAGCACCGAGCGAGGCATCCTTGGTTGAAAACCCGCCGGTCGCCACAGTGGTCATCGCATGGTTGAGGGCGTGCCAAGCGGGCATACCAAACGCCCACAACAGCAAAAAACACAGTGCCGTCATAAAGGCGTAGATGAGCGAGAGGCCAAGCGAGTATTGCGCCGCATTGGCAATAAACTTTTCGGACGTGTCCCAGGCCTCACTTTTAAAGATCTGCATCCCACCAACGCGCAAGGCCGGCAATACGGCAAAGGCCATGATGATGATCCCAACGCCGCCAAACCATTGCAGCATAGACCGCCATAACAAGGCCCCAGGTGGTGCATCATCGAGGCCCGTCACAACCGTTGACCCGGTAGTGGTCAAGCCAGACATCGCTTCAAAGAAGGCATCGATATAGGAAAGCTCCAGCCCGCCTAACGTCAAAGGAATCGCTGCAAACACGACAAGTGCAAACCAGCTTGAGGCGGTAAGCAAAAAGCCTTGGCGCGTCGAGATCTGATCAATTGGGCCCCAACTCGCCGCGGCGGCACCGCCGCCAACCAACACGCTAATGATCGCACCAATCGCAAAGGCCGCCCAATCAGCACGATGCACCTCGTCGGCTGACAGCAGGTCAGCGATCATTGGGATCAACATGGTGAAGCCAAGGGCCGCGATCAGCGCACCCGTCACCAAAACGACCGGACGGAAAGTTAGCATCTAATTATGCCGACGCGCGAAAGCGGAAATGCCCCGCGGTGGTCCTTATTCGCTTAGTGGATTTGACGCAATTCGTGTGGACTGTCGAGAGAGAACGCCGGGATATCAACTTCGAAAGCTTCGCCTTGTGTTGTTTCCATGCTGTAGCGGCCCACCATCAGTCCGGATGGGGTCGTAAGGGGTGCGCCCGATGTGTATTCGAAGCCTTCTCCGGGGCGGATAACGGGTTGTTCCCCAACTACGCCATCGCCGGCGACTTCGTCGGTAAAACCTTGGGCATCAGTGATTCGCCAATAGCGCCCTCGAAGCTGAACACTTTCCCCAGATTCGTTGTCGATACGGACGGTATAAGCCCAGACATAGCGAGGCTCTTCCGGATCCGACTGGTCTTCAAGGTAGTGTGGGCTCACACTCACGCGAATGCCGCGGGTGGTTTGTTCATACATGGGTAGTTTCCGCCGGCTTTCTCGTCTTTGTATCACTGTCTTTGCCCCTTTGTTCGGCGCTTTAAGCAGTCCGGCACGTTATACGAACGTGTCGTCGTGGCAAACCGATCCCAGGGGTCAGTTTAGTCTGCGCCGTCACAAAGTGCTAGACGCAAACAGATTTTCAACGGGGCGGGGAAAAAGGATTGGCCCTCTCGCGCATCGTGACCTTGCGCAGCGCGCTTGCGCCGGGCAAACCACACGCAAAGAAATGATAGGTTGGCATATGACGAGCGGCGTTTTCTCGGCGGAGATGATCGCAAACCTTATGGAAAATCGGGCTGTGTTGGGTGCATCCAACGCGCGGTTGCAACCTGCAAGTCTAGATCTAACACTTGGTAAACGTGCATGGCGCGTGCGTGCATCCTTTCTACCGTCGCGTGTGCGAACTGTCGCGGCGCGCCTTGAAGACGGATTGGCGATGAACGCCTTTGGCCTTGAAGATGGCGTCGTATTCGAACGTGGTTGCGTTTACCTGGTTGAGCTGAATGAGCGATTGGCCTTGCCTGACGGTGTCATTGGCGCGGCTAATCCAAAAAGTTCGACGGGTCGCATTGATGTTTTCGTCCGCTTAGTCACGGATTACGGTGTTGCCTTCGACGAAATCCCCGCAGGTTATGAAGGACCGTTATATGCGGAAATCAGCCCTCGGACGTTTTCGATTTTTGCGCGTACGGGATCAAGCCTCAATCAATTACGTTTTAAGCAAGGACAATGCCGCCTTGATGATCAGGCAACAAAAGCGCTGAATGACCAAACGCCATTAGTCGACGGGGTGGCAGATATTGATGGTGGGCTAGGGTTAAGCGTTTCATTGCAAGATGATCAATCCATCATCGGTTGGCGTGCGCGTCGTCATTCAGCGCTGATCGATGTTGACCAACCGGGTGCATTAGATGCGAGTGATTTTTTTGAACCTCTTGGTTCGCAAAAGTCTGGATTCATCATTCTTGATCCCGATGAATTCTATATTCTGGCGTCGAAAGAATCCCTGGTGATTCCCCCTGATTATGCGGCAGAGATGACACCGATCAATCCTGGCCTGGGTGAGTTTCGTGTGCACTATGCGGGCTTTTTTGATCCCGGATTTGGATGGTCACCGTCAGGAACAAATGGATCGCGCGCAGTCTTAGAAGTCCGCAGCCATGACGCCCCATTTGTGCTCGAAGATGGGCAGTTGGTGGCGCGTCTCGTATATGAGCGTATGGCGACCCAACCACAACAGCTTTACGGTGCCGATGTGAAGTCAAACTACCAGGGACAAGGCCTAAAGCTTTCAAAACATTTTCGATAGTGACATGCAAACGTTCAGCTTTTGATTTGCATTCACAATGCGCCCATACTGTCGGCATTGATCCATAAAAAGCCATGCCATTGTAGCGACTTTTAGGCATGCTTTTAAGTCATGAGGTGCGGCATGGGAATTCTAGGTTTTTCTGCAAAGTTTTTTGCGATCGCTAGTATTGTTGTTGGTTCTGGTAGTGCTTCAACCCTTGCAGCCCCTGACCTTGCCCCGCCGCGATGTGACTATGGTGTTGCTCATGCGGATGCGCCGCCAGAGTTCTCGCAGTTCCAATTTCTCATTGGCGATTATTCGATTGACGCGCAAGCGTGGACCGGCGATGCGTGGACGCCGCCACGATCGGTCGAATATCCTGCCCGTTGGAATGGTTGGTTTGGATTAGATGGCATGGCCATTTATGATGAGTGGTATTCGGTTGACACCGCATTTGACCCGCAAACCCAGCGCGGTGTTAATGTCAGAATGTATGACGCAGAAGCGCAGCAATGGAAAATGATGTGGATCGCATCAGGCACTTTGCAAACACAAGATTTAAGGGCTGAAATGCGTGATGGAACGCTGACCATGTGGCAAGTCTATCCAGAGCGCCCAAACTTTTTGGCAGAATTTGAGGTGATCGATGATGATCACTGGTTTCGTGTTTCCTATACAAAAGATGATGCGGGCGAATGGGTTCCTCAATATAAACTCACCGCAAGTCGCGTTCCATGTGAATAATTTATCGGTACACGCATTAGGTTTTTTGGA
>JAJFGD010000189.1 GCA_021776315.1 Hyphococcus sp. | reverse complement strand
TCTTGGTGTTGTTTTTCATGGTGCAACCCAAGCTCAATCAGCGGCGCGACCCTATGCCAATCATCATCCGAAACTGTCTCCATGAAATTGATCATGCACTCATCAGTGGCGCGACGATAAGCATTAATTTCATTGACCGTTGGGCGCGAAAGCAATCCTCTCTGTGGGCGCTCCCATTTTTCGCCAACCGATTCATAATAAGAATTGAATAGGAATTGATATTTCTCATGATAAGGTTGAAACCCTTGCATGCTCGGCCCGAGAATAAACTCTTCAAAAAACCAAGTTGTATGTGCCAGGTGCCAGCGCGTTGGGCTGGTATCTTCCATTGCCTGGATGACCATATCCTCTGGCTCAAGATCAACACACAACTGAAGCGTTTGATCTCTTGTCTCTAAAAACATATCACGAAGCAGATGTCTGTTTTCCAGGATGTGATTCATTTTCAATGCAGGGTGAGTCATTTCGGATCGCTCTTATTTATCAACACTGTCATCAGAATGTGCCCAAGAGACCGTGCTATTTCCCGGTTCTGGTCACGCAAGCTCAAAAAACAGATGAAATATTGTCGTTGAAAATGATTGCCCCAAAAAGGCGCACTAAATGTGACTGCGTTGTGACAAATCCCAAATGCACTATCGGCCTATATTATCGAGATCGATCGCGCGCTATTCAAGGCTCAAACGCAATTATTCGCAGTCCAGATCAATGCAACGGATGGATTTGTTGAAGAAATTCCGACTTTTATAGTTTTTCTGGACCAAATTTTTTCGATGTGGGGAAGCCTTTCGGTGCAATACGCCCAGCTTGCGCCCGCTTACCCAGGTATTTTTTCCAATCTTCGACTGTTTGCGTGCGACCAGAACGGTCCGTCCATGTAAGGCCTTCTCTTTTAGAAAAGACTTTCGCATCCGAGAGCCCACCTTGATGAAATTTTTGCAAAACGACGCCTTTGCCGCGCGACATCTCTGGGAGCTCGGAAACCGGGAATGCGAGAAATTTCTTATTGTCACCGACTACGGCAACGATATCACCACTAGCTTGCCGACAACCTGCCCCTACTGCACCGGTGGGAACATTTAAGATCTGTTTTCCTTTTCGAGTATTTGAAAGGCAGTCATTTTCCGACACAATAAACCCATGGCCCGACGATGAAGCGACAATGAATTTCCTTGACCCCTCATAAATGAATGTAGAAATGACGTCATCGTCATTACCCATATCGACCATCAACCGGATGGGTTCGCCATGGCCACGACCACCTGGAAGCGCACTCACATCGAGAGAATAAAACTTCCCATTGGTCGCAAACAACATCACTTTATCAGTTGTCTGCGCATGCACGAGAAACCCCTGACGGTCCCCATCTTTGTATTTTATACCTTTTGTATCTTCGACATGCCCTTTCAACGATCGAACCCATCCTTTTTCAGATAGCACAATCGTTACCGGTTCTTTTTCAACCAAGATCTCAAGATCTATCTCATCAATTTCGGGGGCATCGGCCAAATCAGTACGGCGACGCCCTAGATCCGATTTGGGATCAAACTGTTTTCGTATCTCGCGCAATTGATCAGAGATTTTCTTCCACTGTGCGCCGTCAGATTTCAAAAGCGCCTTCAACGCTTTTTGTTCCGCTTTTAGATTCTTGTGCTCAGTTTTGATTTCCATTTCTTCAAGTTTGCGCAATGAGCGTAAGCGCATATTGAGAATGGATTCCGCCTGCAGATCTGAAAGCTTGAAGGTTTTCATCAATTCGGTCTTCGGCTCATCTTCAAAACGGATGATACGAATAACCTCGTCGATATTGAGATAGGCAATCAAAAATCCGTCAAGTATTTCCAACCGGCGTGCAATTTTTTCCAAACGGAATTTCGTGCCGCGAACCAATACTTCTTTGCGATGATCAAGATAGGACTGTAATACATCGCGCAGCCCCATGACGCGCGGTGCACCGTCAGCACCAAGCACGTTCATGTTCAACGAGAACTTGTTTTCCAAATCTGTCGCCTTGAATACGCTTTCCATTAGAGCAGCGGGGTCAACCGAACCAGAGCGTGGCTCTAAAATCAGGCGGATATCCTCAGCACTTTCATCGCGGACATCGCCAACCGCTGGTAGTTTCTTGGATTGAATTAACTCAGCAATGCGTTCGATGAGTTTGGACTTTTGAACCTGGTAGGGAATTTCCGAAATTACAATTTGATAGCGTCCACGCCCAAGGTCTTCTTTTGTCCATCGGGCCCGCACCCGAAATCCGCCGCGCCCGGTTGCATAGGACTCCTCCATCGAGTCCGCGTCTTCAATACAAACACCGCCAGTTGGGAAATCAGGGCCTTTGACATACTTCAAAAGCGTCTGCGTTCGCGCATTTGGCGTTTTTATAAGATGCAGGGAGGCATCAATCAGTTCTGCCGGATTATGTGGCGGAATTGATGTCGCCATGCCAACTGCAATACCACTGGCACCATTGGCAAGCAGATTTGGAAATGCTGCAGGCAGCACCGAAGGCTCAGACCCTTCGCCATCATATGTTTCGCGAAAATCGACCGTATCTGCATCGATACCGTCGAGTAACAATTGAGCGGCAGCCGTCATACGGCTTTCCGTATAACGCATGGCAGCGGCGTTATCGCCGTCGATATTGCCGAAATTGCCCTGCCCATCGACAAGCGGTACGCGAACAGAAAAGTCCTGGACCAAACGTACCATGGCATCATAAATGGCCTGATCGCCATGGGGGTGGTAATTACCCATTACCTCGCCAACGACCTTGGCAGATTTTTTATAACTGCCAACCGGGTTCAGCTTCATTTGTCGCATCGCATAGAGGATGCGCCGATGAACGGGTTTTAGACCGTCTCGCACATCAGGCAGCGCACGCGACGTAATCGTCGAGAGCGCATAAGCCAGATATCGTTGCGAGAGCGCCTCATCGAACGGCTCCAGGAAGATATCTTCCGGCTTGATCGGTTTTGTTGATTTTGCGGTTTTGCTTTTTGTCTTACGTGCCATGGGAAAGGAGATAGCAGAATCGTCAGGTGTCGCCAGTCCCAATTTCCCGCAGCTGCTGTTTCGAATCAGCGATTTTAACGATCGCAGCTAAGCCCTTCATTTACAAGCATCTTGACGTTCTGGCCTGGTGCGTTAGGCCAGCCGGATGCATGCGTTTATGGCAGAAATTTTCCAATTTCCCCTATTGCTAATCGAATTGGCAACCGGTGCCATGGGGTTTTCGTCATCCACTTTTTCAAAAGTGGCGACTTCCCCAGCTACCCATGCGGCTGCCCTGATCATCGCTTTTCTGGCGGGCATGTCGGAAATGTTGGGTCAAAGCGTCATTCTCGTGGTCAATCGCGTGGCGTTATACCGGTTCATCGCGAGCCTCTTTTTCACCGGGGCAACCTATGTCCTAACCGCTTTGATTTGGGCAGGTGCCGCATTGGCTGTCGCCCCATTCACGCAGGTCGAGGGACTGTCGCTAGCCGATGCCGCCGGCGTCATAAGTATTGTTTCTCTGGCCTTTGCGCCACGTCTTTTTGGGGTCTTTTCAATTGCCCCATATTTTGGCGTCGCTTTGGGGAACTTCCTGGAGGCCTGGGCGATGACCCTGGCCATTTATGGATTGATGGTGGCTTACGACCTACCGCTCGGCGCTGCTGCATTTTGCGGAACCGCCGGTTGGGTTGTTTCCTATTTCTCGCGAAGCTTTTTCGGACATGCAATGGCAAAACCACTGAGCAAATTGCGAATATTAGTTAGTGGCACCCCCCTTGATCGCACACCACAACAAATCATCGACGATTTTATGCATGACCTTCATCAGGAGAAGAAAAGTTGATCAGCAGTCTTTTCTTTCCTCTTTTAATTATTGCGGTCGTTGTCCTCCTCATCACCGCTGCCCTTTCGCCCCTGGAAACACTCAGCTGGTGGGCCGGTTGGTCCGAAGATGAAATTTTTAATCACGGACCTTCCCAATCCAATGCATCGACGCCATCATCAAAATCTCCCCGTCATTATGTCGTTTACTTGTCAGGTATTTCGTCGATTTCAGGTCGCTTTTTAGTTCCTCGGGAAAAAACATTTATCAAAGGGCTAAAAGATGCATTCCCCGATTTTGTCATTATTGATGATGTGTTCCCCTATTCTCCAGCGGGGCTAGGCTTACTTTCAGGTTCGCGTCAATTTGATCGTCTATGGAAACGGGTTCAAAAATATAAACTGAGGGGACGCGCATCAATATTATCGACATTGATCAAGTTCCGAAATCTATTTCAAGTCATGGTCTCCGCCGACCATCGCTATGGTCCAATTTATAATCGGGGTGCCGCCACAGCCATTGAGAAAGCCTTGGTGCATTCAGGCTATCAACCGGGAAGCGGTGCTACAATTATTATTGTTGGATATAGCGGCGGTGCCCAAGTTGGTGTTGGGGCGGCAACCTATTTGAAAGCGCGATTGAAAGCACCAATCGACATTATATCGGTTGGCGGTGTCATGGCCTCCGAACCAGGTCTCAATTTTGTCCGTCAACTTCATCATCTAGTTGGCAGCAAGGATCGCGTTCAAAAAGTGGGGGCCATCATGTTCCCTGATCGATGGGAGGCTATGGCCTTTTCG
Source organism: Hyphococcus sp. (assembly GCA_021776315.1). Taxonomy (GTDB): domain Bacteria; phylum Pseudomonadota; class Alphaproteobacteria; order Caulobacterales; family Parvularculaceae; genus Hyphococcus. Next base: position 649 of record JAJFGD010000189.1, on the reverse strand, counting down.
GAATGGAATGTCGCCAAACGTGAAGGACGTATCCATCGACACCGTATGACTGGAATGTCCCATGCAGGCGCGCGCGGTTATTTTGGTCTTCCGAAGTTCAAAGGCATTTCGAATAATCAACGAACGCTTGAAAAGATTGTCAGTATCTTGAGCAACACAAACGCAAACTAATTCTCAAGTCTTGCGTTCAAAAGATCAACGACACGACGACGCGCTTCAGGCAGCTGTAGATCCGATAAATGCAATATGCGGGTTTCAATAAAATGCCCGGTTGTTGTTAGGCCATCAAGCGAATCCTGGAGCGTCGCCTCAACAGAAGCTCCTCGTAAAAACGCTGGTAATGGCAACATCTTGTCTTTATATGGCTCCCCTGCCTCCGCCGACACTGCACAAGCCGACCGTGGGGACACGTAGATTAGCGCCTCACGCGCACCGGTTGAGGCACATCGATCGAGGGTTAGACCAAAACCAAGCTCCGCCAAAAGCCCCAATTCCCAACGCGCCATCAACGCTGGCCAAAGCTCAATATGGTCGAGATTATCAAGCAACACAGACATTGCCTCATAGGACGGCGCGTGGGCCTCGCGTTCTGGCAATACGGCAAGCGCCAATGCGCAGGATGCTGATAGTCCGGCCAAGGCCATCCGAT
>JAJFGD010000188.1 GCA_021776315.1 Hyphococcus sp. | reverse complement strand
GGTCTTGTGGTCGGCCTATCAATCCTTGCCGGCGGATCATTTCACATCCCTGGGATTGAACAGTTTGCCTATCAAGCGACGATGCCGGGCCTTGATGAAGAACCGTTCTATCGCGGGTTTCTACTCGCGGTTTTATATGCGGCGATCCCATCGCGCGGCATCAATCTCGGCGGTGCCGAAATAAATTGGGCGGGGATAGTCGTCACGCTGTTGTTTGGAATGGGCCACGGTCTCGCTGTGGTTGATGGTGCCCTCTCAATGCAGCCGATCAATATTTTGTTCACTGGTATCCTTGGTTTCGGGCTTTTGTGGGTTCGCATGCGGACAGGGTCTCTTCTGTTGCCCATCATTGGGCACAATGCCATCAACGCGATTGGTACATTTATCTAAATCGAGAACACCCAACCTTTTCCCTTTGGGTCGGTCGTTTGCTCTGTTTCACATCCACCCCATTTGCGCGAAAGGTGTTCTCGTGGCATCCCAAAAACCGTTGTTTCTTTCATAAAACCTATATTTGGTGCGGAGTTATCCCCACCCTTCTTGGCTGGGCTATAGTCGTCAAATAGTATTTCAACCCAAAGAACGCTAACACCACGCCCATGCGCCCCACGATCTTAAACCCTTTATTCGCCGACATCACGGCCCTCACCGGTGTTGGTCCAAAAATCGCCGCGCTGATCGGGCGCGTCGCGGGGCCGCGCATTGTAGACCTCCTCTTAACGCCGCCGATCAACATGATTGATCGATCCGCAAGACCCGCCATCGCAGACGCCATTCAAGGACAACTCGCCACTTTTCTCGTAACCGTTGATCGTCATGACCCACCGCCAAAGGGACGCCGCCTTCCCTATAAAGTCGTCTGCTCAGATGAAACCGGTTTTGTCACGCTGGCATTTTTTCATGCGCGAGCAGATTACTTAGAAAAAGTACTGCCCGAAGGGGAGCAACGCCTCGTTAGCGGCAAGATTGAAGATTTCAAAGGTGGGCGCCAGATTGTTCACCCGGATTATATTACTGATCCAGAGAAACCGGACGACATGCCGATGCATGAACCGGTCTATCCCCTCACTGCTGGTCTATCTGCGGCTGTGATGCGTAAGGCATCCCGCAATGCATTGAAGCGCGCGCCTGAGCTGTCCGAATGGCAAGATCCGAGCTGGCGCGATGCTCGGCAATGGCGGTCATGGCTCGACGCCATCAATACAGTCCACAGCCCAACGTCACGGGAAGACTTGTCATTATTGACGCCTGCGCGAATGCGCCTTGCTTATGATGAGCTCCTCGCCAATCAACTCGCGCTGATCATGGTGCGCAATGCCCGCGTAAAGAAAAAAGGCCGAGCAATTGATGGCGACGGACGCCTCACGAAAAAAGCCAAGGCCGCCCTCCCGTTCAAACTGACCAAGGCACAAGAGGTGGCCCTCGACGACGTCATGGAAGATATGCGTTTACCAGAGCGCATGGTGCGCTTGGTTCAAGGGGATGTGGGTTCCGGTAAAACAGTCGTCGCGTTTCTTGCTATGCTCAACGCAATTGAGACCGGGGCACAAGCAGCACTGATGGCACCGACCGAAATTCTCGCGCGACAACATTTGGAATCGCTCGCACCCCTCGCCGATCAAATAGGCATTTCGCTTGATATCTTAACCGGGCGCGATAAAGGCGCGGCTCGCAAAGAAAAATTGGCGCGCCTGGCGGCCGGTGAAACGGACATTTTAATTGGCACCCACGCCATTTTCCAAGAAACCGTCACTTTTAGAGATCTCGCCTTTGCGGTCATTGATGAACAACACCGCTTTGGTGTCCATCAACGGGTCTTGCTTGCTCATAAAGGGCCGCGTCCCGATCTTATGGTCATGACCGCAACACCGATCCCGCGCACCCTCGCGCTCACCGCTTATGGCGACATGGATGTCAGCCAGATCACAGAAAAACCCCCTGGCCGAAAACCGGTTGATACAAGAACGATCCCATTAACCCGTCTTGATGACGTCCTCGATGGTGTCAGGCGCGCCGCTGCCAAAGGGGATCAAGTATATTGGGTGTGCCCGCTGGTAGAAGAATCTGAAATGCTCGATCTAACCGCCGCAGAAGATCGGTTTGAGACTTTAAAAGAAATCCTGGGCGATCGGGTTGGCATTGTCCACGGGCGCATGAGCGGTGCCGACAAAGACGCCGTGATGGAACGGTTTTACAATGGCGACCTTTCCGTTTTAATCGCTACAACTGTGATCGAAGTCGGGGTCAACGCCCCGAACGCGACGATCATGATCATTGAACATGCTGAACGTTTCGGCCTCGCTCAACTGCATCAGTTGCGGGGGCGCGTCGGGCGAAGCGATAAAAAATCATCCTGTATTCTTTTGTACAAAGCCCCGCTAGGAGAAACCGCCACCGCGCGCCTTAAAATTTTGCGCGAGACAGAAGATGGATTTGTGATTGCAGAAGAGGATTTACGTCTACGCGGTGCCGGGGATGTTTTGGGAGCCGCGCAATCTGGCTTCCCTCAATTTCGATTGGCCGACCTTACCGTTCATGGGGAATTGCTGGCGGCCGCGCGCGATGATGCCAAGCTGATCACACAGAGCGACCCCGGTCTCCAAACGAAACGGGGGCATGCGCTGCGCGAATTGCTCTATTTATTTAGTCGTGATGAAGCGGTGAAGCTGCTGAGCGCCGGTTAGAAGGACGACCCAGACTGAAAAAACGTCGCTTCATTGGTGGTTCTTTACTGGCGAGGTCAGCCATAGTTTCTAGCTTTTTCACAGCTTCCGCGGGGCTCGTATATTCGGGCACCACGAGACCGAGGGAGAAGACGACTTTCGCCGCTTCTTCGATCGTCATTGACAAAATTCGAAGGTCATCACGGGGAATAAATAAGAGGTACCCTGATGTCGGATTCGGCACTGTTGGTACGAACAACGCCGTGAGGTTTTCCCCTTGATCATCCAACGTCTCGACAATCTCGCCTTTCGCATCACCGACGACAAACGCCATGCTCCAAGATCCGCGACGCGGATATTCAATCAGTGCCACTTGTTTGAAGGAACGATCGGATTGCTGCAGCGCCGTTTCAAAAACATTCTTGAAAAAGCGATAGAGATTGCGAACAACGGGTACCGAATCGACCAGTCGTTCGCCGACCCGAATAAACGACCGACCAACGAAGTTTTTGGTAATGGCACCCAAAATAATCAAGGCAAGGACAGCAATGAGGACGCCAAACCCCGGCAAGACCTGCAAAACGCGTTCAACCGTGCTGCCGCCATCGGGCAGCGTTTGTTTTACTACGGAATCCAACTTCGCCATTGGCCCGGTGACAAACCAGTAAACCAGTGCGATCGTGATACCGATGGGCGCAGCCACGACAATGCCGGCAAAAAAGCTCGACCGCAGGTTGCTGCCAAGGCTCTGCTTTGCTGGCTTTATCAAGGGTGTCTCGCCGCCCAATTGGCTGCTTTTGTCACCGTCCGAATTTTTATTTTTACTGCTCATAGGACCTTTGCATATCCAATATTGCCGCCTGCCAAAAGCGGGAAACTCTGTTTTGCGCGATCAATGTAAACAATTTAAGGTTAACAGCATGAAAAGCGCGTTGAGTTGAGGATATGGCGTGTCGGAACGGCAGTTAAAAGGCCGTAAAATGGCTGAAGGGAGGATTTCATGACATCGTGGCGCAACGCAGCATTGATCGCGATTGCCGGCGTCCTGGTCCTTGGCGTGGCAATTTCAGTTATCTTTCAAGACAATATCACCCGCTACCGGCTCAATCCGCGCACCCCCTTCCAGACCTATATGCCACCGCCGCCGCCCGCCTATGAAGCGCGTGGTGCCTGGGCAATCTGGCCAAAGGAACAAAATGCCGGCGATGCCGACGTATTTTACGTTCATTCAACGACATTTTCCTCAAAACGCCACTGGAATGGACCCATCGGTGATACCGTTGCAGACGCCCGTTTGCGCCGTGCTGCGGCCCCCACTGAGGTCGGACCATTCATGAATATTGGTTCGGTTTACGGGCCGCGCTACCGGCAAGCCACGTTATTTGCCACCTTCACGCACAAATTTGATGGCTTGGCGGCCCGCGAGCTCGCCTATGGCGACATCGTTGGTGCCTTCGAATATTTCCTTCGCGAACGCACAGCTGATCGGCCAATTGTCCTGGTTGGCTACGGACAGGGCGGGTTATATGTGGTTGGATTGCTGCAGAACTATTTCGCAGAAAATGCAGCGCTGCGGTCGCATTTGGCAGCGGCCTATATCATTAATCACCCCGTCGCCCTCGACCTTTTCGACAACGAACTCAACGTCACGCCACCCTGTCGCACACCCGAAGCGGTCGGCTGTGTGGTCAATTATATTGATCTTGAGGACAGCTTTGATGCGGAAAAATATCGGTATCGGCAACGTTCATTGTCTTGGGCCAATGAACGCCAGTTACAACCGCGCACGCGGTCACCCTTGCTATGCGTTAACCCGATCAGTTGGCGTGTGGACGAAGATTATGCCGGGCCTGACGGCCATGTGGGGTCGGCATCGGCAACAGGTTTTACCATGGACGACACACCCCCAGCCGTCACCAGGGCAACTGGCGCGCAATGTGAAAACGGCATTTTGATTGTCGACCGACCAAGTCAGGCCTTTTTACGTCGCAATCACTGGTTCGGAGACCATTGGGGCCCCCAAGATTTCAATCTCTTTTATCACGATCTGACCGTAGACGCCCAACGGCGCGTACGAACCATCCGCCTTCAAGCTGCCAGTGAGCCCGCCGCGTCTGATCCTCAACTTGATATAACCGACCAGCCCGCTAAAAACACCGAGAATTAAATTCGCCAAAACCGGGCGTGTGTTGAGGATTTATGAAACCGATTAAAAAAGTTGTGATTCCCGTCGCTGGTCTTGGCACCCGCGTACTCCCTGCGACCAAGTCCATCCCGAAGGAATTGCTCCCCGTCGTTGACCGCCCCCTAATTGATTATGTCCTCGCCGAAGCGCGCGATGCCGGGATTGAACACGCCATCCTCGTCACCGGTAGAGGCAAAGGTGCGATTGAAGATTACTTTGATCATGCGTTTGAACTTGAAGAAACGCTCAAGGCAAAGTCAAAAACAGACATTCTAAAGGATATCGAAGCGACCATTCCAAAAGCCGGAACCGTCTCCTACACGCGCCAACAAGCACCGTTGGGTCTTGGCCATGCGATCTGGTGTGCCCGTGACATTATCGGCGATGATCCCTTTGCCGTCTCATTGCCCGATGAAATCGTCGCGCACCGTCCCGGCTTTTTAAAACAGATGGTCGACGCTTATAGCAAAACTGGCGGCAATTTAGTGGCCGTTGAAGAGGTCCCGCTTGAAGACACGAGCAAATATGGTGTGATTGCCCCGAAAGAACGGACCGGCAATTTGGTCGAAATGACGGGCATGGTTGAGAAACCAAAGCCTGCCGACGCACCATCAAATTTTCGCATCATTGGCCGATACATTCTGCAGCCGGAAATTTTCTCTTTGCTTGAAAAACAGGAAAAAGGTGCGGGCGGCGAAATTCAACTCACGGATTCCATGAACACGCTGAATGCGCAACAAGCCTTTCACGCTTGTATATGCGACGGTACCATTCATGACTGCGGTTCAAAACTTGGATGGTTAAAAGCCAATGTCGCACTGGGTATAGACAACCCAGAATTTGGCGCTGACTTTTCAGCCTTTATCAGTGAAATGACAAAGTAAGTCGACTTTATACGAAACCGTGTAAGGATGAACGACCTTTGGCCACCCGGTCGATTTCGACAATGTCTTTCAAAAAGGCTTCGAAATTTTTGAGCGGGATCATATTTGGCCCGTCCGATGGCGCTTTATCCGGGTCCGGATGAGTTTCTGCAAACACCGCCGCAACACCGACGGCGACAGCAGCGCGGGCCAATGTTGGCGCAAATTCTCTTTGTCCACCTGATGTTGTCCCCGCACCACCTGGTGTTTGGACAGAGTGCGTAATATCAAACACAACGGGGCAACCCGTTTCTTTTGCCATAATCGGTATACTGCGGAAATCACTCACGAGGGTGTTATACCCAAAACTCGCACCACGTTCGGTGACGAGCACACGGTCATTGCCGGCCTCGCGCACCTTAGCAACAACATTCTTCATATCCCACGGTGCCAGAAATTGACCTTTTTTTACTTTCACAACGCACCCAGTTTTTGCGGCGGCAACCAATAAATCCGTCTGCCGACAAAGAAAGGCGGGAATTTGAAGAACATCCACTGCCGCCGCCACGGCGGCGCATTGCCCTGCCTCATGGACATCAGTGACCACTGGCAAACCAACCGTTTCGCGAATTTCAGCAAAGATTGGCAATGCCTCGCTTAGGCCCAGGCCCCGCGGCGAGCCCGTGCTCGTGCGGTTGGCCTTGTCGAAGGAGGATTTAAAAACCAATGAAATGCCCAAGCGATTGGCAATTTCTCTCAATGCTGTCGCGCATTCTAGCGCATGATCCCGGCTCTCCAACGCACATGGACCGGCAAACACCGACAAAGGCAGATTGTTGCCAATCTCCATGTTATATTGAGGCTCAGTGATCGTAACCGGAGTAACGGCGGTCATAGTAGGCTCCCGTAGCGTTTTGCGCGAACTTGCCTTAAATGACCTGACCGGGCGCGCTGAGCAATAGTCCATCTTAGACAGAGTTTGATAATGACCGATGCAATTAAGACCGCCAAAGAGGTGATCGATACAGAAATCGCCGGCTTGAACGCACTAAAGCAGGGATTAAATGGCGAATTCTCTGATGTTCTCGCCATTTTGAAGGGCGCTGAGGGACGGATTATTGTTACCGGAATGGGCAAATCTGGCCATGTCGCGCGTAAAATCGCCGCGACTTTTTCATCGACGGGAGCACCCGCTATATTCGTCCATCCTGGTGAAGCAAGCCACGGCGATCTGGGCATGATCTCGCCCACGGACGTTATCTTGGCACTGTCTAAATCGGGCGAGACAAGCGAGCTCGGCGACATATTGGCATATGCGGCAAGATTTACGATCCCCGTTGTGGGGATCACAACCAAGGCCGGCTCAACGCTCGTCAATGCATCAAGCGCAGCGCTTATTCTTCCCGATGCAAAAGAAGCATGCGGAGAGACCCGCGCACCGACAACATCGACAACCATGATGATGGCCGCTGGCGATG
>JAJFGD010000187.1 GCA_021776315.1 Hyphococcus sp. | reverse complement strand
TCGATGGTTTGAACGAAATGAGCCGCCTCGAGGAGGGATTCATGGGTGCCGGTATCTAACCATGCAAAGCCACGCCCCAAAATCTGCGCGCGTAAAAGGCCGTCTTGCATATACATTTCATTGAGTGTGGTGATTTCTAATTCACCCCGAGGCGAGGGTTTAACCCGTTTTGCGCGATCGACCACAGATTCATCATAGAAATAGAGGCCCGTTGCCGCGAATTTTGATTTCGGCTTTGTTGGTTTTTCTTCGATACTGACGACCGCACCATTTTCGTCAAATTCCACCACGCCATATCGCTCAGGGTCAGTGACTTGATAGGCAAAGATCTCTGCGCCGGAAGTCAGTGAGGCTGCGTCTTTCAACTGTCGCGTGAGGCCTTGGCCGTAAAAAATATTGTCACCAAGAACGAGCGCGCATTTGTCCCCATCGATGAAGCTTTCACCAATGATAAAGGCTTGCGCCAATCCATCAGGGCTTGGCTGCACGGCATAGTCGATGTTCAAGCCCCATTCGCGTCCATCAGAAAGAAGGCGTTTAAACGACGAAAGGTCTTCTGGTGTGGTGATAATCAAAATGTCACGAATGCCCGCGAGCATCAAAACGCTCAGCGGATAGTAGATCATTGGTTTGTCGTAGACGGGGGTAAGTTGTTTTGACACGCCCTTGGTGACGGGAAAAAGCCGTGTCCCTGATCCGCCCGCTAAAATGATGCCCTTCATGGCTGTTCGTCCTTTTTCTGAAGCGCTTCTATGACCTGTCTTAGCGCTGGGCGCCAGTCCGGTTGGGGAATGCCAAAATCACGTTCGAGACGGGCGCAGTCGAGCACCGTATGCAGTGGTCGTGCCGCCGGTGTTGGGAATTGTGACGTTGGGATCGGCGTGACAAGGGTTTGTGCACCAGCAATTTCGAATATTTTTTTTGCAAACCCTGCCCAGGTGACAACAGGAGCCCCTTGAAAATGATAAACGCCTTCACCGGCGGCTCCACGGTACTTTTTCTGTGCGATGGTTAATAATGCTATTGCAATGTCTCGGGCCGATGTTGGGCCGCCGATTTGGTCATCAACGACCGAAAGGGTGTCGCGCTCGCCGGCTAGCCGCAGCATCGTCTTGACGAAGTTGGCACCGAATTCTGAGAATACCCAAGATGTTCTAACTATTATTGCGCCTTTGTTTGCAACCATCACAGCGTCTTCGCCGGCCAGCTTGCTTGCGCCGTAAACATTGAGCGGTTTGGTCGGATCGTCTTCGCGATAGGGGCTGGCACTGTCACCGTCGAAAACATAATCAGATGATATATGCACAAAATGAGAACCGGTTTTATGTGCAGCTGATGCCATTTCTCCCGGTACGACTGTATTAAGGTGGTTGGCCGCCTCAGTTTCATTTTCAGCATTGTCAACTGCAGTGTACGCGGCCGCATTCACGATGATATCGGGGGCATGGCGTGTGATTTCCTTGACGACAATGCCTTTTTCAAAAAGGTCGGCTTCCTCCCGACCAAGAGCGATGATTTCGTGAGTGCTATTTGCCTCCTCGTGAAGCGCTCTAGCGATTTGTCCATGCTTGCCGAACACTAGAATCTTCATCAACTCATATCCCTCAGGAATCCCGCATCATTGCCTGACTATTTTCATACTCCGGGTTCATTGACAACATATCGAGAACATTTAAGCATTAGTTCTATAGCCCTAGGTTAGGAACCGAGATTTTCTCATGCAATACAAAGAATTTGTGGCCCGTTTTGGCGCGTCAGTCCGAACCAAGAACTTTACACAGCCAGAAAGTAGTTCAACCGCTGGGATTGATTTCGGGAAAAGATTGCACGTACTGCCCGATGATACAGAAATTCCACGTGAGTTTATCAGGCTTGATCCGTGGGAAGCTGAGTACTTGTTCATTGTTGCTCAACGAGCGAAGAAGGGAATCGTCGAAATTGGTCGGTTCAATGGTGGTAGTGGGTTTGTTATGGCGTGCGCCAATGAAACGGTCCCAATTACATCTGTCGATATTAAACCACAAAATGATGACAAACTCAGACGGATATTTAGTGAAACCGGTGTTGGTGCCAACGTCAGATTAATTGTTGGCGATTCACAGAACGGCAATTTTGCTGATATTGAGCCATATGATTTATTGTTTGTGGATGGCGACCATTCTTATGACGGAGCGCTTCGCGATCTCGAGAATTGGTGGGAAGGTCTACAGCCGGGCGGACACGTCGTCTGCCATGATTCATATGCTGGTCAGCCATGCATGGACGCTATTTTGGATTTCATGTTTGCAAAGGATGTCTTTGTACTGAATTCCCCAATTAAACACCATTATCATGGATTTCATCCGGCGGGATCAATGGTGCACTTTATGAAGCGCGTTTAGTAATCGTGCCCCGAAACCTTGATTTCGTGTATCTGTTACGTTTCAAAATTTCCGCAAAAACGGTCTCGCTCTTTCCAATTTTTTGTAGAGCAAAATCCAACATGCTATTTACAAATGGATACCGGGAATCTTGAAGACGGATAAACAAATTATCGATGACATCGCCCGTGTCAAACGCCATCATGAACATGTAATCCCAAAGCTCGAGGTTTGGAAAATTTTGGGGTTCATTCCAGGGTTTTTGAGCATTGCCATATTTTATTGTTTCAGCAACAAAATTTGATCGTTGGTCTTTTTGGTACTGAAACAAAGATTCATAGATTTTCATCATGTGAATGAACGTCGTCACCGCCCGTGCTGCCTGCGCTTCGCCATTCGGCCCATGGTCAGACACCGTATTCAAAAATGATACTAACCATCGCGTGTTCAAATCGCGAAACAAAATATCTCCATAATGTTTGAAGCAAAAACGGATTAGCTCGGCCTGGCGGATAGGGTGAATGTCACGTCTAGCTTTAATGACACAGCAATAAAGTAAAAATGTTAGTTCCGATTTACCGCCAAAGTCAGCTTTAATGAGTTTGAACTGGTCCTGCAGACTTTTCTTCCTACCCTGAGGTGCGCGACGCAGAGCCACTAACGGCACACGTTCATTGGCGAGATTTTTAAGCCGCTTTTTCCAGCGTATGATCAGCCAAAGACGGTAAAACGTTCTGTAAAGATTCAAAGGTCTCGACTCGCATACGTCATGCGGTCGCGTGCTTTGAACCACAAATCTGAATAGTCGCAGTCTTCATATCCACTGATATAAGGTCCACCAAGCGTATAATGAATTAGCTTTGGCACGGCAGCAGGTTTTTCATATTCACTGACAAGAAAATTCCACTCGCTCGGCAATTCACCAATATCATTTTCTTTTAGCCACTTAAATTGGTGCAGAAACAATCCACTCTCATTGTTGACAACCTCTGGAGTGAGCGCTTTGCACTTTTCATTATTGAACAGCATTACGCTTGACCAGTTCTTGCATTGATATTTTGATTGCGTCTGTTCAAAAAACTTTGTTTCCGACTTTGGAACATAATCATGTTGTACGACCATTACTGCGTATCGTTCGTCTGCAAGCGCAACGAGTTCGGCGATATCTACGGTCATCAACATGTCGCAGTCCATGAATACCGACCAACCTTCATACTCCGAGAGATATGGCGTCAAGAATCTGGAAAAGGAAAACTCTGTGGAGGATAACGGATGGTCGGGCCGTTCAAAATGCGCTTGCAACATTGCCTTCTTTAAAGGAAAGAATGTGACCGGTAGAGAAGCTTTTTCAAGTATTGAGTGACACAAGACGTGATACGCAATTGTTTCGCGGCTATCATATCCGACAAATACTTTGAACATTCTTTCCCCGCGCTCCAAATTTATGTGAGCTGCCAATATGAATAAATTCACTGCTGGCTATACAGTAATTTGATTTTCTAGCAAACTGTCAATAGCGCTAAGCTATGGTCTCTTGCTATCCACCAAGTCCCTGGCGCTTGGCAACATCAAATCCACGCTGGCGTATATTCTGCCACCAATTTTGATTGTCGAGATACCATTTGACGGTTTGAGTCATGCCTTCATCGATGGTGACAGACGGCGACCAACCAAGTGTTTTTTCGATCTTATCGCAATTTATTGCATAACGATGATCGTGTCCCGGTCTGTCTGCGACAAATTTAATTAGGCTTTCATGGGGCTTGCTGGTGGCGTTCGGCAATTCATCGTCAAGAATGGCGCAAATCATTTTGACCAGTTCAAGATTACTGCGCTCAGCGCGCCCGCCAACATTATAGGTCTCGCCAGCTTGTCCTTGTTGTGCCACCAACAACAAGGCATCGGCGTGGTCATCCACATAGAGCCAGTCGCGAACATTGTCGCCTTTTCCATAAATTGGTATCTCGCGCCCTTCGAACGCAGCGATGACAACAACTGGGATTAGTTTTTCCGGAAACTGATAGGGACCATAATTGTTTGAGCAATTGGTCACAACAACCGGCAAATCATAAGTCTCGTGCCAGGCGCGCGCCAACATATCCGAAGATGCTTTGGCGGCGGAATAAGGTGAGTTCGGTTGATAAGGCGAAGTTTCAGTAAACTCGCCGGTTGGCCCTAATGAGCCGAAGACTTCATCTGTCGAAATATGGTGGAAGCGAAATGATTTTGGTGCCGCCCCGCTTTGTACATAGCGACGCGATGCTTCGAGCAAAGCGTAAGTACCAATGATATTCGTGTCGATGAACGCTCTTGGGCCATCGATAGAACGGTCGACATGGGTTTCAGCAGCCAAATGCATAATGGTGTCGGGCTTGAATTCCGAGACCAGATCATCCATCGCCTTTTGGTCGCAAATATCGTGTTTGACGAATGTGTAGGCATCATGCGCCGCGACGCCGGCGACATTGTCGAGGCTTGCCGCATAGGTGAGCTTGTCGAGATTGAGAACAGTGTGGCCCTCCGAAATCGCTTTGCGCACCACCGCTGATCCAATAAAACCAGCCCCGCCGGTCACCATGAGCCTCATGCTTGTCTCCTATTTTCTGACAGCGTGCATTTGCTATATACATGCTGGTGCCCCGTCTACCATGGGAGCTATATTGGTACATAGTATTTGGTTAAAAAAGCTGATGCTGCGGGCGATATTTAAGTCTCACGAGGACCGAAAACTCTATCCGACCATCTGACCAGTTTTTGAACGTTACTCTCCAGTGATCGGTTGATGCTTTCCGCAGTAACAATGGGCCGTATGATTGATTAATATCTTGCCGTAACGGGATTGCGTGACAAACGCCTAAAAATTGATCGGCTATTGTTTTTGTTTCTTTTTATAATGCGCGATGACGGGTGAAAAATCAGTCGAGGCGCTGATGCGCATCATTTCATCAAATGCATCTAGATCAAAATTTGCGAGATCCGAAATATTAAAACAGCCTTTTTGAAATTTTACATCTTTTAGATTGACCTTGGCAAAAGCAGCCACATCTGGATTGGCATACATAACCATGGAGTGGAAAGTTACGCCTTTCGATGTGCGCGCCAATCCATATTTGAATACGCCATCTTCATTGTAACAAACAGCATCTTTCGCCTGCATGATTTTGCCAGGCTTTTCATCAACGGCTTTGTCATGGCGCAAAACCAATTCGCGCATTTTGTTGACGAGCGCCTGTTCTCTGTCTGAGAGTTGGTCGATAAAGCTTTTCACCGGTCCGCCAACCTTTCATCTATTGTCCAAGTTAGAGTAATATGGATGATAGAAATGATGCAAATGCTACACCCTGGCGCTTTGTGGTGTATCATGTGGGAAACAATGGCAAGGAGATGGATATGAGCGAAGATAGGCCCTCATCTGGTGTAACGCCGCATCTGACGATCCGCGGCGGACAATGCGCTAAAGCCATGGAGTTTTATGCAAAAGCTTTTGGTGCCGTAGAAAAAGGACGCCATGCTGAGGAAAATGGCGAGCGGCTGATGTATGCAGCGCTTTTAATAAATGGTGATTTCATCTTGATGCATGACGATTTTCCGGAATATCGCGGCGGTGAGAAAGCGCCGGAACCGGCGTCGGCGGTGTTTCATCTCGCGGTGGATGATGCGGATGCTTGGTGGCAGCGCGCAGTTGATGCGGGTGCGGAAATAACTATGCCCCTTGCTGATCAATTTTGGGGCGACCGCTACGGCCATCTCAAAGACCCCTATGGGTACACTTGGTCAATTGGTGCACCCATTAAATAGCGGTGTGACGACCTTCGATTACTATACGGTATTTTATTGATCCGAATTTTGACCGTTTTAAAAATGGTGGAGCTAAGCGGGATCGAACCGCTGACCTCTTGCATGCCATGCAAGCGCTCTCCCAGCTGAGCTATAGCCCCATCAATTTTTGTGCTTCTTGGGATTTGTTGAAGCACGCCAAACCTCGCTAGGCGAGGGTGCCGGAAACTAGCGACGGTGTTTCGTCTGTGCAAGTCTCTGACGGTATTAATTTGCAAGCCGGTGTTGGGCCGGCTTAGTCGTCATCACCGGTGGGTTTAACGATGGTAGACACGTCGGTTTCATCTTCTTCGACGAGAAGATTATCGTCATTGTCTTTTTCGTCATCATCGTCGTCGTCGATGTCGATATCGGCAATGGCGGCCAATTCATCGTCTTCGTCATTTTCGTCACTGTCATCTTCGTCGAGCGCTGCCCGTTTTTTGGACTCGGCTTCTTTTTGCTCTTTGTCGGCGCTTTCCAACGACGTCTCGTTTTCCGGTTTCGCCGGTTCGTCAGTTTTTTCCCCAGCGACCTCGTCTTTTGGAGACTTACGCGGCTTCAAAAGCGCCTCAGGAATAAATTCATGGTCGCACTTTGGGCAGTGTGCTGGTTCTTTGGTCAGATCATAAAAGCGTGCGCCACATTCAGGGCAGTCGCGTTTAGTACCAAGTTCGGGTTTGCTCATATCTATCGTCGCCAATTCAAAAGTTGTTGAGAAGGGGCGTGTTGCCACGCCGTCGTGCCGCTGTCAAAAGGATTGGGTGTGAATCTTGGTTTGGCAAGGCAGCGGTGAGCAAATATTTCATGAGATTTTTGAATGGTCCCGTTATTTCCCGTGCAAATGGCCCGCTGCGCGGGGCCGCTTCGGCACCGGGCGATAAATCCATCTCCCACCGGGCACTGATCTTCGGTGCCTTGGCATCGGGAACCAGCAAAATAGCCGGACTATTGGAAAGTGACGATGTGTTGCGCACTGGGGCGGCCCTGCGATCCTTAGGCGCAGAAATCGAACGGGATAACCCCGTTTGGCGCGTGACCGGTGCGCCATGGCACAAACCGGATCAAGCACTCTATTTCGGTAATTCGGGAACCGGCGCTCGGTTGATGATCGGCGCTGTCGCTGGCGCGGGGGTCGGCGCTGAATTTCACGGTGATGCGTCCTTGCGATCGCGACCTATGGGTAGAGTTTTAGAACCACTGCGGATGATGGGGCTTGAACCGTTTGACCGAAATGGCGGTCTTCCGGTCACTGTGGAAAAAAGCGAAAAACTGATTGCGATTGACTGTAAGCTGGCTTCGCCTTCAGCCCAGGTGAAGTCGGCGATTTTACTGGCTGCGCTTGGTGCGAATGGGGTTACACGAATTCATGAACCCATTCTTTGTCGCGATCATACAGAACGGATGCTGGGCGCGTTCGGTGTCTCATTGGACTTTGAAGATGATGGCACCGGTGGGCGGTTTATCACCATGGCAGGCGGTCAAAGCTTAGTCTCGAGTGATGTCATGGTGCCTGGTGACCCGTCCTCGGCTGCCTTCTTGGTGGCTGCCGCATCAATCGTCCCTGACACGGACATTGTCGTGAATAATGTTTTGATCAACCCTTTGCGTATCGGGTTTTATGAAACCCTGGCTGAGATGGGGGCGAATATCCGTTTCGAGAACCAGCGTGTGCAAGGTGGAGAACCTGTTGCTGACATTCATGTGCGCCATGCCCCGTTGCACGGAATCTCCGTACCGGGGGAGCGTGCGCCGTCGATGATCGATGAGTATCCAATCCTGTCTGTTGTAGCTTCTTTTGCGCAGGGTGAGACTATGATGTCTGGCTTGGACGAGCTGAGGATTAAAGAAAGTGATCGGATTGCTGCGGTTGAGGCCGGGCTTTCTGCTTGCGGTGTCGACGTGAAAAGCGGCGATGATTGGTTGCGGGTGCGCGGTAAAGGATGTGCAACTGGTGGTGGGCGCATCAACACGCATCATGATCACCGAATTGCGATGAGCTTTCTGGTATTGGGGTTGGCGAGCGAAAAACCGGTCGAAATTGATGATGGGAGCATGATTGCCACCAGTTTTCCGGATTTTGCTGACGTATTGCAGACTTTTGGGGCGAATATCGCCGCCGCGTGAGGAATCATCTTGCTTGCGGCGCTGGCGGCGAGATAAGCAACGCTTATGAATGCGTCTGATCGACAATCTTCGTTTGTGATCGCCTTGGACGGGCCTGCAGCCTCGGGCAAGGGAACATTGGCGCGCTTGATTTCAGAACATTACAGCTTTGCTCATTTGGATACGGGCATTTTGTATCGTGGTGTTGCCTGGATTTTGAATACCAATGGGCAAGACCCAGCGGATGCGTCGCAAGCGACGGTTATTGCGCGAGCCTTCTCTTTGGATCAAATCGAGAATGCCGACATCCGCACCAAAGAGATTGGTGCTGCCGCTAGCGTTGTCGCTGCTAATCCTGGCGTGCGCGATGCACTTTTGAACTTTCAACGCCGTTTTGCCACGACCCCACCTGGGGGCGTGAAAGGTGCCGTTTTGGACGGGCGCGATATTGGAACGGTCGTTTGTCCGAACGCACAGGCTAAATTCTATGTGACGGCCAATGCTGAGATGCGCGCCCATCGCCGCTGGTTAGAACTCGTGAAAGGCAAGCCAGGCCTTGAAGAGCGTACTGTTTACAATGAGTTACTAGAACGCGATGCCCGCGATGCGGGTCGCAGTGATGCACCGATGCGACGGGCTGATGATGCGGAGTTGCTAGACACCACTCA
>JAJFGD010000186.1 GCA_021776315.1 Hyphococcus sp. | reverse complement strand
GGGGTGTCCCTAGCGATTTGGTCAAGATTGCCGAAGGGCGCATGGCGACCATCAATGCTGCTTATGAGCGAATTTTAACTGATTTGAGCTAAAAATACGCGCTAAGGTAGGGGTAGATAGGGTGGACCTTCGATCTGCCGTTTGCTTTGGTGTGTATGTGGGTAGTTTTGGTGGTGATATTGTGAAGCAACGAACAGAGTCTCAGTTGGATTTCTCGAAAACTGTCAGTGCCACAATCGACCGAATTACCGACGTTCTCGTATTTCTTTGTTCCATTTCACTGGCGGTCTTGGCGATGTCAGCTGTATTGATCGTTGCGCCAATCGTTCTAGCCATCTCCGTGTTGGCAGGATTGGTGAATCAAAAAAGCGATCGAGACGATTGGTACCCAGCCAACGCCTGATCTGCAGCGCGCCGAGCGAATTCCCTAAAATTTAGTGATGGTATAGCGATCGTGTTCGGCGTATTGGCTGACAATCTACTGACGTCTTGATTGGAGTTTGCATCGTGGGCATGCGCGAGTTAGCGATTCTCTTGGGTATGTGCCTCGTCTGGGGTTTTCATTTTGTCGTTATCAAATTGGCTGTCGGGCAATTGCCGCCGATTTTTTATGCGGCAATTCGAATGACCCTTGTAGCGATATTAATGGCGGCATTTTTGCGTTGGCGGCCTGGTCATATGGTTCGGGTCTTATCCGGTGGTCTTTGCCTTGGGGCGATCAATTATGCATTTATGTTTTCAGGTTTGAAGCTTGCCACCGCTTCCGCCGCAGCAATCGCGATGGAACTTTATGTACCATTTGCCACAATTTTATCGGTAATGTTCTTGGGTGACCGCGTTGGGTGGCGCCGATTGGTCGGGATTGGATTAGCTTTTGTCGGTGTTGCTATCATAGCTTTGGGCAAACAAAACGATGCAAATGCCGAATTGCAAATAGCTCTTGGTATTGGGCTTGTTGCCACCGGCGCATTTTCAGAGGCGATCGGTGCAGTATTTGTCAAAAAATCTCTAGCATTTAAGCCCATAGAACTACTTGCCTGGTTTTCATTGGTTGGCTGTGTGGGGCTTTGGGTTTTGACGTTTATTTTTGAAACTGGCCAACGCGATTCATTTGCGGCCGCCGACAAACTATTCATTACTGGAGCAATCTTGTATTCTGCGATTGGCGGGTCAATTTTTGGACACACGGCTTATTACTGGCTCTTACAACGGTTGCCCGTAAGTGTTGTTGCGCCAAGTGTGTTGTTGACAACAGTTCTGGCTGTATTTTTCGGCGTAGTCTTGCTTGGAGATCCGTTTGGGTTACGTATCGTAATTGGTGGGCTGATGACCCTCGCGGGCGTTGGTATTGTTTTGGTGCGTACCAGTAAAAAGCAGGGTGTTAAATCACCGGTGAGCGAACCCGAACTTGTTCCTTAAGGACAGCGACATGAAATTTATCGAAGCGCCTTCTCCAAATTTTGACGAACGTGACCACAAAATTGATACGCTAATCCTCCACTATACTGGCATGGCAACTGGCGAAGAAGCGATTGCACGACTTCAAGATGCATCTGCAAAGGTTAGTGCTCATTATTGCATTGCGGAGAACGGTGACGTCTATCGGCTTGTGGATGAAGAAAATCGCGCATGGCATGCTGGCATTGCTTCATGGAAGGGAGACAACAATATCAATGCACGCTCAATTGGGATTGAAATTGTTAATCCAGGACATGCGTTTGAATATCCTGAATTTCCGACCCTACAGATTGATGCAGTCCTAGTGCTGACAAAGGAAATTTGCGCTCGCTATGGTATTTCACCGTTGCGTGTGCTTGGTCATTCTGACGTGGCACCTCGGCGCAAAGAGGATCCAGGCGAAAAATTCCCTTGGGCGAGCTTTGCTGCTGAAGGTTTGGCACTTGCACCAGTTAGTGATGCCAGCGTAGACGGCACGCATGTCTCGTTTGAAGATGCGCTACTAGCACTGCAATCAATCGGTTATGATGCGAGTGCTCATGATTATGCAGCGGGTGTGCTGGCTTTTCAGCGGCGATTCTGCCCTCAAGCTTTAGGTCAAGGATTTAACCCGCAAACAAAAGCTGCACTTATTGCTATTGCCGAAAAAGTTAAGCGCTCGCAGTAGATTTTAGGTCACTAAAACCGATGAGCTTTTTGTTTTCTTCATCCCAGAGTGCGAGCCGCCAACATTTGATGCTTTGAACAATATTGATGCGGTGTGCCATCGAGCTAATTTCGGGAAATGCCTCGTGGATTTCCTGCAAGCGATAGTTCGGAATTCGGCTGCATAGATGGTGAATGTGATGAAGGCCGATACTGCCCGTAAACCAACGCAGTAAAGGTGGTAGCTCAAAATAAGAACTACCGATGACGGACGCACTGTGAAAGTCCCAGTTTTCATCGCGTTCCCAACATGTCCCTTCAAACTGATGCTGGACATAGAATAGCCAACCGCCAATCCATGCGGCGATCGTCATCATCGGTACGTATATCGATAGGACTTTCACAACGCCAAACATCGCCATCGGAATTCCAAAAACGATAACCAATGCAAAATTAAGCGCCAGAATACTGTTTCGAGCATCTGGATCGGTCCAAGAGCGACCTGTTGGAAGGCGCTGCAATAAAATGAAATTCACCGGTGCGCCAATAAAATTCATTATCAGCGGATTGCGAAAAAGCCGGTATCCGATCCGGCCAACCAGCGACATTGCCTTATATTCAGCGACGGTCATCGTCATCACGTCGCCTTGGCCGCGTCGGTCCAAATTACCGCTTGTTGCGTGGTGCGCTGAATGGGAACGACGCCAATTGTCATATGGCGTCAAAGTTAAAACGCTGATCATACGGCCAAGTAAGTCGTTCGAAGATTTCAACTTAAAATATGATCCATGACCGCAATCATGTTGCACAATGAACAATCGAACCAATAGGCCTGCAGTTGGAATCGCTAAAAGCAATGTCAGCCAATACATGGTGCCGGAAACAGCCGCCATTAGGCCCAACATTACAAAAAAAGCGGTGCCGGTAGTCGCGACCTGCAACAAGCTTCGCTTAAATTCCATGCCGCCTTCAGGAAAATGGCGTGGCAATTTCGACGCGGCCTTTTTAAGTTCAGCGGCCGCCGGGTCTTTGCAACGATTGCCGCGAGAGCGGAGCGCGTTCCCGTTCATTTGTTGTTGGACAGCGCCAGCTGAGGCGACAGGGTCATTCTGCGGTATCGATTGATTTAAGGACAACAGACAATACTCTTTTCAATGGAACGATACGTAAGCGGATGGGACATTGGTAAAAACTCGTTTCTCGCGGATGGCGCTCGGTATGATAGTCTCAAAATACCAGAAATACCTTCTGAACAGTTGACGACAATAAAACACTTGGTTTGAAGCAAGCGACCACGGATTTTTGGCAATAGTTATCCTGCCAAAAAACATTTTGGCCGTGTTCGAAAGCTGATGTAAACGCCCCTGTTCTGGAAAGCCCACGTGTATGGGCCTTCTATCGCTTTTGTTGGGCCGACGGAGATATCCCGGTAACACGTGGCCAGGCGGGACAATAGGCGGCGGCGATGGCCGATTGCAAGGTTTTTCACAGGATTTGGGCCGTTCTGGACCGCATTGCGAGATTGAAAGCTAGGTAAGCCGCCAGATATCTCCTTTCTGGAAATGCAAGTTTTTGCGTTTGCAACCAGGATTGGGCGATATGGCGCTTTTGGCTTGACTTGACCTTTTACCCACATCTCTTCAGGTTTCCGTCGTCAGACGGTCGGATGGCTGCGTCAGACCTTGTGTCTGCCGAGGAAAGTCCGGGCTCCATGGAGACAAGGTGCCGGGTAACGCCCGGCCAGGGTGACCTGAGGGAAAGCGCCACAGAAAACAAACCGCCATCATCTGATGGTAAGGGTGAAAAGGTGCGGTAAGAGCGCACCGCTCGCGCTGGCAACAGGGCAGGCACGGCAAGCCCCGCCTGGAGCAAGACCGAATAGGGACGATGTGCCGCTACTTGCAAAAGTAGGGGCGGGCCGGTCTTCGAGCCCAATCGTCCGGGTTGGTTGCTTGAGTGTGCGAGTAATCGCACGCCTAGAGGAATAGCCATCCTTTCGTGAGAAAGACAGAACCCGGCTTACAGACCGTCTGGCATTTTGTATCTGCCTAATGCTTGACAGTAGTCCCAGCATGGGTAGTCGCTAAGGCCATGCAAAATATTTGGCCCGTATCCGATCCTTTTGTGCAGTCTCGAACCGTCGTTAACGGCGACATCGATGCTTTCGGTCACGTCAACAATGTGCGCTATGTTGCCTGGGCAATGGATATTGCTTGGGCCCACACAAATGCGTTGGGTTTGTCTTTTTCAGATTATGAGCGCCTAGGTGTTGGTTGTGTTGTTTGGCGACATGAATTTGATTACCTAGCGTCTGCGCGCGCTGGAGAAAAAATTGACGTCGCTACATGGATAGCAAAAAACGATGGTCGAGTTCGCTTGGTTCGCGCTTTTGAAATGCGACGTCCTGCAGATAAAAGAGTGCTGTTCCGAGGGCAGACTGTTTTTGTTTCTATTGATATGAAATCGGGCAAACCTGCGCGAATGCCCGAGGAGTTTATTTCTGGCTACGTGCCGACGGAATAGGAGAGCTTACATGCCATCGTTTGATATCGTTTCGGATGTTGAAATTGCTGAAGCTGAAAATGCTGTGCAAAACGTTTCCCGAGAAATCTCGACGCGATATGATTTCAAGGGATCTAAATCGACTATTGAGATCAAAGAGGGCGTAATAACGATTTTCGCTGACGACGATTTGAAGCTCAAACAAATGCATGAAATTTTGCAGGGAAATATGCAAAAACGCGGAATCGAGCCGGGGTCTATTGATTATCAAAAAGTTGAACCCGCAGCTGGGCAGTCAGTGCGCCAGCAGGTTTTGCTGAAGCAGGGGATCGACAAGGAATTGGCAAAAAAAATAGTCAAGGCGATCAAGGGAGAAAAACTCAAGGTTCAGGCAGCCATACAGGGAGAAGAACTCCGCATTACGGGCAAGAAGCGTGATGATCTGCAAGATGTCATCGCTTTTGTTAAGGCAATGAAACTTGAACAACCCCTACAATATAAGAATTTTAGGGACTGATTTGGTGATGTGTCGCCTAGCAATAGGCAGCACCATCGGATAAGACCGATCTAAAGAATAGGAGTGCGTCCATGGCTGAGATTGAACCGACGCTGATGGAAATCGTCAAGGAACATGCGGTAGGGCTTACGGGCGAGCTGACCCGTGAAACTGAGGTCGCCGATCTCGGGATTGATTCCTTTTCTGTTGTCGAAATCATCTATGAAGTAGAAGAAAAGCTAGGCGTCGAAGTCCCGTTTAATGCCAATGAGAACCCTTTCGGTGATATGAAGACGGTAGGTGATCTCATCGACGCGTTAAATAAACTCATAAAGACGTAATTACGTTATGGACCGTCGCGTTGTTGTTACTGGGATGGGTGTAGTCTCGCCAATTGGCGCTGATGTACCGTCCTTTTGGAGTGGTCTTTCAACCGGCAAATGTGGAATCGAAAAACGCGCATATGCGTTAGATGATTTGACTCTTACTGTTCCAACTGCAGCAGTGGACAATATCGAAGACCGGTTATCGACGCAAAGTCGCGATCTTGCTCGCGCCGATCGCGTGTCACAGCTCGCTGTTTTGGCGGCGGCTGAAGCGGTTGAGAATTCTGGTTTGGAAATAAATGATGAACTTTCCCCGCGCGCTGCATGCATTATTGGCACTGGCATAGGTGGGCAGGGTACGTTCGATAAGAGTTACGAAAATATTTTGCGCAAAGGGCGAAAACCACATCCTTTGTCGATTCTCAAGATAATCCCTAACGCACCGGCAAGCCATATCTCAATCCAATATGGGATGCGCGGACCGGCCTTTGCTATTTCCAGCGCATGTGCTTCAGGGGCACACGCGATTGGGGTTTGTGCGGATTTAATTCGAACTGGGTCTGCCGATGTTGGTCTTGCTGGTGCAAGTGAAGCCATTTTAAACTTTGGGGCCTTAGAGGCATGGCGCGCGATGCATATACTAGCGAGTGATACCTGTCGCCCATTTTCGAAAAACCGAAATGGATTGGTGATTGGCGAAGGCGCTGGTGTGCTCGTCTTAGAAGAAGAAAGTCACGCACGGGATCGAGGAGCTAATATCCTCGCGCACGTAGCAGGCTTTGGTATGAACGCTGATGGAAATGACATGATTAACCCAGCGGTCGATGGTGCAGCAGGCGCAATGAAATTAGCGCTCAATGGCTTATCTATAGATGATCCGTCCAAGGTTTATGTTAATGCCCATGGTACGGGAACGCTGTTGAACGACCCAACTGAGACTAAGGCCATAAGAATGGTATTTGGCGCTGGTGCTGACGAGTTGCTCGTATCTTCGACAAAGTCCATGCACGGACATTTGCTAGGAGCCGCGGGTGGTATCGAAACTATTGCTTCAATACTTGCAATGCAAAACGGTGCGTCACCGCCAACGATCAACTATGACGAACCAGATCCAGAATGTGATTTGAATTACACGCCTAACGAAGTCGTTGAGCGC
>JAJFGD010000185.1 GCA_021776315.1 Hyphococcus sp. | reverse complement strand
GTCATGCCGGACTTGATCCGGCATCCAGGAAACTCTATTCAGCGAGCGCGTATTGAATGGAGGCTGTCATGGCAAAGTATAAAAATACCGAAAACCTCCCTTGCTTTCGAGGTTATGTCGAAACGGCGTAAGGGTTTTCCGTCCGAGACGAATGTCAAACGGGGCTATCGAACAATCAAAGGCGGCGAGGTTGAGCTGAATGAAAAGCTCGGTCGCAATGATTCGTGCCCGTGCGGAAGTGGACGCAGATTTCAAGAAATGTTGCCTGCAGTCAGGCCGTTATGACGGTGCTGCGCGTGGAGAGTATTTTTAGGTAGTGCAGACTTTTACACACGTCATCGAAAGCAGAGGCATGGATTGCGGGTCACGCCCGCAATGACGCCTAGGGTGAAGTACTGATTTACCCCCCACCGTCATGCCGGACTTGATCCGGCATCCAGAAGCCTTAATCGGCTCGGGTACAACAGATTATGCACGGGTCATAAAAAAACAGCTGCGGTCACAATGACAGCAGCTGTTTGATTTCTAATTGTGGTTTAGCACCCTACTGACAAGCAAGACACTCATCATAATCTGTCTTGGCGGCGGCTTGCAGCATCGCTTCAATACCGCCTTCGCCCTCGCTATCATTGGCGGCTTTCTTTTCAGAGCCCGCAAAGCCGGCACGTTGCACTGATTTAGAGCGGCAATAGTAAAGTGACTTCACGCCTTTTTCCCATGCTGTCCAATGCAACATGTGGAGGTCCCATTTATCAACGTCGCCAGGGATGAAGACATTCACAGACTGACCCTGACAGATATAAGGGGAACGGTCGGCGGCAAGGTCGATGACCCAACGCTGGTCGATTTCAAAAGCAGTTTTGAAAACATCTTTCTCGTCGTCGGACAAGAAATCGAGATGCATGATCGATCCTTCATTCTCCAGGATCGAGCTCCATGTTTCCGGCGTGTTCTGACCTTTTTCATCAAGTAGTTTTTCAAGCGCGACGTTCTTCACCGTGAACGACCCTGAAAGCGTTTTGTGGGTGAAGACATTGGCCGGGATCGGCTCAATACACGGGCTTGCGCCACCGCAAATGATGGAGATTGACGCGGTCGGGGCAATCGCCAGCTTGTGTGAGAAACGTTGCTTCATGCCGACTTCTTCGGCGTCCGGGCAGGCACCGCGTTCATCCGCGAGCGTGACCGAGGCCGCATCCGCACCCATGCGGATATGCTTGAACAGGCGTGTGTTCCATGATTTCGCCATGGCGCTTTCAAACGGCACATTCATGGATTGTAGGAAGGAGTGGAAGCCCATCAGGCCAAGACCAACACTGCGTTCACGTTGTGCAGAATATACCGCTTTTGCCATTTGTGATGGGGCGCGATCAATAAAGTCCTGCAACACATTGTCGAGGAAGCGCATGATGTCTTCGATGAATTGCGGCTCGTCTTTCCATTCGTAATATTTCTCTGCGTTCACTGAAGATAGGCAACACACAGCGGTGCGATCTTCGCCTTTGTGATCAAGGCCCGTGTGCAGCATAATTTCTGAACACAGATTTGATGTGGAGACTTTCAAGCCAAGCTTGCGCTGATGCGCGGCCATCTGACGGTTCACCGTGTCGGAGAAGACGAGATAAGGTTCACCCGTTTGAAGACGGATCTCCAAAATTTTCTGCCACAGTTTGCGGGCACTGACCGTGCGCAGCACTTCATTGGTTTTTGGTGAGCGCAGACCAAAGTCTTCGTCGGCCGCGACCGCTTCCATAAACTCATCAGTGATGTTGAGGCCGTGATGCAGGTTCAAAGATTTGCGGTTGAAATCACCAGAGGGTTTGCGGATCTCGAGAAACTCTTCGATTTCCGGGTGGTGCACATCAAGATAACACGCCGCTGAGCCACGACGTAAGGAGCCCTGGCTGATTGCGAGGGTCAAAGAATCCATCACCCGGATGAACGGAATAATCCCAGAGGTCGCGCCAGCATGTTTGACCTTTTCCCCGATGGAGCGAACGCCGCCCCAATAGGTGCCAATACCACCGCCATTAGAGGCGAGGGCCACATTCTCATTCCAAGTCGAGACAATATGGTCGAGGGAATCGCCGACACCATTGAGGAAGCATGAAATCGGCAGGCCGCGTTTCGCGCCGCCATTGGAAAGCACGGGCGTCGCCGGCATGAACCAAAGCTTGGAGATATAATCGTAAATCCGCTGGGCGTGATCCGCATCATCACCATAGGTGCGCGCGACCCGGGCAAACATATCCTGAAACGACTCACCATCGAGCAGATAGCGGTCCTCCATGGTCTTCTTGCCAAAGTCTGTCAGCAAGGCATCGCGTGAGCGATCCACAACGATATCGCGCACCACTTTAAGCGCTGGACGAGCCGCATCATCGGCCTTTCGCGCTGCTGGTGCAGGGGTTCCCTCTGCCTCGACGCCGTTGTTTTCTGTCTCTTTTGCTGCTTCTGAAAACGACATTACGCTCCCGTTCCTTTGCCTGTTCGCCCCCCGAAAAAGGCGCGCAACTTTTCACCGCCGGCTTGCCCAAAAGGGCGCGCTTTCCGGCGCGGTGTTGCTGTTCTTAAATGATTGCCGATATTCCCAACCGGCACAACATATAGTGATAGAGCCCGACCCCAACGTCAACATGAAGTTGTTCACAGGGCAAAAGTTTTTGGTTAAGGATGTCTTAACAGGACGCACTGGGTACGCCTTTAGTGTTAATCGCGCTTGTCTTTTTTAAGCCCTAAAAGGCCTCGTTTCGACCCCGTTTCCTCGATGCCCGTGGCCTCAAATTTTTTCGCATAGGCGTCTGCGCGCCAAGTTTGGGGGGCTGAGTGGAAGCTTGTTTCCACGAATTGCGCAGACGAATCGCGCTTGCGCCAGGCGGGAATGTCATCACCTTCACCGCCTTGGTCGAAACTTGCGGCAGCGGGTCCGCCATGTGCGCTGCGTGAGGTACCTGTACCGCGCTCGCCAACTCTGGCGCGGAAGACGTCCACCGCGTCTTCGATGCGTCGAATAACGTCTGCGGGGCGGGGCGCTTCGCGTGACGTAAACGCACCGCGCAAGGAAGCAAGCGCCTCATCGCGCGCCTTGGAGACTGCGCCAGCGCTGATCGCTCCTCCAGCCACAGACAGGATCACCCCAATCGTTGCATAGAGAATACCGCCCAACAGCAATAAATTAGCGGCCCATGGGTATTTCGCGATATCCGGTAGGGCGCTGACGACCGGAAGTTCTGGTTTAGGCCCCGTGAAAAATACGGCTGCGATAACACCTATCAGGGCACCAAGTATGAAGCCCTCGAGCATGGAGCCTCCCGAAGACGGGCGTGATAGGAAACGCCGAAAGCGTAGTTTGGCGTCTTCACCTTCTGTGCCGGTCAAAAACGAAATCTCACGGAAATAGGCGGTGGCCTCCAGCGCTGTCAGATGCGCATGGGACAAATCTACCACTGCGTCTGCAGGATCGCCGCGGCGGTTCATTTCTTCGCGCATATGGGTGAGGTCGTTGTCAAACTCGCGAGCAGTCTCGGCAATGAAAAGGCCCAGATCGTGCGCTTCTTGGCGAACCTTATCATTAGCGCCATTGCCGGTTGCCGCGACCAGTGCCGCCACCGCCATGGCGACCCCAATGCCCGCAATGCCAATAGGGAAGAATGTTCGCGCGAGGGTCATCGCGTCTTCTGCAGACATGCCGGATGAAATTGCAGAGACACTCCCAGACAATGTGCCGGCCCCACTGAGATATAACCAAATTGCAGTGAGCAGCCAGACGCCACCGATGATGAAGCGCAGCGATTGGGTTGCGAGCGTGACTTCACCGCCGGCGCGCGCGCTAATCGATTCAACAAGCACATTGGTACGGTCTCGCAGATCGCGCGCATGGGTGACGATATTGTGGGCGGAGCGTTCCAATAACATGCTCAGTGGCAAAGCAGCCGGACCATCTCCGCTATCTTTGTCGCCAGGGAATAAAACGTTCGTCGGATCGGAAAATGCGAACCGCAAGACGCTCCCGTCATTATTGGAAGATACAGAAAGCTTTGATGGCTTGCCGGAAGCGCGCGCAAAAGCGCTGCGCATCTTGTCGGCCAGCTTCGATTTCAAGCTTTTCAAGTCCATCCAAAATCCCCGATCAGGCCCATGATTTTCGTCCCACCGATGCCTGACAAGGGGATGATAGAGCAAATCCGGGGCAAGGTTAATCCCAGCGCGGGTGTCGCTAACGCTATAAAAACAATAGCAAAATGGTGTAGGGTAATGCCGCATCGGTTGTGGGGCGCTATTCTTGTGGGCGGATGGCGGTCGATCAGAGATTGGAATGGCGAGGGCCGTCGGGAAAAGGGGCGTTTTAAATGTTCATTGGTCATTACGGGCCGGCAGCGGCGATGGCGGGCGGGCGCATCAAGCTCTGGCATGGATTTGTCGCCGTTCAGTTCCTCGACATCTTATGGGCACCGTTCGTACTCCTCGGTGTTGAGCATGTCCGCATCATTGAGAATTTTACCGCGTCCAATCATTTCGACCTTTATGATATGCCGTATACGCATAGTTTTGTCATGGCGGTGGTGTGGAGCGCTGTCGCGGGCGCGGTTTATATGGTACTGCGTAAGCGGGCGAGGCTCATCGGCGGCATCATCATCGGCGCGCTTGTCTTTTCTCACTGGGTTCTCGATTTTGTAATGCACAAACCAGATCTGGAGCTTTGGTTCGATGGTCCGAAAGTAGGTCTCGCTTTGTGGGATAATCGTCCGGTTGCCGTATCGACGGAATTTGCACTGTTGATTGCCGGGCTTGGTCTTTACCTCACAAAGACCACAGCGAAAGGCGCGATGGGGCGTATCGCGCCGATTGTCTTGTTTGTTCTATTGGCGGCAGCACAGCTGGTTGGTAATTTTGGCCCGCCTC
>JAJFGD010000184.1 GCA_021776315.1 Hyphococcus sp. | reverse complement strand
GCTGAGATGCCGGCGCTGACGCCGCTTTTTCTGGCGCGGGCATGCTCGACGCAGATGCCGATCCACCGGCCAAGGCCGCTTCATCGATGTCGCCAGCGCTTTCTCCATCATCGAGCAAAACAGCGATCAACGCATTGACCTTCACGCCCTCAGACCCCTCATCAATCAAAATCTTGCCAACGGTACCTTCATCGACGGCTTCTACTTCCATCGTCGCTTTGTCGGTTTCGATCTCAGCTATGATATCGCCTGAGGAGACCTTATCGCCCTCCTTCACGTTCCATTTGGCGAGCGTACCTTCTTCCATGGTCGGCGAAAGAGCGGGCATAAGGATTGGAGTTGGCATTCAATTTTCTCTTCACGTAGTGGCACCGTGCGATTTATCACACCAATGGCAGATTGACCAAGCCGTCAATCAAATTGGAAACGCGGTACATTGAAATGGTCACGCAGCCAATCTGATTGGCTTTGATAGAGCGATTGCGGCTTTAATTCTATAAAATGGGCAATGCTGGTTTCATGCTGGACCCAGCCTTTTGCCCAGAAGCGGTTCAGAACTCGAAAACCGATCGGTTTTTTAAGGCGGGACTGGTTTGACGATATATCAAATTCGATATCCTTGGCGCGCCAAGTCGTCGCCATGATCGTCCCTTCATTCGCAGTATAGGAAATTGGCTCAATTTTGGATTTCGCCATAGCGGCTGAAAAATACGGTTGATCACTGACGCCGTCACCGCGACGCGGGCGCAATTCAATCAACGCTGGATCACGGTCAGCCATATAAGTGCGTGCATCGACAAAGACTTTTTCCGCATGTTCGCCTTTTCGGAAAAATACGATCCCACAATTAGCATCGATCATATAGTCGACATCAGCAGCAGACATCATCTCAAGGACATCGCATCCAAATGCGGTGCCGCTGGTTTTTTTGTCACCAGAGATCGCAAAATCTTGAACTCCATATTTCGACCAATGGCGATCCATATCGCGCTTCATGATCAAACAATCAGCATCGACATAAAAATTCTCGTCATATGGCGACGGTTCATAGACACCAAGCTTAATAGTGGCCCCCGGATATGTATCGGCGTTCGGTATGGGTAAGCATCGGTCAAAATAAATCGCGAGATCATCCGGCGATGAATCACCGTTCTTGAAGAGCAATGTAATGGGCCGATCCGGATCGTTGAGCTTTACGGAAAGCGCTAAATTTACCGCCATCTCGTAAAATTTGCGCGCGCCGTAGACCATCGTCACATAGCCTTGGGAGCGACGGTGGTCATCTTGCGCTTCCGATATCACGCTTTGTACATCACTTGCTTGACGGCCTTCACGACCTTCTCTGCGTTGGGCAAGCTAAGCGCTTCAAGGTTTGCCGCATATGGCAACGGTGTATCTTCTTGCGTCACGCGCAATGGCGGGGCGTCAAGATAATCAAAAGCATGTTGCATCACTTGCCAAGCCACCTCAGCACCAACACCGCAAGGTGCCCAGCCTTCTTCAACGGTCACAACACGATTGGTTTTCTTCACTGAGTTAATCACCGTCTCTGCATCCATTGGTCGGATCGTGCGCAAGTCCACAACCTCTGCCGAGATGCCCTCACCCGCCAGCATCTCCGCTGCTTCAAGAGAGAACTTCACGCCGCGCGAATAAGAAACGATGGTCACGTCCGTGCCTTCACGGGCTACTTTCGCCTTACCAATTGGCAGCACCCAATCATCCACATCAGGAATTTCCATCGTATCGCCGTAAAGCAACTCATGTTCCAAAAAGACGACTGGATTGGGATTGCGGATTGCGGCTTTCAACAGGCCTTTTGCATCAGATGCTGAATATGGGGAGATGACAATCAATCCCGGCACATTCGCATACCATGCGGCGTAATCTTGAGAGTGCTGAGCCGCAACGCGCGACGCAGCAGCATTGGGCCCACGGAACACGATTGGCGACGCCATCTGGCCGCCCGACATATATCGGGTCTTCGCTGCTGAATTAATGATGTGGTCAATCGCCTGCATGGCAAAGTTCCAGGTCATGAATTCAACGATTGGTTTTAGTCCGGCAAAAGCTGCACCAACCCCAAGTCCGGCAAAACCATATTCAGTGATCGGCGTATCAACGACCCGGCGCGGTCCAAATTCTTCTAAAAGGCCACGGCTAACTTTATAGGCACCTTGATATTCTGCCACTTCCTCACCCATGAGGAACACGTCTGGATCGCGGCGCATCTCTTCGGCCATTGCGTCACGTAACGCATCACGGATCGTAATTGGCGACATCACGACATCATCGGGCAATTCTGGATCGTTCGGCGCCGACGCTTGAACAGGCGCACCATGATTTTCACTGAGCTCACCTTGCGGAGCTTCTGTTTGGGTTGGTGCCGCAGCGCCATTCAAACTGGCTGGGTCAAAATCGTCGGCGCTCTCGCCTTCATCAACGATCACCGCAATCGGGTCATTCACCTTGACGTTCTCAGTACCCTCGGCGACCAGGATTTTCCCGATCACGCCTTCGTCGACGGCTTCGACTTCCATCGTTGCCTTGTCGGTTTCGATCTCGGCAATCACATCACCAGACGAAACTTTGTCGCCTTCTTTGATATTCCACTTTGAAAGGGTGCCCTCTTCCATGGTCGGTGAGAGCGCAGGCATAAGAATCGGCGTTGGCATTGATATGTCTCGATTTTCCCAATTGATGGTCATTACCTAGCCGGACCGCGAAATCGGAACAAGTCCGAATTGGTTCCAGGGCCTCTGAGGCCCAGTCAAACACCAGCTAGTGATGGGTATTAGCCGAAATCTGCACCATTTTCTTGTGGTGCCATCCGGATAAGGCGTGAATCCCGCACCGCGGCTTGTCGGTGAAAGACAATCTTCTGATAGGCCTCGTCCGCGACCATCTTCCCAAAAGCGGCAGCTGACGGATAGGCCGCAATAAATGCAATGTCCCAATACTCGTCCTCAGGGCCGATCAGGACCAGTTTCGGCTCACCGGACCAAACGATTTGGCCACCAACACCGGTAAAGATAGGACCAGCCTCTTTGCTATAGGTCCCATAGGCTTCGGCACCCGTCGCGGCGCGACCATCTTCGTATTTCGCAGTTTCATTCAATCGAATGAGATTGAGCATGTTGATCGGACCGTCACCGATCATTTTCATCATCGTACCGAATTGCTCTCGCGTGGGATCTATATGACCGCTCATCCGTTTTTCCTTTTTCGGAACGCATCAAGACCATTCACGCGCTCAAAGATTTTGTCCACGATTCCTGCCGGTAAAAAATTTCTCAGAGCCAAAAAGCCTATGGCCTCATTTGGCACTGCATACCGCGCATGCGGGCGCTCCGCTGTAAGTGCTTTGTGCACAGCTTCGGCAACAACGCTTGGCGGTGGCGCTGTTGGATGGCCTTTAGCATGCCATGATTTAAATATTTGCACTTGGTCCGAATAAGGTTGTCCCTCCCCCACAAACCGATCAAGACCTTCTTGTTCTTGATGTCCAAAGGGAGTGTTAATGAAACCAGGGCGCACGACCGTCACTTTTATGCCGTGCGGTTCAACCTCGCGGCGCAGAGAATCCGAGAGCCCCTCCACCGCATGTTTTGATGATGCATAGGCCCCTTGGAACGGTGCTGCGATCCGGCCAGCAACAGATCCAATATTGATGATGCGCCCACGCCCTGCGCCACGCATCTGTGGCAGAACCGCTGCACACATATTTACCAACCCAAAAACATTGGTTTCATATTGGCGTCGCCATTCATCGCTCGTCAGCTGTTCTAGCGGGCCCATGACTGAAATGCCGGCATTATTGATCAAGCCGAATAGTGTTTCGCCTTTGGCATTGATTTCGCTAAGCGCTTGCGCAATCGATGCTTCATCAGTGACGTCCAAGGAAACCGGATGGATTGAACCACCACCAAGCCCCGCCAGACCTTTTAGCTTATCCGCACTGCGCGCGGCGGCATAAACGCGAAATCCTTTATGGGCGAGATGCAACGCGGTTGCCTCACCAATACCGCTTGATGCGCCGGTTACCAAAACCGATTGATACACGAAAAATTCTCCTGGATTGAAATCGAATTCTTATGCGGTCTTAGACGACTATTATACCAAGCGAGAACGCTTTACCGCAGCATCAACAAATGACGCGAAAAGCGGGTGTGGTTCAAATGGCCGTGACTTTAGTTCCGGATGATACTGCACACCGATGAACCAAGGGTGGTCCGGAATTTCCATAATCTCCGGCAATTCTCCATCGGGAGAAACCCCAGAAAATTCTATCCCGTGCTCAGCCAATCGCTCGGCCCATGCCATATCAACTTCAAACCGGTGACGATGGCGTTCGAAGATTTCTTCCGTGCCATAAATCTCAGCAACCCGGCTTCCCGGTTTTAAGCGAGCGGGATAAGCGCCAAGGCGCATCGTGCCCCCAAGGTCACCCGCTTCACTGCGCGTTTCCGTTTGGTTGCCGCGGACCCACTCGGTCATCAACCCAACAACGTGTTTGCCGCCACCAGGAAATTCTGACGATGTCGCATCAGTTTCACCCGCTAAATGACGCGCCGCTTCGATGATGGCCATTTGCATGCCAAAACAAATGCCGAAATAGGGAATCTCTTTCTCACGGGCAAATCGCGCGGCTTTGATCTTGCCTTCTGCACCACGTTCGCCAAATCCACCCGGCACGAGGATTCCGTGCACGCCTTCCAACGCGCTGATCGCCTGTTCTTCTTTTTCAAAAACGTCAGACTCAATCCATTCGACATTGACCCGGACATTGTTGGCTATGCCTCCGTGGGCGATTGCTTCAATCAGTGATTTATAAGCATCTTTCAAAACTGTATATTTGCCAACGACAGCAATAGTGACCTCACCATCAGGGATGGTGACGCGCTCAACGATTTCTTTCCAGCCTGACAATTCCGGTTCACGAGGATTGCGAACGCCGAA
Source organism: Hyphococcus sp. (assembly GCA_021776315.1). Lineage (GTDB taxonomy): Bacteria > Pseudomonadota > Alphaproteobacteria > Caulobacterales > Parvularculaceae > Hyphococcus. Next base: position 3,464 of record JAJFGD010000184.1, on the reverse strand, counting down.
TGCATCAAGCACTTCCTGGTCAAAGCCTTCACCATGATAGGCCAATGGCACTTCATAAATGGTGCGACAATCAAGTGCCTGAACCACAGCTGATGAGCGCACATTACAAAACAGTGCAATCTTTTTACGTTCACTATCAGGGATCGCGCGGTCGGTACGAACAAGCAGCACATCTGGTTGAATACCAATCGCGCGCAATTCTCTAACCGAGTGTTGGGTCGGTTTTGTTTTCAACTCGCCCGCTGACGGAATAAACGGCATCAGCGTCAAATGCACGTAGACAGCATCACCACGTGGTAACTCATTGCCGAGCTGTCTGATGGCTTCAAAAAACGGCAGCGCCTCAATGTCGCCAACCGTCCCGCCAATTTCACATAAGACGAAATCGGCCTCGCCCGCATCGGCTAGGACAAATTCTTTGATCTGATCAGTGACATGGGGAATGACCTGTACGGTCGCGCCGAGATAGTTGCCTTTGCGCTCCCGCTCAATGATCCGGGAATAGATTTGGCCGGTCGTGACATTATCGCTTTTGGATGCAGAGACACCCGTGAAACGTTCATAATGCCCAAGGTCTAGGTCAGTTTCCGCACCGTCATCGGTAACGAAAACTTCGCCGTGCTGATAAGGCGACATAGTGCCAGGATCGACATTGAGATAGGGGTCGAGCTTTCGCAGTCGAACCTTATATCCACGTGCTTGCAGCAACGCACCTAACGCTGCAGAAGCAACACCTTTTCCGAGAGACGACACCACGCCGCCGGTAATGAAAATATACCGCGCCATGGAAGTCCGTCTTAGCGAAGATTCCTCAGCAAGCAAATGGAAAATTCCATTAGTTTGCGTGTTTATTGGTCAGGTTGGTCGGATTCTTCGTCTGTCGCATCCGTATCATCGCTAGATGGCGGGTCGACCGGCGCTTCATCAACTGTTGATGCCGGCGCTGTGGCGGTTCCCAGCGTGTCCAGGATTTCTTGCTCAGCTGCTGGCAGGGCGCTACCGGTTTCGTTGGTATCGCCGCCAATGGACTGCAATAAATCTTCTGTCGATGGTGCTGCAATCTCTGCTTCTGGTTCTGGCGTTGCCTGTCCCGTCAATTCTTCAATCACAGCCTCATCATTGTCACCGGCACCCGAATAAATGGCCAGCCCCAATGAAGTGGCGAAAAATAAGGCGGCTAGGATCGATGTCGTCCGGGTCAAGGCATTTGCCGCGCCGCGGCCGGACATGAAGCCACCGCCACTACCCCCACCAATGCCAAGAGCACCGCCATCCGAGCGCTGCAACAGCACGACGACGATGAGACCGAGTACGATAAGCGTATGAATCGTTAGGATAATTGCAATCATCAAAAAGCTTCTTCAGGCCGCTGAGTTGCGTCAGATAAGCCCTCTGGGGCAACGCAGCAAGGGCCAATTGCGGAAAGATTGGGCGTTTAGCCTATGCCCCGTCTCGCCGCAACCCTTTCCAGCGTGTTCTACCCTTTGATTACGGCGGGCAAAATAGGTGCCCCCAGGACAAATATCGTCAATGCCAGCAATGACGTCTTCCAAGCGACATCTATTGGTAAGAACCCCGCATTGACCAAAACCATGTATAAAATCGCGACGCCAATCACCCAGACCAAAATAGCAAGCTTAATCGCCGTGCCGACCGTCCGTTTGCCAGCCATGGCAAACAGACTGATGAGTGTGAACGCGTAGATGAAATCCGAGACAACCGTGATGATCTCTTTGACAAGCGGAGACCAAGGCGGGCTGAAGCCTACCTTCACGCCGGCATTCGCTGCATCCCAGTCATCGCCGAGAAGCAAATTATTGCCGAGCCACCCCAGCAGATTAAACACAACGCCAAGCACCAATGTCCAAAGTAATATCTTTGAGATCGGAACTGGTGAGAGGGGCAAATTCTAAGCCCCTTTTTTCTCGTCGATCCAGTCGTCAACCACGCCTTCGAGGATACCGAGAGGCATACCGCCATTGAGAAGAACAGTTTCATGGAATTCCGGGAGATCAAAATCATCACCCAGTTCAGCTTCCGCTTTCTCGCGCATCTGCAAAATTGCTAGCTGACCCGTTTTGTACGCCGTCGCCTGGCCCGGCCAGACTGAATAGCGTTCAATCTCACGGGTGACTTCTGCGTCCGTCATGCCGGTCTGGGAGACCATATATGCAATTGCCTCTTCACGTGACCAACGCTTGTGATGAAGACCTGTATCAACGACAAGCCGGACGGCACGAAACATCTCTGCTTGCAAGCGGCCTAAATCGCCCAGTGGATCACCATCATATAGGCCCATATCTGTTTTCGCTAAACGCTCGGCGTAAAGCGCCCAACCTTCTGAAAAGGCACTAAATGGCGAGAGTTTGCGCAACATGGGAACACCTTCCATGAGCTGCGCTGCAGAAAGTTGAAAATGGTGGCCCGGTGCGCCTTCGTGCACCATCAGGGTTGGCAGCGTCCATTTAGGATTATCCGCCGTGTTTTTCTGATTTATATAGAAGCGTCCTGGACGAGAGCCATCCAATGCCGGCGGGTTGTAGTAACCACCTGGCGCAGAACCTTCAGAAAACTCCGGAATACGAACAATTTCAAGCGGTTGTGGCGGTAAGGTAATAAAATAATCACCGGCCATCGCCATGATGTCATCGTTAAGTCCAGTCAGGTAGTCGAGCATTTCCTGACGCCCATCATCTGTATTTGGGAACTGCTGTTCGGGATCTTCCATCAAGATGCGCACCCGCTCAGAGACAGTTCCTTCAACCAGACCTTGGCCGACTAAAATGGCATCCATTTCCCCGTTAATTCGATCAACTTCAGACAACCCAATATTGTGGATCTCATCGGCCGTAAAATCAGTGGTCGTGTAAGATTTCAGCGCAACTTCGTAAATCTCTGCGCCATTCGGAATGCGCCAAATGCCGGCGTCGTGATTTGCCGTTGCCAATAAGTCTTCGTGAAGCGCAATCATCGCCTCATAACCAGGGATTACGTGATCACTTACGGCTTCAGTTACGGCCGCAATATACGCCGCTTTCTTTTCGTCACTCAGCCCTTCAATGGCATCAAGTTTTTCAGGAAGCGTTGTCACTAATGGGTTTTCTGCGGCACCCCCTTCAATGAAAGAGTTCATACCCTCAAGAGCGCCCTCGATGACAAAGTCCGGCGCAACGACGCCATTGTCGCGATATTCTTCAACCCGGACTTTTACTTCGACCAATACACGGCCAAATTCTTCGACGCGGCTGATATAACGCTTCACACTTTTTTCGTTTTTAATGACATGCGCATCCGTTAGGAAGCTCGGCATATTCACAGTCACACCATCCAACTGGGTAATCGGATAGTCGCTATATTCAAATTCACTTTGGCGGATTAAATCATCGAAAAACCAAGTGGTAATTTCCCAACTTAATCGCTCTTGGCCTTTTAAACCATCTGGACCGTAACGGTCCAAACCTGCT
>JAJFGD010000183.1 GCA_021776315.1 Hyphococcus sp. | reverse complement strand
CAGCCGTACGGTGAACGTCGGTGCGTCCTATCGAAAACCCGGCAGCACCAGCCTCTAAGGCATCGCGCACCATGGCGCGCATGGCCGCGATATCGTCGTCGGTCGATTGCTCAAATGCAGTAGCGCGATCTCCCATCGCATAGACCCGGATAGGGTCATGAGGGACCATGACCGCAAAGTCGATGGTATGAGGTGCTGCATCGATCGCATTCATATAGTCCGAAAAGCTTTCCCATTCCCAAGTCAACCCTTCGTGCAATGCTGTTCCAGGAATATCTTCCACGCCTTCCATGAGACGGATGAGGCGATCGTGGTCATGTTTCTTAACCGGCGCAAAACCGACCCCGCAATTCCCCATAAGGATAGTTGTAACGCCGTGATTGACGGAAGGTTTCAACTCTTCGTCCCAAGAAACTTGGCCGTCATAATGTGTATGGAGATCGATAAATCCCGGTGTGACGATTGCGCCGGAAGCATCAATTACCTGTGTAGCTTTCGCGTCGCATGCACCGATTTCCGCAATGCGCCCATCTTTAATGCCAATATTTGCGTGTATAGGGGCACCGCCATTGCCATCGAAGATTTGGCCATTGTTGATTTTTACGTCAAAGCTCATGTGGTTTTCACCTTCCTGCGATCTAGATACCGGTAAAATACAATCATAGCCCCGCCTGAAAAGAAGTGCCAAACACCCCATACAGCTGCAATTGCCGCAGCACCGCCCATGCCTTTTAACTGGGCAATTAGCAAAACTACCGCCAAACCAGCGTTTTGAATGCCGACTTCAAAAGTCAATGATCGTTGTTGGGGTGGGGTCGCCGATAGAATGCGACCAGTAGCGGCACCAAGAGCAAAGGCGGCTGCATTATGAGTAATTACTGGGATCATAATGATTGCCCATGCGCCAATAAGGATTGGCCAAAAGTCGAGAGTACCCCGGATAATCACAAAAGCCATAATCGCTGCGCCAAACATGGCCAGCGGTTTTCGTAACTTATCGGCCATATTCGGCCGAAAAAAGGCAGTTGCCATCCCCAACGAAAGAGGTACCGCAAGCATGAAAGTCGTCTGCAAAACAAAAGCAATGCGATTAAATTCGATTGTTTCTAAGAGGTCGGCCGTTGGTGAATACAGCTCTGACCAAAGTAGTATGGAAGCTGGAGTCCAGAGCGCTGCGATGACGCTCGACCCTGCTGTCAATGAAACCGAATAAGCGGTGTCACCCCGCGACGCATATGTCATAAAATTCGAAACATTACCGCCGGGGCACGCAGCAACGACGATCATGCCTAATGCAATGGACGGGTCGGGTTGTAATATTGCGGCAAGTGCGATGGTGAGCGCAGGTAACGCAATCAATTGCGCCGCGAGACCCCCAAAAAAAAGTTTGGGGTCATTGCGCAAAAACCCAAAATGTGATGGCCGCAGACCGAGGGCGATTGCAAACATCATGATGATAATAGCGGAAGCCAGCATGACCTGCGACATTGGATCGAGAGCGATAGTCAGCTGATTAAGCGCTTGTGCGTCCATGGGGGTTTAATGTGCGATCAATTTTTGAAAAATGCCGAGAGAGAAGAGAATTTTCACGTCAATAAAAGCCCAGGAGCAACAAACGACTCATGATCATCAAGATAGAGAGTCCCGCCCAAAATGTTAGGCGCGTACGGAGAGTGCCATACCAACGCGGTAAAATACCATCACTAACTGCGGCCAGATCGCGCATCAAAAGATAGATGAGCAATATTAATATGACGAGGTGGCTCCACGCGGCACCGAGTGAAAAGAAGAAAGTCCCTCTCGGCAATATTGCGAACAGCGCAACGAGTGCCATGAGTTTGCCAGGAATAATGGAGCTAGTGGATTTCAGCTTCGGCGTCAAAATAGCCCCTGAATTGACGCCCGCCAAATAGACAACAACGACCCCACCATAAACTAGCGCTATTTGATGAAAGTCGAGCGCGATATGTAGAGGGATGATCCAAGGGCTAAGCCACAGGGCCACGGCACCCGCTACAAACGGAATGAGGCCGTAGAAGCCGAGCCGCGTCATCTCTTCGTGTTGTGGTAATTGCTGCATGAGCCCCTCCCGCCATTAGGTTAGCCCAAAAAATTCATTTGCGAAATGCGAATGCTGCAAACCACCCAGCTAGAAGGGATATTGTGACACAAAAAACGCCGTAGGACACGGGACGGTTGTGAGCGAGCTCGTAAATACGGCGCTCCATACCGACCTTATTGACGGCGAGTTGCGCTGTATCCCGAGCTAGCAGTTCGCCATTGCGATAGAGGTATACGGAAACGTCATAGTCGCCGACAGGTGTGGTCGCTGGAAGGTCCACATTGATGGTAAAGAGTCCGCTTTTTTTGAATTCAACCCCACCGACCGTTTCTAGATATAAACCGCGATCTTCAAATTCAGATAAAAACGCATTTTTGAAAATGGTCGCTCGGTCGTTTGCGTACAAAGCTGTGTCGGGTTCTTCTAATGGAATTGTTTGGATATCAAGGAAATCAGCGCCAAGTCTATAGGTGGCTTGGTCGGGCAGGGGGGCAATATCTGTCAGACGTTTTGTCGAGGTTGTTAGATACAACCCTGGCGCGCTTTCAATCTCTTGTGCGTTACCGGGCATCCAAATTAAATTTCTTTTTTCAACGTGACGGATATTAAATGTTGCGTCAGGGCCGCGCACGACGGAAACGATATCGATCAACGTTTCGGGGTTTTCAATACCAGTGACGGCTCCAAAAAGCACAAGTCGTGCACCATCAAAGCTTGTATCGACCCGGACCAAATCATCCGTGAGCGCAATCGCAATGTTAGCGCTGAAAGCTGGTGTTGAAGCGAGCAATGAAATTATTGCAATTAAAAACCTCATGATCCCGCCTCAATCACAAATGGTGAAACAGGTGGTGTTATCAAACCAAATACAAGTCGAGCACAAACGGCAAGGACAATAAGGGCAAGCAGCGCACGCAGGTGTTCGCCTTTTAATTTTATGCCAGCGCGCGCGCCAAGCTGTGCGCCGATGACACCGCCACTCAAAAGCAATAAGGCCAGCACGATATCGACAGTTTGGTTCGCTGTTGCGTGTAATATTGTTGTGATGGCTGTAACAAAAATAATTTGAAACAGCGACGTTCCAATAACGACATTTGTTGGCATGTTTAGAACATAGAGCATGACCGGTACCATGATAAAGCCGCCGCCGACACCCATAATTGCGGCAAGGATACCAACGAAGAATCCCAAGATAATCGGGGGGATTGGGCTGATATAAAGCTGTGAGCGCCGAAAACGCATGGCGAACGGCATCGCCGCCATCCATTCTACACTTCTATGTTTTCGTCGCGTTGGCGTTTTTTCAGGAGATCGAAATAAAACCCGCATACTTTCCACGAGCATTAACACGCCAATAATGCCCAAAAATAAAACATAGGATAGGGAGATAAAAATCTCGACTTGGCCGATCTCTCTTAAATACCGAAAAATCAAAATGCCAACAATTGAACCGAAGCCCCCGCCAAGGACAAGAAAACCGCCCATCAAAAAATCGACGGTTTTTCTTCTTAGATGGGCGAGGACCCCTGAGACGGACGAAGCAACAATTTGCGAAGCTTCAGTTCCGACCGCAACCGCTGGTGGAATGCCGTAGAAGATCAAGAGCGGTGTCATTAAAAATCCACCGCCAACGCCAAACATACCCGATAAAAATCCGACTGCGGCGCCCATGAAGACGACAACGAATGGATCAACTGGAATCTCCGCTATGGGGAGATAAATCTGCATGATGTGCAAACCGACGCTTTATGGGATACCCACAATGCTTATAAGGCCGCCACATTCAGCTCCGCAAGCAGTGTGCTTAGTTTATCGTGGACATTTCATTGGCAGCGGCATCGGTCGGCTCCGCGACCCAGTCGGCAATCAGTGTATCAACCGTGCTCAGCTGGTCGACGCTCAATTGGCTAGCAATGGCTTCTGCCAGTGGGGCGGCTTGTTCATCGCCATTCATGGAGGCGAGTGAGAACCAAAAATATGCTTTTTCCGGGTCCTGAATAGCGGACGCAACAGCTGTATCCGTTGGGTGAAATATAGCCCCAAGATTGTACTGGGAATCCACTAGGCCGCGATGGCCGGCGCGCTCGAACCAGCCAATGGCCTCGCTCATATCAGCCGGTCCACCATCGCCGCGCGCTGTCATGACCCCGATTCGGTGCATCGCCAATACGTTGCCGCCATTTGCTGACCGACGGAACCACGTTCTGGCTTGTCCGAGATCCTGTTCGACGCCCTGTCCGGTTTTATACAATTCGCCAAGTTGCAATTGAGCAGGCGGATGACCGAGGGCGGCGGCCTCTTCCAAGGTTTGGATGGCTGCCGAGGTTTCTTCATTGGTCGTGGTGGCCGATCTTAGAGTCGTCACAGCGTCAAGATAGAGCATGCGCGGGTCAATGATTGGATCGTTCGCGATTATTTCAGGTGCGGGTACATTTTCCAAACTTTGGGGATCTTGAACCGCGGCCGTTTTGTTGCCTGTATCAACTGTTGAAGTTGTCGTTGGTCGCGCAATATTTGTGGGCGGCGATTTTGTTACCAGATCGCTAACCAGGAAAAACAGCGCAACTGCCGCCAATACGATAGCTGCACCTAGTGCGAGCGTCACCGGGCGCGCTGCAACAGTTGATTTCAATTTACGGAATACGGCCCTGCCAGTGGCTATGGCTTTGTTGTCTGCTCTATCTTCGGTTGCTGCGCTGTCTGCATACGTTGGCTCTTGGTTTTTCGATGCGGCGATCGTAGAGGATGCAGATTTACGCTTGCTTTGTTCAGCGTCAGTTTCTGCCTCACCTTTGCTGGCCGATTTTGACTTACTCTCAACATCTTTGTTTGGGCGGGCGCCATCGGCTTTTTTTGCTGCCGGTTCAGTGGTTTTTGTTGTCGGTATATCGGCCGATTGTTCTGTCAACACTTTATTTGCGATTGGGCCTTTTTCGGCCTCGGAGGTCGATTTTGTCAGACGCTTTTGACGTGCACGTGCCGCCAGAATTGCACGCTGTTTTGGCGTCAGCTTGCGACGTGTTGGTTTCGTTTTGTCTTCTTCCGCCAATTTGGCGGCATCCTTTGCGCGCTGTCGTGCTGTTTGAATGAGGTCGACCTTGCCATCATCAGGCGCTGTTTGATTTTCTCCTTTAGTGGCTTTGTCGGAGCCGTACAGCATCGCTTTTGTAACATCACGACGGATTTCTTTTTCTACGTCGGCCTTTGCTTCAACCAATTTCGGCTGATCATCACTGATTTCATCCAAGTCAGAGAGTGCAGCGTCTAAATCATTGTCAAATGTTGCTACAGGCTCATCTGATTTAGTCGTTGAAATCGCATCGGGCTCACTTTCATCATCGCCAGCCGGCTCGGGTGTTGATGTTTCTTTTTCGCGCTTTCCGAATACTTCCTGCACTTCTGAAAGAACTGCGGTGCCTTCATTTGGGGATTCATCGTCGTCAAGATCAAATGAAAAGTAATCGCCTGATTGGGAAGGCTCCTCAATTGCCGCTTCGATCTCATCTGCGAATGCAAAAGGGTCGCCGTCTCTTTCACCGACATTTGTGTTTTTGTCTTCACTTACTTTTGAGGGTGCGAGTTCCTGGTTTTCGTCTGTCTCGACCTCAGTGTTTTCATCTGTTTCTGTCGGCTCAGCAGACGTTTCTTTTTCTGCTGTTTTAGGTGGTGATTGTTCAAATGCGCCCGTTTGGGTGAGGGCAGCAACGATGGCATTTTCACTTTCGCTAGGCTGAAAGCTTGCTCCATCAAGTGAGGGCGCGACATTTGCGATCTGACCGGGACCAGTTTCTGGTGCAGTATTATCCTCAGTCGTCGTTGCTGACGTATTTTTGCGCTCGTTATTGTTTATGCGATCGAGGATCGATTCAACTTGGCTTTGCAAGCTTGCAATGTCTTCTTCTGTCTCCTGGTTCGCAACGGTTATCGCAGCATCGATTTCGGCGCGGGTAACGCCGTTGCTGGGTAGATCAGAAAATTCATCACGCAATTCCGAAACCGTATCCGAAACTTTTTGAACACCTTCAGCGCTGCGTCTTTCGGCGTCGTCGATCTGGGACGAAAGCTTGGTAATCGTTGATTCCAAATCTTTGATGTGGTCGCCGCCGCGCTTGATTTCGTCACCCAGGATTCGAAGACGCTCACCCGTACGCTCGACAAAGCTTGGATCCATGGAACCGATGGCGTCTTGTTTTAGCGCGAACGCCTCGGCGGCGATGGTCTCTGCTCGGGTCACCCGTGCGGAAAGCCCTTCTAGGGCACCTTGCAAATATGAAGAGCCTGCTCCGTCGACATCACCGATTTTGTCAATACGGGCAGCCAAGGTCTGGAGTTGACGTTCATTCGCATCCAGTCGTTCAACGGATGACTTATGGGCAGTGTTGAATTGTGTTGCGACATGAGAAACCGCTTTTTCGAGTGCTTTTAAGGCTTCGATGCGGTGGCGATCGCCACCGGCTTTCTCGAGTTTATCAACTCGCTGAGCAATATCCCCGACTGAGCCTTCAACTGGTTTTACGCGTTCGAGACGTTGAATGCGTTCCACAACATTGCCGATATTTCGCGACAGGCCGCCGAGTGCTTCGTCGCTTTTCGCATCAGCCGTGCCGATTCGTTTGTTGAGGTGCTCAATTGCGGTAACCAGATCCCGGAGTTTTAATCCCTCAATCTCGCCGCTGCTCTCTTCGTCGGTGCCGGCGGTGTAGATGATTTGGTTCAGCCATTCGCCGACGGTCAAACCCTCGCGTTTTGCGGCTTCTTTGGCCGTTTCGCGAGCGTCCCGTTCAATTCCTTTGACACTCCAAGGGGCGTTGGGCTTCATTTAGGTCACCGTTTTTCGCTCGGGAGAATGTTCGCCCCGAAATCTTTGTTAGCTAATGCATCGAGGATATGAGCCCCGACAGACCACGGATAAGGTGCTTCGCAAAAGGCGCAAAGCCTTATTTTTTCGAGTTTTTCCCCGGATCAACTGATTTTTGTTCAGGCAGATTTAAGACCGATTCGGCGGGGTGAAAATTTTGAATCTGGGAGCTGTAGATGATGCTTTCGCCGGACCGAACGCGCGACTACATTTAAGCCGTTCGAAACGCCTCTGGCGACTAATGGAGAATTTGACCAAATGACCGTCTATAACGCGCCCCTTCAAGATATGAAATTTGTTCTGAACGATGTTCTGCAAATCTCAAAATACTCAAATCTACCCGGATTTGCTGAAGCTTCAGAGGATTTGGTCGACGCGATCCTCGAGGAAGGCGCAAAATTGGCGACAAATGTGCTTCATCCGGTCAATCAATCAGGCGACAAGCAAGGCTGTACGCGCCATGGGGATGGGTCGGTGACGACGCCGGATGGATTTAAAGAAGCCTACACCCGGTTTTCTGAAGGCGGCTGGCAAGGGCTTTCTTTTGATCCTGAATATGGCGGGCAAGGGCTGCCTTATGTCCTGTCCGTCGTATTCAATGAAATGGTTTCTGCTTCGAATATGGCGTTTGGCATGTATCCGGGCTTAGCGATGGGCGCGGCGCTCGCAATTCATGCGCATGGCTCCGATGCCCTAAAGCAGAAATACCTTCCTAAAATGGTCACTGGCGATTGGGGTGGGACCATGAATCTCACTGAGCCACATTGCGGAACAGATTTGGGGTTATTGCGCACAAAGGCTGTACCCCAGGGCGATGGTTCTTACAAAATTTCCGGCACGAAGATCTTTATTTCAGCTGGTGAGCATGATCTGACTGAAAATATCATTCATTTAGTGCTCGCTCGAATTGAAGGCGGGCCTGAAGGCGTGAAGGGCATCTCGCTTTTTGTCGTGCCTAAATTTCACGTCAAAGACGATGGCTCTCTTGGGGATCGCAATGGTGTCAGTTGCGGATCGATCGAAGAAAAAATGGGCATTCATGCCAACTCGACCTGTGTAATGAACTATGATGACGCCGTCGGATATCTTGTTGGCGAAGAACACAAAGGATTGCGCGCGATGTTCACGATGATGAACGAGGCGCGATTGGGTGTTGGATTACAAGGGCTCGCAATCTCAGAGGTCGCTTACCAAAACGGTGCTGCTTATGCGAATGATCGCCTGCAAGGGCGAGCGCTGACCGGTGTGGCTGAACCAGACAAGCCGGCAGATCCGATTATAGTTCATCCTGACGTCCGCCGAATGCTGATGGATCAGCGCGCATTTAACGAAGGTGGGCGCGCTTGGATGTATTGGACAGCGCTTCATGCTGACCTTCACCACAAATCAGAGGATGAGGCGACGCGCGAAAAGGCTGATGACTATATGGGGTTGATGACGCCCATTTTGAAAGCCTATCTAACCGAAAAAGGTTACGCCCATGCAACCAATGCCCAGCAGGTTTTGGGCGGTCACGGCTATATTCAAGAATGGGGTATGGAGCAATTTGTACGCGATGCCCGCATTGCCATGATCTATGAGGGTGCCAATGGTATTCAAGCGCTTGACCTTGTCGGGCGCAAGCTCATGAAAGATGGTGGCCGCGCTTGGCAAACTTTTTTCAAAGAAGTTGATGATTTCATCGCAGACAACAAAGATAATGCTGAATTAAAGCCCTATACTGATGGTTTGACCGCAGCGAAAAAAGACGTTGAGGAAGGCACGCAATGGATGGCGGCGAATGCCATGCAAGACTTCAATAATGCTGGCGCAGGGTCGATGGACTATCTGCACATGTTTGCGTTGTTGTGCTTGGCCCATGGTTGGGCGCAGCTCGCAAAGGCAGCTGTTGAACGCCAGGCCGCTGGCGACGACAATGTGTTTTATAAAAACAAGCTAATTACCGGCCGATATTTCCTAGAGAGGATTTTGCCCGACACATCGGCGCATTTGGCGAAACTAAAGACCGGCGCAGAGAGCATGATGGCTCTAAAGGCAGAAGCGTTTTAGCAGGATACGTTCGACAGCGGCATTTAACCTGGAAGAAGGGGTCATTTTGTGGCTCCTTCTTTTTATTTTGAGCGGTTTGGTTATTGTGCTCAGAGCTAGCGCCTTAGGAATTGGGTGCAACGAAACCATAAAAGGGGAAATCATGCGGAAATTGATATTAGCGCTATTTGGGACAACGGCGTTGGTTGCATGCGGGCAACTTGTAGAAACATCCGGAAGTTCAACCGGAACGACCACTGAATCTGAGTCTAATGCCGAAGCGGTAGACGCTGAAACAGCAAGGCTAGATGCTTGGTTTAGCCAAAAGTGGGAAGAAGAGCTTGATTTTTCGCCGATCTTTAAGACCTTCCTTGGTCGTAGCGATGACAAGGGAGAGATTGATGATATTTCCGAGTCTGCGGAGGATGCGCAGTTAGAGTGGCGTCGCCAAGCTGTTGCTGAGATGCAGACGAGTTTCGACCGAGAACTACTAACGCCTGAAGCAAAAATTTCGTTTGATCTTTATGCATATCAATTAGCGCAAGATGAAGCGGCCATACCTTTTCGCCGCCGAGACTATGTGTTTCATCAAATGAATGGTCCACATGCGTTTTTACCAAACTTTCTGATGAATTTTCATTCCGTCGAAACTGCGGATGATATGGCCGCCTATATAGAACGAATTGGCGGAGTATCACGAGCAATCGGGCAGGCGTTGGAACGTGCGCAGATCAATGCATCAGAAGGCGTGCGCCCGCCGCAATTTGCCTATGATGGTGTTCTTGAGCAATCAAGATCGCTTATTTCTGGCGCGCCATTCGGTGGAGACGGTCAGGCACCGCTTTGGGCTGATGCCAATAGTAAAATTGATGGTTTGGTTGCCGAGGGCTCGCTCAATGAAGATCAGGCGACCCAGATGCGTAGTGATATCAGTGACGCATTGATTAACGAATTTAAACCTGCTTACGACGCCTTGGTTGCATGGTTCGAAGAGGATCGTGCCAATGCAGATGAAATTGCGACAGGGGTTCACAAATTGCCTGATGGCGAAGCATTTTATGCTGAAAGGCTCGCGTTTTCCACGACTACCGATATGTCTCCTGAGGCGGTCCATCAATTAGGGCTTGACGAAGTCGCTCGAATTCGTGGCGAAATGGAGGCAATTAAAGAGCAAGTTGGATTTGAAGGTGGTTTGCAAGAGTTTTTCACCTTCATGCGCGAAGATGAGCAATTCTACTACCCAAACACTGACGAGGGTCGGCAAGCGTATATCACTGCGGCAGAAGAATATTTGGCATTCATCAAAGAAAGATTGCCTGAATATCTTGGCCTTCTGCCGCAAGCTGACTTAGTCGTGAAGCGAGTTGAAGCGTTTCGTGAACGTGACGGCGCGGCTCAACATTACTTCCCTGGGACACCCGACGGTTCTCGGCCCGGCATCTACTATGCGCATCTATCGGATATGAGCTCGATGCCCATTCCGCAGCTAGAAGTTATCGCCTACCACGAAGGTAACCCTGGTCATCATATGCAAAATTCAATTGCTCAAGAAGTTGAAGGTTTGCCAGAATTTCGTAACCAGGCTGGGTTTACAGCTTATGGTGAGGGTTGGGGACTTTACTCTGAGTTGTTGGCCAAGGAAATGGGTGCCTATCAAGATCTGTATTCAGACTTTGGACGGCTTACGACAGAAATATGGCGGGCAATCCGGCTTGTAGTTGATAGTGGGTTACATTCGAAAGGATGGACGGAGGAAGAAGCTGTGGCTTATTTCATGGCCAATTCTCCTGCTGCAGAAGGTCAAATCCGGTCCGAAATACAACGCTACATTGTCATGCCAGGTCAAGCGACTGCCTATAAAGTAGGTATGATCAAAATTCTCGAACTTCGTGAGAATGCGAAGGCAGAACTCGGCGACGATTTTGATATTCGCGGGTTCCACGACACCGTATTAGGCGGCGGGGCAATGCCATTATCGATGCTCGAAAGCCGTGTTGCGGCATGGGTCGAAGACAGCAAAGCGGAATAATTGGTTGCCAATCGGAGATACCGCAAGCATTTTCGCCTTGAATCTTAAACTAGTAAGACGCACTGCAGAAGTAATAATTTCTGCGGTGCGTTTTTTTTGTTAGGCAATTAGTCGTGTTTTGTCGCGCTGATTTGCGAACCAGTTTGTTTGATGGCTTGCCAACGTTGGAGCAATAATCATTTCTGATAGCCAACGGACAGCTGGCACACATACGCCATCACCGCACAGCTTCAGTGCCGCCGAAACAGAATTCGGCAATAGATAGTCGTCTGGAATACCCATGAGGCGCGCTGATTCTCTTGGTGCTAACAATCGGGTGCGGACATTGCCGTGTTCAATGGCAATTACAATTTGGCGGGACGAGCCCCCAGCTGGCGTTCGTAAGCAGCCAGCGATGCCGTCAAAGCGTGCTTCCAGGCGTTGAACGGGATTGCCATTTTCTATTCGCGTTCGTCTAAACGCTGTGCCAACCCGTCGTGCACGGTTTCTGACGATTCCATCGAGTCGTTTGCGTTGTGGGTCGCTCATCATGGAAAGTAGATTGTCGGTCTGTGCGGCGGAATTCCAATGCGGTGCTTCCCAATCAATAATATCAGCTAGTTGAGTAGTACGCATTTTCGCAGGCACTTGATCGAGCCAAATCCAATTACTTTTCAGTTTAGTTGAAAATTGATTATAGGCAGCCTGTAAGCTTGGTGGTGCTGTTTCAATGCTAGCAACGTCGTTGTTCTCACGTGCAATTGTCGAATGGATTCCAACAATAAAAAGGCGCGGACGGGACTGTGGCGTGAATGTTTTGGCATCGATGATTAATGCTGAAACCAGATATCCAGATGTCATGAGCTGTTCGCAAATTATCTGAAAATCACGCCCCCCATTCGAGCTCAATAAGCCAACAACGTTTTCTAAGACAACCAATTTGGGTGCGAAACCCCGGTCATCAAGGGCGTTGATCAATCGCCAATACTCAAAGAAGGTTCCACTGCGATGCGCTTTGATACCGCCGCGCCGACCTGCAAGCGAAAGGTCCTGACATGGGAATGACCCCCAGGCAAGATCCGCCTGTAACTGAGGCAAATCATCGACAACTAGTGCCGCAATATCGCGCTCATCAATGTTTGCTCTAAAATTGGCGCGATAACTCGCGCATTTTTGCGGATCAATATCATTTGCAAACAAACATTCCCACGAATCACCGAGCCCTAGGCGAGCCATTCCACCACCGGCAAAAAATTCTAGCAGGGTGAATTTGTTTTTCATCGGCGTTATAATATCTCGCTTTGCCCGATTGTTGCCATGGTTGTCCGCATACGTATGACAATCGCCTTATTCCCGTCACACTCGCCGTGTTTTCGCCTTAATTCAAGCATCAAGTTTGGATAAAAACATCAGCAAAAGATTGACGTTGTGTTGTTCGTGACGCAAGTTGGTTTTGGGCGCTAGGGGGCCTCGCTAATATGGAGAAGCGAATGCCCTTGATGGAATTTAAGCATACGGTGCTCGTCGCCGTTACCGCGATCGGAGCGGCTATCTTGGTAGCGCCTGCACAGGCGGCACCAGCGGATAGAACAGACGTTACTAAGACAAATGTGCAATCTGACTCAGGATTGATCGTATTAGCGCAAGCGCAAACAGAGCGACAGCGTGAACGATCAGGTCGCCGAAATGGCGAGCGAAATGGCAATCGTTCTGGTGATCGTCGGCGCAACGAGAATAACGGTGCGCGGAACAATGAAATCCGGCGCGAGCGCGGTGGGCAGAATAACCGCCGCAACGAAGGCGCGCAAAACCAGCGACGTCAGCGAGAGGCCAATGCGCGCCAACAAGAACAGCGCGAGCGTAATGCTGCTGCGTCGACCCGGCGTGAGGCCAATGCTCGACAACGACAACAGCAACAACGAAATGCTCGCGTAAATAATAAGACACCACGTCAAGTTGCCAAAAATCGGCCGCGAGATCCGAATGCATGGAAAAGCAAGCAACCTAAACCTGTCACGGAGCAACGGAGACGGGAGATTGCGGCGCGCCAAGCGCAACGTCAAAACCAAGCGCAATCCCGTGATCAACGGCGGTCCGAAAATCGTCGCGAACAGCGACGGTCAGACCGTCGTGCCGATGGGCGTCGTGATCAACGTCGCGCTGACCGCCGTTCGGATGGGCGACGTGACCAGCGGAGTTCTGACCGCCGTTCGGATGGACGTCGGGACGCCTATCGTGATGGTCGTAGGGACCAACGTCGATCTGACCGCCGTTCAGATAGACGTCGTGACGCTTATCGTGACGGTCGCCGTGATCAGCGTCGTATAGATCGCCGGCGCTATCGTTCCGGTGCCTATTATCATCCATCAGCGCGATATGGCGGTCGCCACTACGGTCATGGTCATGGCCCACGTCGTGGACACGGATATTTCTGCAGCCATCACAATTTATTCCATTACAACCATGGATATGACCCGGTGGGCTGGTTGTTTGCGAGTATAGGATGGGACCTCTATTCCAGCGCGTATATTGGCAATTGTGATGTTGTTTCCCAGACATTCTATCGGCGTGGGCGTCGATATGAGGATGTAGCGCTCTTGTGCTACGATGCTTGGGGGTACGGATATATTAAGCCAGGTAGTCGCCGCACTTACCGGTCCTACTAAAGATTTGGGCTTAACATTTGGAAATGGGCGCAATTTAGCGCCCATTTTTTTTGTTCTGCGGGCCCACTCATTGACGCCCCGGCCCGACTCTGCCCAATAAGCAAGGTCAATAGTTTTTTTCGCTGGCTAGCATGATCTTCTCAAAACGCGTTGTTGCACCGATTGCATTTGCTTGGACGCTTGCCGCTGCTGGTATGGCGGCATTTGCTCTTTCAATTGGTCCGGAAGGTGTTGCAAATGTCAGCCTTGAAGATGTGCAAGTCGGTGAACGGGGCAATCAAACGCGTATAGCCCTTATATGCGATGCCCCATGTTTCGTAGAAAAATTAGGCGCGAGAGAATTCCTATTGCGCGGCGTCGATACTTCGATCGACTTGGATTTATCGGATCGTACTCAAAATGTTGCCGGGCTGCGCGCTACACCAAGTGTTGAGGGTGCGCTTTTGAGCATTTCGACGGTCGGTGTCATTGAATACGCTAATACCAAAAACTGTACGGTTAGTGGTCGATCCGCGGCTTGCATCGATTTGTTCTTTAATGCATCCAAATCTGCTCCCAGCGTTGAAGTGAAGCCCGTTGTCGAAGAACAACCGATTGCTTCGTCGCAACCGGTTGAGCAGCCAGCATTGCGTGAACGACAAGAGGTGTTTCAAGCTCCAGTGATCGCCCAGCCTGCTTTGCGTGAAAGTGCGCCAGAGCGGATGATGGTGTTTGCAAAATTGAGCCCTCCAGAAAGGTTGTCGCCACCAACCAGTGCCATCCTCGCTAAGGTTCAACCGATGGAGTCGAAGGTCAATATTGAACCGCCAGCAAATGATACTCAGTTGGAGATAAAACGCCCAACCGTTCGTGAGCCAGTACTAGCGGCTGTGCAGAGTTTTGATTCGGCTCCAAGTTTTGATTATGCGAGTAGAATTGGTTCGTTGCTAGAAAAACAATTGACCACGAGCTATTGCGCAACAGCGGAGGCTACTTTGCGCGCCGATGCTTGGGCGCTTCGCGCGATGGTTGATGTAGGGCTTTGTGCTGCTGCGCGCGGAGACGCCGAACAAGCAGATGCAATATTGGCACGACTTCTTGAATATACGCCTGACAATTATGAAGC
>JAJFGD010000182.1 GCA_021776315.1 Hyphococcus sp. | reverse complement strand
TTTTGTAATCTGTGACATGCTGGCGAAGATTAACTTCTCCTTCCGCGCGCATACTACTGGCAATGGCTGGTATAAACCCGTTCTGAAACAACCTATCAGCACGCCCATCAATGAAGGTCTTTTCACCTTCAAAGATTAGTGCCCCACCGAAATTATAGTCGTTCAAAACATTCCCGCTGACACCATAGTCATGCGCGGCATGAATTGCTTGGATTGGGTAGCTCGTTCCCGGGGGCGTCCATTTAGCCCCGGCCCCTATGGCAGCACCGCCGGCAGCCAAAAATGCCAGCAATAGCGGCACCGCGGCACCAGCACCGTTGGCAAGCTTTTGTTCAAACTCAGATTTTTCCACGTCACGGGCCCACTGGTCAAATGACAATGATGGAAATTGGGTCGCGACATCACGCACCAACAAAAGTGGTGCCAGCGAAAACAACAGATAAGTAAATCGCGTATGCGTTAGATACATATGCAACAACAAACATAAAAATAACGCACTGACGACATTGACCCGAAAACCACTGACCATGGCCAACACTAAAGCAGCCAATAGAACAATTTCGACTTTCATATCCTGCGGCAACGAAAAAGCCCGCCATTCAGAGATAAAGGGCAATGCTTCGCTCTCAACGATCGTGATCGTCGACCAAATGGATTCAAAACCATAAGGGTGGACCATTGCCGCAACTGGGCACAGCCCCAGAAATACAATCCAGTGCATGGTCCCCTTTGATCGAAAATCGCGCGTTTCATTCAAGTAGAATAAAAATGCTAAAAACGCGGCGACAAATCCGAATGTAAAACTGGCGTGCATATTGGACCAAAGGCAAATCACACCTAGCATCCAAAAGGATGGTGCTTGGTGGCTTTGTGCAGCTGTCCAAAGCTTGTGCACAAAAAATATGATCACCGGTAAGGCCAGAATGTGCGGGCGCGCAACAAATACATCACTTGCAACAGCGAGACACCCGGCCGCAACCGCGACTGCCAAGATCGGTCGTATATGGTGTGACAATGCACCATATATTTGACAGGTCACGAGCAGCATGACGGCAATCGCCAGCATCGCAACACCGTTCCAACCACCCGCGATAAATGCCGCATATAAAATCAACTGCGATAGCCATTCTTTTGCGATCCATGGCTCGCCAGCAAAGCTGTGCGAATAGGCGTCCACATGGGGAAAAGATTTTGTCAGCCAAATATCCTGTCCGACCGCGATATGCCAAAGCGTGTCGGGATCATTGAGGAATTTTGCCCCAGCAGAGACAGCCCCAACGGCCATCGCCACGATCAGAAAGACACCGAGTAGTCCACGAACGCGCTGCGCTGGATCGGCCCGTTCAAATGCTGGGCCTATTAGTGGTAATTTGCCTGCAAATGCGGGTGGTGAGGATAGGTTGACCATGTCTATATAAAATCTCGGCTTCGACCCTGGAGAGTGTCGCCCCCAAAGATTTCAACAGTTTTAAATCTGAGACATTGGGCATGGTGCAATATGCCTTTCACAAAGCGTTAATCAGCCTTTCGCAATCGTCAAAATTACCTATATGAAGTCTGACGGACCGGCTTGCGCTGTTCGGCTCCCATGCTACATGCCAACCATCAATACTCGACTAGGAAAGAGGCTCGCCCATGACCAAAACGCGCACTGAATCAGACAGCTTTGGCGAGCTTTCCGTGCCCGACGACAAATATTACGGGGCGCAGTCAGCTCGATCCTTGATCAATTTTCCGATCGGCGTGGAGACCATGCCGGTCCCATTGATCCGAGCACTGGGAATCGTCAAGCTTTGCGCCGCTAAGGCCAATCTCGCCTTTGACAATATCGACGCAAAAACCGGCAACGCCATCGTTCAGGCAGCTGGCGAGGTTGCTGAAGGTAAACTCAACGATCATTTCCCATTGTCGGTCTGGCAGACAGGATCGGGCACGCAGTCAAATATGAATACCAATGAGGTCGTTGCCAATAGATACATTGAAATCCTCGGTGGTGTGATCTGCTCTAAAGACCCAGTCCATCCCACCGTTCACGTCAATAGCTGCCAATCTTCAAATGATACCTTTCCAACGGCTATGCATATCGCCGGCGCCGAGGAACTCATTCACAGTTTGGTGCCGGCGCTACAACATTTGCGAAATGCGCTGAACGATAAAGCTGAACGCTATAAAGATATTATCAAGATCGGCCGCACTCATTTACAAGACGCAACGCCTCTAACATTGGGACAAGAGTTTTCTGGCTATGTACAAATGGTTGCCAACGGTATTGAACGTATCGAAGGTGTCGCTCCTCGGCTATACGCGCTCGCACAGGGCGGGACTGCAGTCGGTACGGGCCTCAATGCCAAACCGGGCTTTGCAGAAAAATTCGCAGAGGAAGTTGCCGCCTATACAAAACTTCCATTTGTGACCGCGCCAAATAAGTTTGAAGCACTTGGTACCCATGACGCCATGGTCGAAGCACACGGCGCCCTCAATGAAGTAGCGGTTAGCCTTTTCAAAATCGCCAATGACATTCGTCTGTTGGGTTCTGGTCCACGCTCTGGCCTTGGTGAGATCAGCTTGCCGGAAAACGAGCCCGGCTCATCTATCATGCCGGGCAAGGTCAATCCAACCCAATGCGAGGCGCTGACAATGGTCTGCGCTCAAGTCATGGGCAATAATGCGACAGTGAGTTTTGCCGGCAGCCAAGGTCATTTTGAACTGAATGTCTTCAAACCGGTGATTGTCTATAACACGCTGCAATCGATCCGGTTGCTGGCTGATTCTGCAAACGCATTTACCGACAAATGTGTTGTCGGCATCGCTGCCAATGAAGACCGTATTGCAGCATTGATGGCCCAATCATTAATGCTCGTCACCGCGCTGGCACCCGAAATCGGCTATGACAATGCCACGAAGATTGCCAAGACAGCGCACAAAAATGGGACAACCCTACGCGAAGAAGCGGTCAATCTTGGTCTCGTTTCCGAGGCAGATTATGACCGAATCGTCCGTCCGGAGAATATGATCTCACCCAGCTAGATATTGATGTTAATCAATTAAGCTACGGTCGTTGGTTGATTTTTCTCAAAGCCGGGAATCAATGTTCTATTATAGCTCGCGGTTGGACCGTTTCTTGCTCTGAAGAAGCCAGAACCGCGCACGATCAAGTCGGCCGGCCTATTAAATTGGTGAGTAAAGGAAAAGTCCATGTCACAGAATGCACCGTCAGACAGTCAACTAAGGCTCGCCCTGGCGCAGTTCCTATTTGCACAGAATATCGATATCGAAACCCTATATAGTGCCCTGGGTTCCGATTTATCCAATGCGGATGCTGAGGCCGTGTCGCATATGGCTGGTATCATTGATGGTATCTCGCTTGCGACGGCGAAAATTCGATCTCACGGGATCGATAATTGGGCCAAAAATTAGAGAATTTACTGCCTACACTTGCGCTTGCTAATAAAAAACGGCTTTTCTGGTTGTCAGGAAAGCCGTTTTTTTATGCGCAAGCGTTCGATCACATTAAAAGGCCACCGCACCAGCATTTCTCTTGAAGAGGAATTTTGGGAAGCGTTGGAGCGCTTCGCCGAAGCCGATGGACGCTCTCTGCCCAAGTTAATTTATGATATTGACCGATTGCGGATGAAACAAAATCCGCCACCGGGATTAGCCTCGGCGTTACGGGTTTATGCTCTTCGGCGTGTGCAAGACACTTAATCGACAAATTGATCGATCTGGTATGCGCTAGTCACCATCGACCGGACATGGCATTCCTGCCGCCGTCCATGCTACCATATCATCCAGATGCTCTTGCATAGTGCCTGGTGCGGGTTCGCGACCACCCCCAGGATTAAAGCCCCATGTAATAAAGGCTTTTATCTCCGCATCATGAATGATGTGTTCGACGAGATCATCGCCATTTCGACCCCCATTGCGTTCAGGGTCACGCATCTGCGCACAAACCGTCTCGCTGGTTTGTCCAAACCAGTTAAACTCAACCGGTGCCAACATCCATGGGTGGCCAGTATGAGGGGCAGCGTGCCGTACAGTATTCGGTGCCGTTGATTGTACGTGACAAGTCGAGCAAAAAATTGTTTCCACGCCAATTCGACTATCGCCGGCATTTATGTTCATGCCGTGAGGGCGTGTTTTCCCGTATGATGGGCCCGACCACATTGGCTCATTGCGTTCGTCAGTGTGGCAATTGGAACAGCGCGGATGCGATGTAACAGTATAGATCCGATCCCAAGCCGCCAATCCCGCTTCAAGGGTTACGTCTTCTTCAGGCGTATTCACAACTAGATCAATTTGAGACCCGTCATCACCTGGACCGTGAGAGAATGCAGTTCCTGCTGCGCCTAACAAAAGGAAACCGATGGCAAAAATGCTGATGGATCGCGGTTTCATATTTTTTCTCACACAAATTGAATATGTTTATTGAACGGCATTTCGCGGATGCGTTGTCCCGTCGCCGCAAAAATTGCATTCGCTAAGGCCGGTGCGGCTGGTGGCACTGGCGGCTCACCAATACCTCGTACTTTTTCAGCATTTTCCAATCCGCGCACAACAATCTCTGGACATTGATGTAGTCGCATTCCTTCATGAGCGTGGAAATTCGATTGCTCCGCCATACCGTCTGCATAAGTAATTTCACAATTCATGGCATGGCCAAGGCCCCAGACAACGCCGCCTTTGACATGGTTGTCAAAATTAATTGGGTCAACGACGGTACCGACATCTGCTGCGACGAATACCTTGTCGATACGAATACCATTTTCTGTATTGGTAACTTCAATCACCTCGGCGATAGGGACGCCAAATGATTCAACAAAGGCTACACCGCGGCCGCGGTTTTCGCCGAGGTCGGTACCCCACCCTGACATTTCCGCAACGGCTTCAAGCACTTTGCGGGAAACATCGTGGTCACATAGGCGAATTCGTTCTGCCATCGGGTCAGCGCCGGCGGCATGGATAAGCTCATCTAAAAAACAGTCGGCAAAGAATCCATTGCTAGACGCTCCGACGGAACGCCACGAACTTGTTGGTGCAAGCTCGGGCACTTTATAAGTACGCATGCGAAAATTCGGTACCGCATAAGGTAAGTTCCACGCGCCAGCTGCAAGTTGTCCATCAGGTCCTGGTCTGGAAAGATTGGCTCTTGCGCCTTGGGAGTCAGATGATGACACGGCCGCCACACCCAAATCATAGGCTTCAACTTGACCTCCAGAGACAGCCCCTCGCCCGCGCGCCATAGCGATCTGGCGCGGGAAATCATGCGCAAAATCTTCTTCACGGCTGAACGTCAGTTTAATGATCTCGCCGCGCATTTGATTGCCAATCTCGGCCGCTAGTTTGACATTTTCAAACTCAAGGCGATGTCCAAAGCTACCGCCCATATATTGGTTGTGAAGATGAATATCTTTGACGTCGTGACCGGTGATCGCTGCAATTTGCTGCTGAACAAATCGCGGCATCTGATGCCCGACCCAAATATCAAGCCGATCGTCAGTAACTTTGATAACCGCGCCTATCGGCTCCAATGGCTGGTGTGCCACATAGGGGGCACGATATTCAGCCTCTATTGAGTTACCGTCTATTGCCGCGTCGACATCGCCGTCCGCACGCCATTCATTATCAAGAAAATCGTCAGTGAAGGATGCCTCGACAGCTTTCCAATGATCCGCTTGTTCTGCCGGATACGGCGCATCCCCCCAATCATAGGTGATTGCATCAACCGCTTTAAATGCACGCCAGGTATTGTTAGCAATGACCGCAACGCCATTGGTGACAGGTAAAATTTTCTGCACTCCGCGCATGGTTTCGGCGGTGCTCGCATCATAGCCGTTTAATTCCCCGCCTTGGCGCGGATTAACTTTTACCGCAGCGTAAAGCATACCCTCAAAATCGAGATCGATGCCATAAGTCAACGTGCCCGTCGATTTTGGGATGATATCGAGACGTTGCATCTCTTTCCCAACCAATCGCCATTCACTGGGGTCGCGCAGCTCAACGTTTTTGACCGGTTTGATTTTGGCAGCATCAGCGGCCAATTCTGCGTAGGTCAGCATTGTTCCGTCCGGCAGCACAACCGCTGCCTGACGAGTGGTCAAATCACTGACGTCTATCCCTGTCCTTTTTGAGGCTGCTTTTTTCAAGGTCTCCCGCGCAACAGCGCCCGCAATGCGAAGTTTTTCAAAACTATCGGGAACCGAACTTGATCCGCCCGTCCCTTGTGCACCCATTAATTTTGTCACGCTTGAGAAAACCGTCCGCATGGTTTCGGCTTGGAAGCTTTCGTCCGTCGATCGGAATGGTGCCAGCTCAGCGCCCAAGGCGGTGTTGTAATAGGCGGCAGCGGGTACACCGGGTTCAATGTCAAACTGACCAAATTCAAGGTCGAGCTCTTCAGCGATAAGCGCCGCCTGCATTGAATAAGCACCTTGACCCAAATCCGCATGGGGCGTGATTAAGGTAATACCCTTTGATGAAATTTTGACCCAAGGGTTAAATGTCGCTTCGCCATCCGCGAGACTTGCCAGCAATGGATTCTTGTGCGGTTTTTGGACGGCGTAATATCCAAACGCAACACCACCCGCGACAGCAACCGACCCAACAAGAAAACTTCGGCGTGCAATTTTTCCAACATTGACCATTTTATGCCTCCCGCATTTTAGCGGCAGCGGTCTTTATCGCTTCGCGTATTCTTGGATAGGTCCCACACCGACAAAGGTTTGCAGACATCGCGTGATCAATTTGGTCATCCGAAGGTGACGGGTGCATTGATAGGAAAGAAGCCGCCGACATGATTTGACCCGATTGGCAGTAACCACACTGGGCGACTTGATGTTCGATCCAGGCTTCTTGCACCGCATGAAGCGCATCTGGGGACCCGATCCCCTCGATCGTAGTGACGTCTCTGCCTTCAACTTGCTTTGCCGTAATCGAACATGAACGCACAGCCAAGCCATCGACATGAACGGTGCACGCACCGCATTGGGCAATACCGCAGCCATATTTTGGGCCTTTGACTTTGAGCTCATCCCTTAGAACCCAAAGTAAAGGCATCTCATCTTCAACATCGACATTGGTTGTAACGCCATTGACGGTAATTCTCACAGCATCCCCTCCGGTTAGGAATTCAGCGCGATCGTGACTATATGGTTGATTCTATAGACTATGGGGTTAACCCCATAGTCAAGCATGCAATGGAGTGACCATGCTCATCGGAGAATTAGCCAAAAATGCTCAAGTGACCAAAGAGTCTATTCGTCATTATGTTTCGCTCGGCCTTCTAAAGCCGACACAAACGAAGGCGGGTACTCGGATCTATAACGAATTTTCCGAAACCGATGTGGAACGGGTAGAATATATCAAGCTGGCAAAATCCCTTGGTTTTACCCTCAAAGAATTGGCCCCTTATGTAGAACTATTTATGGAAAATAGACAATCCAATGACGTTGCTGTCGCCGCATTCGAAGAAAAGCTGATTGAGATCGAAGCAAAGATTGCTGACCTTCAACAAATACAATCTCGCCTCCGAGCCAAGCTCGCTGAAAAAAAACGAGAAGACTCCGAGGCTAGCGCCAAAGCGATCAACTGAAACCTATCAGCGTTTCTTATTTTTTTTCGAGAGTGTCGGATATTCAATACCCAATTGCTCTAGATAGGTGTCGTATTTTTCTGGGTCATAGTAATACTGCTCAAGCTCTGGGCGATAGCGCGCCATGATCTCAGCATTTTTATCAATCGCCGGTTCATCATCCTTACTGACAAAGGCTTTATAGCTGATGCCTTGTGCTTGGTCTTCGCGGAAATATTTCCACGCTGCGTCGACTTGATCTGGGTTCATTATGAAATCCAGTGCCGTCATTCCAATCACTTTGGCACCCGCCGTTGCGCCTTTGTGGGCAATGGGTGTCGCCATAGCGATCCCATTGACCCAATTGTGCCCTGGCAAACCATCAATGTTTGATGGAAAACGTAGAGTGACTGTTGGCACGTTCCACGACACATCGCCAATATCGTCAGAGCCGCCGCTCCTTGGCTCTTTGCGTGGACCTTCCATGCCTTTCGCCTTAGTCGCTAACCCGTCTTCTGTTTCTTCTGTATCATCATCTGCACCGGCAAGCTTTTGAACCGCATGAGCCAATGCTAAATCTTTTTCGTCCCATTCAGGCAGGCCAACCGTCTGGATATTTTTATCCATTGCCTCGGCAACTACTTTTGAAAAATGCCGCGGCCATGCGGAGCCGACAATACGACGTGTATAGGTCGTATCTGTCATTAGAGCGGCACCTTGTGCTGTCCGATCGAGCTTTTCGAAATTTGCGCGAATCTTTTCGGCCGTCATTTCGCGAATGAAATACCAAACCGTCGCGGTTGATGGCACGACATTTGGCTGATCCCCACCGTCGACAACAACATAATGCGAACGCTGCAACGGGTGTAAATGTTCACGGCGGAAATTCCACGCGACATTCATCAACTCGACAGCGTCTAACGCACTTCGACCACGCCAAGGGCGGCCGGCACCATGTGCCGCCTCACCATCAAATGTGTATTCAACAGAGACCAGCCCGGTGCCTGGCGCATTGCCCCAGCGCACTGACATGTTGTCACTCACATGCGTGAATAAAACGACATCCACATCTTTAAACATACCGTCGCGCGCAAAATACGCTTTGGTTCCAACAAGCTCTTCCGCAACGCCGGGCCAAAGCACGATTGTGCCTTCGAGATTTTCCCGTTCCATGATCTCTTTGAGCGCAAGCGCAGCAGTAATATTGACCGCTTGACCGGAATTGTGTCCCTCGCCATGTCCAGGCGCACCGTCAACAATCGGATCGCGATAGGCAACACCAGGTTTTTGCGACGACTTCGGAATACCATCAACATCGCTACCAAGTGCAATGACCGGATGACCACTTCCCCATTTTGCCCACCACGCAGTTGGAATTCCGGAGACACCTTGCTCAACCTCGAAACCATTCGTCTCAAGAATTTCTGTCAAATATCTCTGTGTTTCAAACTCTTGGAATCCAAGCTCTGAGAATGAGAAAAGGCTGTCGACAATTTCTTGGGTCAACTTCGCATTGCCATCAACATGGCTTGCAATTTCTGTTTTAAGCGCGGTTAGTCGCGGATCCTCTTGTGCCGGCGTCATCTCCTCCTGCGCCAATGCTGGCCCCATCACTGTCGCCACCATAAGTCCGAAATATGCGATTATCTTCATCATTCACGCCCCTGCTCGTGCTAAGTGAGTAACTCACGTCGCGATCATAGGCGTCGTTGCATAAGATCGGCAAGCATACGGGGTTGTAACCGATAGTCCTCCCATCAGTAGTGAAGATTGCGCCCCATTGGAACATTATGCTGACCATCCCTCTTTTAAGTCGAGGAATCGGTCGCAATAACAACTGTACAGATTTTATTAGCCGGCGGCTTGCGCGACCCCACTAAGTGGCGGGCGTCCCAAAACATGTTGGGCATATAGCCGGGTAATATCATCAGAATAGCCGCGAATGAGTGGGCGCACCTGATCGTATTTTTCAACGCCAGCAGCGCGCGCAATAAGCGCCCCGAAACGACCACGAACCGGCGTACGGATCGGATCACTCCATTCCGCCAGAGAACGCACGACCTGCAGTCGGGCCCAAAATTCTCGTGCCGATTTTAGCGCTTGTGCCGCATCATCTGACAACAGTCCCGACCGCGCCATCGCATCAAGCGCTTCACCTGTTTCAGTCTCTTGAACAAACGGATGGGCGGCAGCGTGCTTGAAGATCAATGCACTAATGACGAGTTCAACGTCGATCCGTCCGCCTTCGAGACGATCAACATCCCAATCAGAAGTCGGCCGTTCGCGCCGCATACGCTGCGCACGTGCCCGATCAAGGTCTCGGAAAAGAATGTCCGCTCGTCGTGCACCGGACACCGCACCGCGCAATGCGTCACGTGCGATCTCAACGACTTTTTTGTCGCCAGCAATTACCCGTGCACGAGCCAACATAATCTGCTCTTGGGCAACAGCTTCTGACAGAACATAGGCCTTGAATGTCTCAACATCGGGTGCGACGGCACCAGTGACGCCTTGCGGGCGATAAGAAAGGTCAAGGGTGACAGCAAACATGCCCTCGCCCAACCCATCTAATAAATTTAAGTAACGCTGGGCAAATGCCTCGCCGGCTTCGCCCAAAGGCTTACTAGCGATAAAGCCTAGATGGGTTACGGACCCAGGCAGGCTCGTGGCTGACCCATCAAACACATGCAATGCAATCTTTTTGCCGGCACCATTTTCATCTGATGTCGGATTTTTCACGGCATAATCGAAAAGGTCGGTCAATACGCGCATATGTAACGCATCAAAAGCTTCTGCAACGGCATTAAAAGGTGTTGCCCCACTCGTTGCGCTGATTGCAATACGGCCAATCATTTCGCGACGCCACCCTGCAAGCTGCGTAACCGAGTCTGCATCTTTAAGCGATGGTGGTGGATAGCGTGTTAGCCACTCACGGCCACTTTGTGGCATTTCAATTCCAGGCTTCTCGAAAAACACGCCCGCACTTTCCGAAGTTTCCGTCAACGGCGCAACCGCTGCCCCAAAACATCCAAATGCATCGACAAGCGAATCACGTTGGGGAGTCCCTTCGCCTACAAGCGCAAAGACTTCCTTTTTCTTTTCGACATTGGAAAGCAATGCATCAAATAATCGCACGGCGCGATTTGGATCTTGGGTTTCTCCGAATTCAGTCAACAATCCTGGCGCATGAGATGAGAACCGATTTTCTTCTTTCGCGCCCGCATCGCGGGCCCAATTGTCCACCGCATCAGAAAGGGAAACCCCATTGGTAAAGCCGAGATCCTCAAGTTTGTCGGCATCTTCGGCTTCATCGCCCGCCGCGCGATAAGTTGCCACTTCGTCTTGTGGACCACGCATAATTCGTTTCAATGTATTGCGCGCATCAGCACGAGAACCAGCCAAGACCGCCTCTAGCGCTTCATAGTCAGAAAAACCGCACAAGGTCGCGAGTGCGCACTGTTCGTCATCGCGTGTCGTCTCGGACGCAGCGACACCTTTCATCATTTGAGTACGCGACACGACAATATGTGCGAGTTCTTCACCAGCCTTGAGGCGGCGTGCCACATCTTCTGAAAAGAATTTTGATTGAGCGGCGATCTCAAACGTTTCATTTGCTGAGGCGGTTCGGAAAACGGGGCGTGCGCCACCGATCGCCAAGCGGCACAAATCGGCAACCCGACGGAATGATGCTTGTGGATCCTCGCTGGTTTTCTCTAGCAGCTTTCTGAAATCTTCATTCAGAATTGGCGGATCGCCCCATACAAGCTGTTCAATACTTTCTAAAAATTCACCACCAGCGATACGGTCACCTGAAACGACACGTGCCGTTGCAAGCCATGCACGCAGCATATGTGATTGTGGCCCTTCGACGGTTTTACGCACGCGGGAAACGCTATCAGCATAGCCTGCGCCGCCAACGCCAGAACCGAGCGGTGTGCGAAACCCAAACAAGGGGTATTCGCCTGGCTTGCCTTCGAAGGCTTCGCGTAATTCTGCACCAATTCTGACGAAGATGCGGTCAGCACCGCGTGTTTTCGCCATCGAGAAAATCTTCTCGTCATAAAAAATCACGAGATCGAGTGGACCAAAAGGCGACAGGTCTTCATGGGCGAAATCACCGCCAGCCAAAACAAAAACGCCGCGCATGATATTGTCAGCATCTTCAACCGTCAGTTCGCCACGCTTAACCGCTGCGCGTACGAGCCATTGAAGTCCCGTTTCAACCAACCGTTCCGCAAAATCTACCCGTGACGCCGTTGCTTCTGAAACAGACCAATGACCACCAAGCTCCGCAAGGGAAATCGCGACATCTGCTCGATTTTTCAAAGGCGCGAGCGCTGCATGCAGCGCTTCAGGACCGCCGACACCCCGTTCTAGCGTCGCAAGATCTCTGGCAGCCTCAGCCAAAACGGGCGATGCCCCGTCAATTAGCGCTGTTGCAGCAGCATCCGGAAACGTCATGCAGAGTTCAGACAAACGACGCGTGGTCCCAAAGACGCGCAACATCAATAAGCGTCGATCTGGTTGATCGAGGACCGCGCCAGGGTCCTGACCCATGGCTTCAGCAACGGCGCGTCGCCATCGCGTTAGGGCCGCACCAGCCCGTGAAGGATCGATCTTATCGCTTTGATCGCGTGACGCCCGCGCAGCCGAAACAGCCATCTGCCATCCCCTTCATCGTACTCAACTTGAACGGGATAATATTGCCGATACAGGATGAATTCGCGGTTAAACATATAGTGACATTTAGACATGGCTGCGAATGCTGGTATGAACGATGTTTCTTAACGCCTCCAAAGTTACAACATGACCCGGAACGTCGCGCGCATTTTGATCTTCTTGCGGAAACTGCGCCGCCGATATCAGCGCTATGACGCTCTAAGAGTTTGGCTTTTTGCCATAATTATTGGCATTGCCGCCGCCTATGGCATCATTGCATTTCGTGCCCTGATTGATGTCGTGTCGGTTATCGCCTTCGGTGAAACCGAGGCGGGTGTGGTTAGCGGTGCGTCGTCATTAAGCTTTATGCGCTCATGGGCGGCGCCGGTAATTGGCGGCCTGGCGGTCTCCGGCATTTTATATGTCGCCGATCGGTTGAAATGGCTGGAGGGTGGCCGTGGCCAAGGTGTCGCCGACGTTATTGAAGCCCGCGCCGTTGGCAATAGCCGTATGTCATTGCGGGCGGGTCTTGCAGCAGCCAGTGTATCGGCAGTGTCACTTGGCTCAGGCGCTAGCGCCGGCCGCGAGGGACCTGCGGTCCATCTTGGTGCAAGCATCGCGTCAATCATTGATCGGCATATGGGCTTTACCGCAAAACAGCGCCGCGCATTGCTAGGCTGTGGTGCGGCAGCCGCTGTTTCCGCGAGCTTTAACGCACCCATTGCCGGGGTGTTGTTCGCTCTAGAAGTCATTCTCGGAAATTATGCCCTGTCAGTCTTCGGCCCTATCGCGGCTGCGAGTGTCGCCTCGGCCATCGTCACTCGCATTCACTTAGGCAACTTCCCAGCATTTGCACCGCCCGACTATGGCATTGCTGGTACGATCGACGTTCCCCTTGCGGCACTTCTCGGCATTCTTTGCGGATTGATCTCGGCAGCGTTTTTGTTTTCGACCGCACGGCTAACAACAGGTGTACGCGAGTTCGCTCAACAACGCGGCATTTCTTATTTATTTTTACCACCAATTGGCGGCGCAGCGATCGGTCTGATCGGTGCTTTCTTTCCCGAAGTTTTCGGCGTGGGATACGAGGCCGTCACCAACGCCTTAGCTGGCGAATATACTATTTTGTTGTTGATCGTTCTGGTTGTTGCAAAATGTGCTGCAACCACCATTACCCTATCTTGTCGCTTCGGTGGTGGCGTTTTCTCACCAGGTCTTGTTATCGGCGCATTTGCTGGTGCAGCGTTCGGGGCGGCATTGGGACAGTTATTCCCCGATGCCACGGCGAGCCCTGTCTATTATGCCATGATCGGAATGGGGGCTGTCGCCGGTGCCGTTCTTGGGGCTCCAATCTCGACAACACTCGTGGTCTTTGAAATGACTGGGGAATACACAATTACGATTTCTCTCATGGTCGCCGTCGCGATCGCGACACTCGTCACACAATGGCTCGGCAGCCGATCATTTTTTCAATGGCAACTATCCCGCCGTGGCTATGATTTGTCGGAAGGGCCGCAAGGGGTCATCCTCAAAACCATTCGTGTACGCGACGTCATGGAAAAAATGCCGCCTGGGGCACCGTTGTCAGATGATGCTGATCGGCTAAGAGAATCCCAGTCCCTTGGTGATGCCCTCGCCCGCCTCAATGAAGCGGATGAACATGGCTTACCAGTTGTCAAAACATCAAATGACAATGAGGTGGTAGGCTACCTGTCCCGCGTCAAAGCGCTCGCCGCCTATAACAAAGCATTGATCGACGACAATATTGAACACCACACTTAAGGTCTAAAACCGACCGATGGCCATTGTGGCAAACAGCTTTGCTCGCTTCAAAATAGGAAACGGCTTAGCCGTTCTCTTTAGATAGGATGGGGTCAGCGCCAAATGTAGAATCGCCGGTACCATGGCACCATCAAGCTGACTCAGTCCTTTTCGCAATTCATGCCAATGTCGTTTCACATGGTCATCAATATTGTCGGCCAGGTCTGGCGCAAAAGCACGACCTTCTCTTGCCAGCGCAAAAACCGCGCCGGTAGCGACAGCTTTCACTGCATCATTTTCTTCGATGCCGGCAAGCCTTAAAGCAAGGTAATCGATCGTTCCTTCAGCATCTTCTAACCAAGAGGCGAGATCATCGACCGTTTCAAATCCTTCACCATATAAAGTCCGCGACGTTGCATCGATGGCCGCCTCGAACAATGCCATCAATTCTGGGCGCACAATGTTGGTCATCGACATCGCCTCGACGACTGGGTGGGCGCGCGGCGATTTCCTGTCAACGATTTCCGCAAGAGCCTCACGCCACCATTGAAGTCGTATCTCCCCCAATGGTGGTTCAGAAACAGCACCAGGAATGCGTCGCAGTTCTCCGTGAAAAGCATAGAGCGCCAACAAGGCTGGTTTTAACGTATCGGATGCATATTGCGCCGCTAACCATCGGTCCTCATCGCGCGCTCGGACAAGATTGGCACAATAATCGTCCAATTGCGTTTCTGAGTCCGACATGTCAGCGATGGTCCCTCACCTCAATAGCAATACAACGCACATCGAGGCCATGGTCACCGCCGTGAGCTGTCGAATTGGCAATAGATTATGGTGTTGCAGCAGCGGTCTGTTTTGACCAATCACGCTTAACACCTGTCGCCATCAGGAATGGAGAGGCCACAAAAATAGATGAGTAGGTACCGATCAAGATCCCCCAAATCATCGCCAACG
>JAJFGD010000181.1 GCA_021776315.1 Hyphococcus sp. | reverse complement strand
AGCCGCCAAGTTTTTTTTCGAAAATCAACCGCATCAATAGATGACCGGCACATAAACCGATTAGGCACCACAAAGCAGCGCCCGGCGAAAGCCAATAACCGATGCCGGCAAAACATATTATGGCCGTTACCGTCGCGACCGCCAACCCGCTCACACTGATCCCAGGTGCTGTATGTTTGCCCGTACCGTCTTCACGAACATATTGGCTGGTCGCGATAACAAGAATACTAGAATAGCGCGAAAGACAATGGGCAGCCACCAATCCAATGATCGCGATTTGCGGTCCCATTGCGGTGAGTGCAGCCAGCTTTATCAACACAACCATCACCAAAGCGGCGGTGCCATAAACGCCAATTCGGCTATCCTTCATGATGCCGAGCGCACGTTCTTTGGTTGTACCACCACCGACACCATCAAAAGTGTCTGCAAGTCCGTCTTCGTGAAACGCGCCCGTCAATACCATACCAGCGGCGATCGCCAATAACATCGAAACGCCATTTGGAAGAATGATCGTTGCCACAAAGAAAGCGCCGGCACTCAAAGCGCCAATGATTAATCCGACCAATGGGTAATATCGCGGCGCGGCTGACAAACGTTCTGGTGAAAACGCAATCCCGCTTGGCACTGGCAGGCGTGTCAAAAACTGCACCGCCAGCAGAAAAATCACAAATTCATCGGCAATCATTTTAATCATGCAGGACCGCTAACATCTGCGCTGTCAAAAGTCGCCATGTCGTTCAACATCGCCGCCGCAGCTTTGATAATCGGCCAAGCGAGCAGTGCACCCGTCCCTTCGCCTAGCCGCAAATCCAAATCGAGTAAGGGCTCAGCATCAATCGCCTTTAACACGATGGCGTGCCCAATCTCATTCGATCGGTGCCCAAAGACAAAATTTCCGTTGATGTCATTGTTCAGTTGCAAGGCCGCGACCGCGGCGGCTGTGGCGATGAACCCATCGACAATGATCAACCTGCCAGCCGATGCGGCACCTAACATGGCCCCCACCATCATTGTGATTTCAAATCCACCATATTCTTTCAATGCGGTGTTCGCAGTCAATTGATCGGGGGTGCGACTAGCTGCTTGTTCAAGCAATTGCGTTTTATGGGCAAGGGTCTTGTCATCGACACCGGTCCCGCGCCCGATCAAAGGCGTTAGCGAAAGCCCCAAAATTTTGTGACAAAGAAGGCTCGCCGAAGATGTATTGCCAATACCCATTTCGCCATAACAAACAGCATCTGTGGTTTCGTTTGCGCCAATCTCCCGACCCGTCGCTAAAGCATCATCATATTGTGCAGCGGACATGGCCGGTTCGGTGATTGCATTCTTCGTGCCTGCCGCCACCCGCCGTGACACAAGCTTTGCGTTTTCAATCGGCGCACCCGCTACACCCGCATCCACAACTTGGACACCAACACCAAACGTATCTGCAAACACATTGGCGGCGGCACCGCCGTCCAAAAAGTTTAGGACCATCTGGCGTGTGACAGCCTGCGGGTAAGCCGAAACGCCGGCGGTTGCCATGCCATGATCGCCTGCAAAGATCGTCAAACGACAATCGTTCATTTGTGGTGTTGTCGTTCCTTGCAGTGCTGCAATTTGAAACGCAAGCGCTTCAACACGCCCAAGTGAGCCAACTGGTTTGGTTTTTAAATCTATGGTTCGCTGAATGTCGCCGAGTAAAGCGTCCTGTGATGTGCCCATAAGATAGATGCACCTTAAATTTATTGGCGTACAAAATATCCAACAGGTTTAAGCGGCGTTTGCCGCGCCGTCTATAGCAAGGCTTATTCGGTAATGTCTCAGTTTGACAAGGGAGATCCGCATGGCGGCTTTTCGCCAATAGGAGCCATCCGATACAATAATTCGAGCGTTTGTTTTGGAGCGAATTTACGACACTCAAATTAGTCGACCGATCTTGCTCTTGAGATTAGATTTCTACACGAGGGGCGTGTCATTCCAAGCGAGCGCCAAAGTCTGATTTGTTTTGATGCAACCATACGTGGGCATTATTGCCTGTTCTTGAAGCGTGCCATGTTCTTTGCCTATTCTAAGTATCGTTGAACATCTGGTTTGCCGCCGCAAAATCATCATGTGTATCGATCTCGGTCCATTTCAGACCCGTTATGTCAAGCGCGCGAAATTCTATCTCACGCTCCATCAACCTTTGATATGCGGCCTCATAATAGTCCTGTAAATGTACGGCCTGCTGCATCATCAAGATCAGTTCGGCAAATAACTGTTTTGCGGTTTGGGCGCTAATTTTCTCGATCCCGATGGATTCTCCAAAAGCGGTTTGTGGGTCGATTGCCTTGCTCGCTTGGAGCACACGCAATTGATCATCGACAATTACTTTCACCTCTTCGGCATCTAGCTGGATATCCCTGTCGACGCACAGAGCGTTCAGAAAGTCGCTTGCTATCAAACGGCGTAGAATTTCAGAATCGAAGACCACATCAGCATCAAATTTGATAAAGCTAGCATCGCCAATGGCTTTCTCGGCCAACATCAGGGAGTAGCCGGTATTTGTGTCGGCAAATCTGTCGTTGACGACAAATGTTACCTGCAATTCCGGAACAGTTTCTTTTACGAAGCGCCTTATGCGCTCCTCCAGATAACCCAAAACTATGACGAACTCTGAAATACCACAGCTCTGGCAGTTGCTGATCATCCGTTCAAGGATCGGCTTGCCAGCAACCATCATCAGGCTCTTGGGGCAGTCATCCGTCAACGGCCGGATACGCGATCCAACACCCGCAGCCAGAATGACTGCCTTATGCGCGTGGTTAATTTGCGGTTTCATACTTAGCATAACTCGTTTGCGTCAATGAAGACATACTATTTTTGAATCGGGTGTTGGCTGTTGTAATGGATCCGAATGCCGCCTTCGATTGCACGAAAGAGTCCCCAAAGAACCTGGCTTGCGGCAAATATCCAAAGCATCGGCTCAAGCGCATCAAGCAATAGCGCGGCCGGCAGCATAAAAATGAACACGCCTTCGTTAAACCGCAGTATTTTGGGTTGCTCACGGGCAAACCAGTCGAGATTAGCGCGCAAACCAAAGCCAAGACCTGCGGTCACCTCGGCCTTTTTTCCCTTGGCCATTTTATTTAAATAGTCAGGATCTCGCGCCATTTCGATTTCGATGGCAATGTACTTGACGTAGCCTCGCAGGCCGTAAAACGCGATGCCGGTTAGGGCTAGAAACACCGGTGTGACGCTGGCGGTTTGACTATATGCGGCATACCCCGCAGCGCCGAACCAGAGCGTAACCTGCACCTGATCAGTGATCCGATCAAAATAGCTGCCAAGGTGCGAGGAGATTTGTCGATAACGCGCCAACTGGCCATCCATGCAATCAAGCACATGACTGATATGGATTAAAAATGCTGCAATGATAAAATTCGGAGTGCCCCCCATGATCACAAAGGCGGCCGCAGCAATCGCCACAAGCAATGACATTCCCGTGATCCGGTTCGGTGTGATCCAGGGCTGCTCCACCGCGATATAGTTGGCGAAGATGGCCACAGGTGACGTTACAAAGGATGACCACCATTCGTCATCCTTTGTTTTTGTAGCCCACAGTTGAGACAATTTACCGGTCATAGGTCGGAGGGCTCTCGAATGATGTGCGGCGGCATGATCGACACTATGCTAGGTCCAATCGTGTTAGGTCCAATTTGGTTGATCTCGATTGGTCTGAACGGAAGCGCAATTTCCGTCGTCTCGGATCGCAACGTCAGCAGAACATCTTTGAGCGTCTGCAGGAAAAACCTGATATCAAAAGCCGACATTTCTCCTATATTTCCCACCTGAAAGACCTTGTTGTGTAAACAACCTTTCCCTTCATAGATGATGATCGCTTTCTCACGCAGGCGATCGCGTAACTCACCAACATCAATGGAATCAGGGATCTTGACGGTCGTGAGGACCGAACACATGTCGCGCTCGTCTATCAAAAATTCGAGGTTCAGTTTGCGCATCCCGTGACGGAGCTTATCAGCACGTGCGCGGATCGTGGCAAAGTGTTGAGGAACGCCTTCGTGTAAAATATTCGTCAGCGCCTGATCCAACGCAAAGAATAGCGGTACTGCCGGCGTGTTTGGGGTTTGTGAATGGGTATTGAGAAAATGGTAAAACGTTGCGAGATTGAGGTAAGCTGTATTCGGCTTGTGGGCTCGAAGTTTCTTGAACTGTTTCTTGCGGCCGATCACAAAGGAAAGGCCGGGATAAGATCCGATCGCTTTGGAGCTCGAGCTCGAGCAAAAAGCGATATTGCAACCCTCCAAATCGACCAGCTCAGCGCCGACACTACTTACACCATCCACAATGAAGATCGCCTTGTGGGCCTTCGCTAATGCGCCGATACTCGCCAGCGGATTCAACATGCCTGAACAAGTCTCATGATGGACCATGGCTATGACATCAATCTTATGGTGCTTAAGATAGGTTTTGATTTTCTTCAGATCAAAGGGGGCTCCCCATGGCGCTTTGATATGATGGGTCCGTGCATTGTGAACCAGTGAGGTCTTATGCAAACGTTCACCAAACTCGCCATTTGACAGGATCAGGATACTGCCTCGTCCGACAACGGAGGAGTGCATTGCTTCTTTCGCAGCAGTGCCGGATCCGGTGATAACCACAGCGCGATAACGCTTTTTTCTTTTGATCTGGAAAAGCGATAGAATTTTTTGCTCTATGCTGGCGAGAAGCTCGTAAAAATCGATTTCCCGGTGACAGATACCCTCTTTCGAGATCGCCATCTTCAGATTTTCGGCTACATTGACGGGTCCAGGTGTAAAAAGAAGATATTTACTCATGCGCGCCCAATGGGGCATTGAGAAACGAGCGGGCAACAAAAAACATCCGAGCACACCTTTCGGACCGCTCATGCCGGTCTGTCGAGACCCCGGGCATGGCGATTGCTTTTCCTGTCTCGGGAAAGCCAATCAAATGAATTTTTGATTGTGATGAGACGCGTCAGACAGAATTGCGATCGGCAAATCGCAACGACGTATTGTCTATATAGGGCTTAATGAAGGCCATTGTAAAGTGCGGGGCAAAGTTAGGTTATCAGCATCAATACTCGACTACGGTCACAGATTTCTGAACAGGAGGTGTTTCGATTTTAGCCACAATAGTCTGCCTTTCGGGAGCAATACGCTATCATGGCGATTGACCGGTTTTGCGCGACTACGGCCATTCGCGCATGCGAAGCTGACCGTCGCAAAAGGGCCAATAACCGTCATTTAGCCTAGGTTTTTGCATTTGCGAACGCCAAAGGCCGCATTTCGCCAAAAGAGGACATTCGTCCAGATGTCGTGAGCGCGCAGCTTTGGTAATTTGAAAACAGCGTTACGCTTTGACGTGTTTTGTTAGCAACGAAAGTTCAAGGGTTCTTTCCGACTCTTTGATCTTCACCCAGTTCTTCCAGAAATAATTTTGTTTCGGCGATGATAGCGGTCATCAAGGTCAACTGATAAGCATGTCCACTTTCCCATCGATAAAATAGCTTGCGAAATGCATCGTCTTGGCAAGCAATCGCTGGCTCGACGACTAATACTAAAGAGCGTTGGTCTCCCCAAATGTCTGCTAAATTGCTCTTTCCTGCCGTCGAATAGTATGGGCCATAGTCGATAAATGAATGTAGATCATACGCTCTGGCTTCCATATTTTCAAACATCGTTTGGCTGAACTTCATTCTTGAGCTCAGTGATTTAGCGTACTTCAAGTAATGTTCGCGACGCTCAGTCGTCTGTCTTTCAAGCAAGCGTTCAGAGGTCGTCAGATGAGAGATCGCCGTGTTGTGATAATTGGGCGACATCGTTGAGCTTATTGACTCAACTGCGGCTTCTATTCTGCCTTTGCTTTCTTCATCATCGCGGCATGCTCGGATGTCTTCAATGGCAGATCGGAAATTTTGCATCATTGGAACATGTAGTGCCAATGTTTCTTCAAGAGTTTCAATATTATTTCCGGCTTCAATCACCATACGGTCATATGCTTGCCCATAGGCCACTTGATCTAGACGTGTTTCGTTCCAGTTTCCAATTTGGATACCGAAAAACACACCGATCACAACGATCCAGAAATCTATCCCAATAGCGAACCAGTTTTGGTCTTTCACGTGTTGGGTTATTCTTCGTAGTAACAATGCGCACCCCAAATCCCGATCGTGTGAACGTAGCGTTTTCCGCCATGGTGTCTAGTGATGGTTGGCCGACACTAAAGGGCCAAAAGGCGACATTCAGAATAAAATCCCTCGGTTGCGTATGCGTATAACGGTTGTTCGCCAAAAACGGTCACAAGATTTCAAACTGAGACGCTACTGCTTATTCTGGCAAGGCCGCCAAAACATCTCGTGCAAATGCAGGGAGATCAAATCGACCACCGCCCGGTTGATTAGAATCAAAACCCCGCCGGATGATCAAGATATTGCGTTCGGGAATAATCATCAGGAATTGCCCGCGATTGCCCCGCGCTGCGTATGTGCCGTTAGGCAAGCCCCAGTTTTCATCATAGAGCCACCACTGCGCCCCATAGCCAGGGTTTGGATCACCATTCGCCCGTGGGCCCGGCTGCGCTGCCGCAGGGGTTGAAACATAGTCGCCCCACCCTTCGGGCAAGATACGCTTTCCTTCCCACTCGCCGTCATTCAAATAGAGTAGCCCAAGGCGCGCGAGATCGCGCGCTGTTGTCCACACCTGACTGGACAAAATGAAATCGCCATTCCAGTCCGTTTCCAGATAGGTGTTGCGCATACCGATTTTGTGCAGCAGCGCTTCAAACGGGAACGCTAAAAAGTCTTCATCATCATCCATGCGTTCGCGCAAAGCACGCATGGCGAGCATGGTATCATTATTGGCGTAGTACCACCGCGTACCCGGCTCTACGATCAAGCGACGCGTCGCAGCATGATCACTCACGCGCCCACCGCCAAAATAAATATGGTCTGTGCGATTGCCCGCAGGACCATTGTCGAGACCACTCGCCATATTCAACAAATTCTCAAGCGTAATGTCCCCACGCGGATCACCGTCACTTGACCAGGTTGCAAGACCCGCTGGTTCATCAACGTCAATCATCCCCTTTTCAACCGCCGCACCAATCACGCTCGCCGCAATTGATTTCGCCACTGACCAAGTGCGCTGTGATGTATTTTGATCAAAACCATCGCGATATTGCTCGGCGATGATAACGCCATCTTTTACGACAAGCGTCGCGGTCGTTTCATTACCATCGCCATAAGTTACGCGATCGAAGGCAGCGTTGATCACGCTCGCCAACGCTTCGTCATCGGATAGGTCTTCCGCAAGCGGACGCACCAAATCACGGGTCATTTTGACCTTGGCTTTTGGCACGTCATCTGCAAAATCTTCTGACGCACCATTGGGCAGCTGCACACACCCTAAATGCGGACGCCATTGGGCGATGCGCGGCGGAAAGGCTTCGGAAAACTTTACAGAAACACGCTTATTTTCCTCGTCGATAATCGCATCTGGCATGGTCGGCATTGCCTCACCAAAAGTTGGCAAGATGCGGTGTAGCTCGTCGCCCGCAATCTGCTCGACACTGCGCCCCGCATTGAAATGCGCTGAGCAGGTGAAAGCCGCTTTGTAACCGGCAACCATGGAAAGATTGGATGGATCAGCTTGTTGGGCGTTAGCGATGCCCGTCGCCGACAAAAGACAAGCGAGAATACCGTAAGTTGTTTTCATGTTTTCTCTCCGCTCATCCTGGGATTTGCCAAGATGAGCGTTGGTTTATGATTTACAGACTGTCTTCATATACGGGCTGAATATCCACCGGCAAATGGGTCAGCGATGCAATCGCATTTTCTGCATTGGTATCTAGAACCGTGTAGCTATCCAAGAATGTTTTCGCCGCATCATAATCACCATTACCCTGCAAGATGACAATGTCGCGGGTTAAGTCCGTGACCGCTTGTTCCAATGCTTCAAAGTTCAAGCGAAACTTATTCTCGTCCGTATCAAATTCAAATGCGCCTGCTTCCTTGAAATAGGTATATTGGAAAGCTGCGCCACGCGCATGGGCCGCTGCCACACCGAACCGCATGGATCGGAACAAGCCAACAAAATGCGTCGCGAGATAGCTTTCTTTTTCTTCGGCTGAAAGTTCGCCCCGCTGCATCATATAGAGCACATTATAGCCACCCATGATGTCCGCCTTGCCCTCTTCGATCGGCGAATACAATTCTTTGAGCGCTGCGTTGACGGTTGTTTCCTCGCCATCAACGGTAATCGTGCCAGGCCCAAGACTATGAGAAAGTTCATGGAACAATGTCTTGTTCGACATATGCTCTTTCTTCAAAAGCCCGGCCTGGTCAGCAACAAGCACCACGTCGGCCATTGGCTGAAGGATGCGATCGAATTTCGCACCAAGCACATTGTTCAAAATGACCTTCTTGGCCCCTTTGGCTTCGCGCACACGCTCATCATTGGGCAGATTAAAAGCAATAGTCTGAACGCCGGGCACATTATCGCCGCCGCCATGAACCTGATAGGTCACCGCAATCGGGCTTTCAAAACCGCGCGTGAAGTTCTTATAGCTTTCATCGACAGGCAGATTGGCTTCCATATCGCGCAAGAAGTTTTTGTATTTGTCGAGCGCCGCGCTTTCTTCTGGGTTTTTAATCGTGATAAACGCCTCATAAGCCGTTTTGTATCCGAACAATCCATCCGTATAGACTTCATAGGGGCCGATTGCCGCTTCGATCGGCCCATCCAGATCCATCCACGCCATCTCTGACTCAAAATAATCATCAGTCAGGAAAGAATCGGCCCGCAAGTTCAAAAACCGCTTTAAGCTTTCATTGG
The DNA here is from genome assembly GCA_021776315.1 of Hyphococcus sp. Taxonomy (GTDB): domain Bacteria; phylum Pseudomonadota; class Alphaproteobacteria; order Caulobacterales; family Parvularculaceae; genus Hyphococcus. The sequence goes on along the minus strand of JAJFGD010000181.1, from coordinate 6,160 downwards.
TGGTGAGCTCTGCCGCTTCACGCATCAATGCCGCGGCCGGTTCAACCCAACTGCGGTAATGCTCTGCGTAAGGAACTGCGATCAAACGATCACCATCGCGACGGATGACGGAATAACCGCTCTTAAAGGCTTCTTCATCTTCGGGATGATCGACGATCCATTTTTCAAATTCCTCGCGGGTCATATCCGCTGGATAAAACGCTGCACCTTCTGGCATTTTTGTGTCGCCATAAAAGGCCTTGTTATTATCAAGCGTATCCCAAGGGCCAAAATGCAGATCAAATAGATTGAGCAGCAATTCACGATTTTCAAAATCACTTGCCGCTATTTGCGCGCGCCAAAGCGGATTAGATTCGCTGCGTTGTCGAAAATAAATTTCCGACATCAGCGTACCGACTTCATTCAACTTGTTAACGACGGCACGTTCCTCGTCGGTTAAAAAGGATGTATCCACATCCATATCAACCACGGCAAATTGAGCACGCATCGCCTCCAGCGCCTCACCACCCGCCATCGGGGTCTGGGCCGTTGGTTCGGTCTCTTGCACCGATGTCTCTTCATTCGCTGGTGTTGCCGCTTCGTCACTCCCCCCGGAACACGCCGCAACAAGGACAAAAATTGACGGAATAATCAGACTTTTCATGAAATCTCCCCCGAGCACTCTAACGATCCAGCTAGAGGCGGCATGATTTAATACAACTGGCGCGCCAGCGCCTACTGGCGAGGACAATAGCGGGTCACAGGCTGGGTATAAAGACCCGCCATAATCCCGCCTTGCAGGAGTGGTAGGCTTAGAATAATGCTTTGGGTAGACGAGGTTTTGCGTTGATAAAGGGGACCGGCATGAGATTGATCTTCGCCATATTCGCATGCGCAACATTTATGGGCATGAGTAATGTCGCTGCGCAGGAAAACGACTTCGAGGCCTGGCTGGCCGGTTTTCGCGCTGAAGCATCCGCCGCCGGCATTCAATCGGAAGTCCTTGATGAGGCCTTTGCAGGGCTCAGCATCAATTCACGTGTTTATGAGTTGAATGACAATCAACCGGAATTCTCGCGCGCCATATGGGATTATCTCGACCGGGCCGTGTCTGAGACCCGCGTTTCAACTGCGCGCCTAAAGATCGCCGAACATGGCTCGCTCTTGGCCCATATTGAAGACACCTATGGTGTCGACGCGGAAATCATTGTCGCGATTTGGGGTTTAGAAACTTCATATGGGGCCATCCTCGGTAGCTATGATGCGATCCAAGCTTTGGCGACTCTCGCCTTTGAAGGCCGGCGTACGGGATATGGCCGCAGCCAGCTGATTGGCGCGCTAAAGATTATTCAAAATGGCTATGCCACACGCGCCGACCTTAAAGGCTCCTGGGCTGGTGCCATGGGCCATACGCAGTTCATTCCAACGACATATCTCGCCTATGCGGTTGACCATGATGGCGACGGCCGCCGGGATATTTGGAAAAATCTTGGCGATGTCTTTGCCTCAACCGCAAATTATCTGCGTGTATCCGGCTATCGCCAGAACGAAGCCTGGGGCGTGGAAGTCAATTTGCCTGACGATTTCGATTTTGCCCTGGCTGATGGCCGCGTCCGCAAACCGCTCGTAGAATGGGCCGCGCTCGGCGCGACATCGACCACGAGCCAGAGTCTCATCTCTCGGTTTGATCCCAATATTCGCGGCAAACTGATTTTGCCAGCCGGTGCGCGCGGACCGACTTTCATTGCTTTTCCGAATTTTGACGCGATCATGAAATATAACCGCTCCACCGCCTATGCTTTGGCGGTCTCTTTCCTCAGCATTGCCGCAACCGGACAAGACCCCTCAGTGGATACTGTGTGGCCCCGCGATGACCGGCCTCTCGCTTTGGAAGAACGAAAAGCCCTCCAGCAAGCCCTTGCTGACCGGGGTTACAGCCCAGGCCCCATCGACGGGATTATAGGCGCTGGGACCAAAAAGGCCCTGCGCGCCTGGCAGAAAGCCGCGGGCCTCCCCGCTGACGGCTATGCATCGGTGGCCGTGCTCAACGCCCTGACCCTTTAAAAAAAGTTTTCAGACCCTCTTGCTGCACTGCACAATAACCCCTATGTGGTCATTTCATGCTGCACTGCGGGAGAGCCGTTGCGGCCAAATAGACGATTTTTTGAGGAGGCCGACATGGCTGCAGCAACATCTACAAAGGCGAAAGCCGCAGAAACAAACGCAACGGAAGCAACCATGAAAGTTGCTGAAGACTTTACATCCGCTGCTCAAGACCAGTTCCAGAAAATGACTGAAATGTTCGCTGGTAACAACGAAGAATTCCGCGCTCAAGCAGAAACACTGACCGAAGAAATGCGCACCCGCGTTGAAAAAACACAAAAGCAATTCGCAGACACAAATGCTGAATTGGTTGAAGCCGCACGTGCAGAAATTGCCGACGCTGTTCAGTTCACCAATGACCTGACATCTGCCAAGACATTCGCTGACGCACTGACAGTTCAGCAGAACTACTGGACGTCATTGTTTCAAAACCGCATCGAGCGCGCCCAAGACATGACGCAAAATTCTGTTGAAGTTGCACGCGAGTCTTTGACACCAATGAACACGTCTTTCGGCAACATGTTTGACCAGTCAAAAATGTTTGGCGCTTTCTTCCCGTCAAAAGCTTAAGACCCGACGACAAACAGATCTACTTTCGCTATGGCTAACACCATGTCGAAAGATAAACAGATCAAGAATGCCCAGTTGGACTGGGGTGAGACTGACAATGATCAGTTCTCGCCCCGGTCCATTTTTTTTGACGACATCTATTTTTCTGGCGATGGCCCCGAGGAGACCGAGCATGTGTTCTTGCACGGGAACGGCCTACCCGACCGGTGGCGCGATTACACACGCATTGCCATCGGTGAACTTGGCTTTGGCACCGGGTTAAATTTTCTCGCTGCATGGGATCAGTGGCGCAATACTGAAAAGCCGAATGACGCACGGCTCGATTTCTTTTCCATCGAGGCCTTTCCCCTGACCCCATCTGATTTGTCCCGTGCTCATCAAGCGTGGCCCACACTCGCGGCTCTATCAGAACGCTTGCTAAAGGCTTTGCCACCACCGCACCCTGGCTTTCATCAGATAGAACTTGATCACCATGTCACGCTGACCTTGTTCTATGGTGACGTGCTTGATGGCTTGGAAAATGCGGAGGCCAAAATCGATGCTTGGTTTCTGGACGGCTTTTCGCCAGCAAAGAACCCCGCCATGTGGCGCGACGACGTCATGGCAGCGCTCGGCCGTCTTTCCAATGATGGCGCAACCCTCGCGACCTTTACAGTGGCCGGCGCTGTGCGCCGCGCATTGAGTGCTGCTGGATTTGACGTTGAAAAGCGACCTGGCCATGGACGCAAAAGAGAAATGCTGGCCGGAAAATTAGCATCGCAACCAAAAACACCACCAAAACGCAAACCATGGCACATGAGTGACACGTCACTACGCCTTGCACCTGGTGCCCGTATTGCCGTCATTGGTGGGGGCATTGCCGGGGCAAGCCTTGCCTATGCCCTCACCCGTGAAGGCTTTGCACCCATTGTTTATGAATCCGACGCCCCGGCCAGTGGTGCATCTGGCAATCCCGCCGGGTTAATCATGCCGCGCCTTGATGTCGGTGATATGCCCGATGGGCGGTTTCACGTTGATGCTTATGTGTACACGGTACAATTGCTGAACCGACTGCAATCACAAACAAAAAAAACCCTCTTCAACCCATGTGGTGTGGTTTGGCATGCCACTAAAGACGAAGAAAAAATTCGCCACCAAAAACTGCTTGCCAGACAACCCTTGCCGAAAGATTGGTTCACCGAGGACCATGGTGGTCTTGTGTTCCCGCAAGCCGGCGTGGTGCAGCCTTGTGTCTTTGTTGCATCATTGTTGGGCGAGACTCCAATCCGGCTCACAACAGTCACCCGCCTCAGCCAAAAAGGAAAACAATGGCAGGTAGATTGTGCTGATGGGAAAACGGACACTATTGATGCTGTTGTCATCGCCAATGGTCTTGGTGCCCTGAAATTCCAGCAAGCACGCTCCCTGCCATTGAGTGGTGCAGCGGGTCAGGTCGACTGGTTCCCGGAAGGTGACGTACCCGATCAAGCCCATGTCTTTGGGCCTTATGTGGCCCCCGCGCCCGATGGCGGCGTCATAATCGGTGCGACCTATGCCCCAATCGCGATCGGGGCTGAGCCTGCCTTTACCGCCGAAGCAACGCAATCAAACATTGCCGCCATCAAAGCGCTAATGCCAGAACTGGCACAAACACTGGACCCAGAAAAATCACGTCCGCGCGCGAGCATTCGCTGTTTCACGCCGGATCGAATGCCAATCGCTGGTCCCGTGCCCGATTGGGGCTTTTATAGCGGTGCCTATGACGGCATTCGCCATGGTCGCCTTGAAGATTATCCCGCGGGGAAAATGCAACCCGGATTGTTTATACTTGCCAGTCTTGGCTCACGCGGGTTGGTCACAGCACCGCTAGCGGCCGCTATGATCGCCCGAGAGATGGCCGGCGCACTAGCCCCCGTTGAGAGCGCCGTGGCCGAGGCCCTGCACCCGGCCCGGTTTTTCATTCGCGATTTAAAACGCACGAAAAACACCAGGCATTAAAGCCTAAGCACAACACCCCGTGGGGAAAGCATAAACCTTGCCTCACCCCCCACCATTTTGTAAGTCGGCCCTAACGCCACCCAAGGAATTCTTCATGAAAGAAACCCCGTTCGGCCCAGTGTTCGACAATGTCCTCGAAGGCATTGGCAAGACTGCCATGGTCAAAGCCTCAAATCTCGATACCGGGCCTTGTGAGCTGTATCTAAAACTCGAAGCCAACAATCCGGGTGGGTCGATCAAAGATCGGATTGGCGTCGCCATGATTGAGGCCGCTGAAAAAGCGGGCAAGCTCAAGCCTGGTGGTACATTAATTGAAGCGACGGCTGGGAACACCGGTTTAGCCCTTGCACTGGTCGCATCGCAAAAAGGGTATAAGACGATCATCGTTGTGCCGGATAAAATGGCGCAAGAGAAAATCTTTCATCTAAAAGCGCTGGGCGCTGATGTGCGTCTCACCCGCTCTGATGTGGGCAAAGGCCATCCGGAATATTATCAGGATATGGCCGAACGCATCGCCGAAGAAACCGGCGCGTTCTATGTCAATCAGTTTGGCAATGACGCGAACCCACAAGCCCATATCGAAGCCACCGGCCCAGAAATTCTTGGGCAGATGGATAATGACGTCGATGCGATCGTCGCTGGCGTTGGCTCTGCTGGTACGATCACGGGCTTGTCGAAATTTTACAAAGAGAATTCTCCGAAGACGGAGATTATTCTGGCTGACCCCGTTGGCTCTATCCTGACGGACTATGTGAACACGGGATCAATTCCTAATGAAGTGGGATCATGGTTGGTGGAAGGCATCGGTGAAGATTTCATTCCCGATATTGCTGATCTTTCCCACGTCAAAAAAGCGTTTGGCATTTCCGACAAAGAAAGCTTTGAAGCAGCCCGCGATCTTTTGAAAAAAGAAGGCATCCTTGGTGGCTCTTCATCGGGCACAATTCTCGCCGCGGCGCTTAAATATTGCAAAGAGCAAACGACGAAAAAGCGTGTTGTCGCTTTCATCTGTGACCGGGGCGACAAATATCTCTCCAAAATGTTCAATGATTATTGGATGTATGATCAGGGATTTTTGAAACGCGCACCGAAAGGTGATTTGACGGACTTGATCTCTAGGCGCCATTCAGAACGCGCAACCGTCACGGTCAAACCAGACGACACGTTGATGCAAGCCTATGGCAAGATGAAACTCTATGACATCTCGCAGCTACCGGTACTTGATGATGATGGCAAAGTGGAAGGCCTTCTCGACGAGGAAGATTTGCTGTTCGCTGTTGTCCGCAACCGTGAAAAATTCCAAGACCCAGTAAAATCCGCCATGACCTATCGCGTGGAAACATTGGAAGCGACACGCCCGCTTGAAGATCTGTTGCCGATCTTCACCAAAGGCCATGTCGCTGTGGTTCTTGATAGCGGCACCTTTGAAGGGTTGATTACACGCACGGATTTGTTGAACTATCTACGATTGCAAGTGGCATAGGTATGTCAGCATGGCTCTATCTTCTCGTTGCCATTGGGTTTGAAATTG
>JAJFGD010000019.1 GCA_021776315.1 Hyphococcus sp. | reverse complement strand
AACTAGTCTATAGTCCTAAGCGATGTCCAAGCATGATGACAATATCCACACTAACCAAACTGGGCCGCTCGTCGTTGTTCTTGCAGGTGGTGCAGCGCGGCGCATGGGCGGTATCGATAAAGGCGAGGTAGTTCTGTCTGGTCGTCGCCTGGTTGATCATGTGGTTGATAAATTGACAGTTCAAACGGACAGAATCATTTTTTCAGGCACCCATTCATATGGATTTAATTTGCCAGCGGTTGAAGACCGTGAAGACGGTCCCAATGGACCAGCGGCAGGGCTTTGGGCGGCATTGGGATGGATTAAAGAGAATCTTTCATTTGTCGATGGCTTTTATACCGTCCCTGTAGACGGGCCGTTCTTACCAGAAGATTTATTGAAATGTTTAGGCGACGGTGGTGATTGCGCTGTTGCGGTAGATGAAAATGGCATTCATCCAACATTCGCCTACTGGAAAAAAAACTCATTGATCCAGGCTTTGGCACATTCTGGGTCTGATGAAGGAATTGCGTTGCGGAGGATTGCAGAGAATTGCGGTGCCAAGCAGGTTTCATTTCCCAGCGATGGGTCATTGATGAACATCAATACGTCTAGTGACTTGCACCTTGCCGAAAACCTCATGAGATCGGTTTGAGACAAAAAGCACATGTGTTAACTAGTTACATAAACAAAGGCCGAAAAAAGAATCGGGAGAAGAGAGCATGAAGACGAGAGCAGCGATCGCGATTGCGCCAAACGAACCCTTAGTGATCGAGGAGATTGATCTTGAAGGGCCAAAGGCGGGCGAGGTTTTGGTTGAAATCATGGCGACAGGGATTTGCCATACAGATGCCTATACGCTGGAAGGCAAAGATAGCGAGGGAATTTTCCCTTCAGTACTTGGTCATGAAGGGGCAGGGATAGTTCGTGAAGTTGGGCCAGGTGTGACCAGTGTCGAACCGGGTGATCATGTCATTCCTTTATACACTGCCGAATGCCGTCAGTGTAAGACATGCCTATCTCAAAAATCTAATCTTTGTACGTCGGTGCGTGCCACGCAGGGTAAAGGCGTGATGCCTGATGGTACAAGTCGTTTTAGCCGGAAAGGCGAGACGCTGTACCATTATATGGGGTGCTCAACTTTTTCGAACTTCACGGTCCTGTCGGAATTTTCTGTCGCAAAGATTCGCAAAGATGCCCCTTTTGATAAGGCTTGTTATGTTGGTTGTGGTGTAACGACAGGTGTTGGTGCGGTTGTTTGGACAGCGGGCGTTGAGCCGGGGGCAAATATTGCGGTGTTTGGCCTTGGCGGGATCGGACTCAATGTTTTGCAAGGGGCGAAGTTGGTTGGTGCCAACAAAATTATCGGTGTGGACATCAACCCGGCGCGCGAGAAGATCGCTCGTGAGTTTGGCATGACGGATTTTGTCAATCCAAAAGAGATTGGTGCCGGGAATGTGGTCGACAAGGTGGTTGAACTCACCGGCGGCGGTGCCGACTATACTTTTGACTGCACGGGCAATACCGATGTGATGCGCCAAGCATTGGAAAGTTGTCATCGGGGATGGGGCACATCGATCATCATCGGTGTTGCGGAAGCCGGTAAGGAAATATCCACCCGTCCTTTCCAATTGGTCACGGGCCGAGTTTGGAAAGGTACTGCCTTTGGCGGCGCGCGCGGACGCACAGATACACCAAAGATTGTTGATCTATATATGGATGATAAAATCCAAATCGATCCACTGATCACACACACCATGCCCCTTGATGATATTAATAAGGCTTTCGACTTGATGCATGCGGGCGAGAGTATTCGTAGTGTGGTGGTGTATTAAGCAATATGGTGCGGTGGATAGTTTTTCTATGTTCGCTATTGATGGTTTCAGCCTGCGTTGAAATCGAAACTACTCCTTCATTATCATTGCAATGGAAGATTTCTGGATCATTCACCTCACCAGAAAGTGCGATTTACGACCCCGAACGCGGCGTCGCCTATGTGTCCAATGTTGCTGGATACACCGAAAATGGTCTTGGCTATATTTCGACCATCAACCTAAAAGGTGAGCTGATTGAAGCTCGTTGGTTGGAGGGTATCAATGCGCCAACGGGCATGGCGATTGCTGGGGATATTTTGTATGTGGCGGATTTCAATCGCTTGGTCGCGATAGATATTCCATCTGCTTCAACTACCCAGATTTATGATGTTGACGCCGAAAATCCCGGCATGAACGATGTCACTATTTCGCCTGCTGGCGATGTATTTGTATCGGCATCGGCAATTTCAGCGGTCTATCGACTGCAAAACGGAGAATTGGAATTGTGGGCACAATCTGATGCGTTGCAATTTGCTAATGGGTTGTTTGCTGATGAAGGTTATCTTTATGTTGCAGGGTATTATCTACGCCGGATAGAATTGGCGACCCGTGAAATAGAAAAATTTGGAAATGACAATTTATTGATTGACCTTGAATCAATCGAAACAGATTACGCAGGTGGTTTTTTTGTCTCTCAGATCGGTGACAAGCCGATCATGCATGTGACCACCGAAGGTGACGTCAGCGAACTCTTGGATACGGGTACTTTCACGGCGGATATGGATTATGTTCACAACCATCGTATTTTGATTGCACCGAGTGGTGGCGATACGGTTTCTGCTTTCACTACTGATCGGGAAACCCATTGAAACCGACAGTCGACATTGTCGAAGCTGTGACGGCGAGAGACATTGCTGCCGTCAAAGAACTCTTCCTCGAATATGCTGCGTTTTTAAACGTTGATCTGTGTTTTCAGAATTTTGATGAAGAGATGGAAACGTTTCCAAGCACCTATGACGTTCTTTTTCTGGCTCGTGTAGGTAGCAATGACGCGGCTGCGATTGGGTTGAAAGATCTTGGTGATCAAATATGTGAAATGAAGCGTCTTTATGCGCGTCCTCATCATCAAGGAATTGGTCTCGGAGGAAAGCTTTGTGATTGCCTGGTGGTTGAGGCGCGGTCGCGCGGATTCCGCATCATGCGTCTTGATACATTACGGCGACTTGAGGCAGCGGTGGCACTTTATAAAAGCCGTGGGTTTGTTGAAATCGGCGAATATTGCGACAACCCAGAAGAAGACGTTATTTACATGGAACTCACGCTCTAAGGAAACATTATGAAGCAAGTATCTTCCTGTAAAACCTTTGATGGCACGCAAGCCGTTTACGCGCACCAGAGTGCGGTCAATAGTTGTGAAATGCGGTTTGGTGTTTACACACCGCCAGAGGACAAGCACGGTAAAGGCCCATACCCAACCCTATACTGGCTATCCGGTCTCACTTGCACTGAAGAAAATTTCATCATCAAATCAGGGGCTCAGCGCATCGCCGCAGAGCTGGGCATCATGATTGTCAATCCAGATACGAGCCCACGCGGGGAAGGTGTGCCAGATGACGAAAACGCCGCTTATGATTTTGGTTTAGCCGCTGGGTTTTATGTGAATGCGACACAAGCACCATGGTCAAAGCATTATCAAATGTATGACTATGTGACGCAAGAATTGCGAGGTCTGGTTGAAAAAGAGTTTCCGATTGATGTCGCGCGTACAGGTATATTTGGTCACTCCATGGGTGGGCACGGTAGCCTGACCCTACACTTAAAAAACCCCAATATTTACAAATCCTGTTCAGCTTTTGCGCCAATTTCTGCGCCGAGCCAAACGCCCTGGGGGCGCAAGGCATTTTCCAATTATCTCGGCGATGATGAAACCACATGGGCAGAATATGACGCAACCAAGTTGGTGGAACAGCGGCCAAGTTCAGCGAAAATCTTCGTGGATCAGGGGACGGCAGATGATTACTTGGCTGATGAATTGCGTCCAGACCTATTTGCGAAGGCGGCCGAAATGTCAGGCCAAAAGGTCACGCTAAAAATGCGTGATGGCTATGATCATTCATTTTTCTTCATTTCAACATATCTTGAAGAGCATATGCGCTGGCATCTGCAACAACTAAACCGATAGGTTTCATGCGCTATCGGGTTCGATTTCAATGAGCATGCTCTTGGCGCTGACTTGATCGCCAGCCTTGTGATGAACAGCTTTGATCGTGCCAGAAACGCTGGCGGTCAACTCATGTTGCATTTTCATGGCTTCTAACACTGCAAGGCGATCACCGATTTCAATAGTTTGATCGACAGACACATCGACATTGACGAGAAGTCCATGCATTGGTGCGATGATCGTCCCGGCATCGGCCCCGTCATCTTGCCTGGCGAAAAGTGCATTAAGGTTTTGAACGTCAAAATCGCTGCCAGTGTGAGACAGCTGAATTTGTCCAGTAGAATTTGCAGGAATATTGAACAAAATGGTTTTTCGTTTGCCATCGACTGTCAGGACCGCATCATGATCTGTTCGCTGGTCAACTTTGACTGAAATACTTCCGTCTCCAATCTGCACAATATATTCGTGTGCACCGACTGGCGTGACGCCAACGACGTGTTGCGCTTCACCTACTTCGAGTAAGTAGGGCGTCGGTAGGCTAAAAGCACTGCGCCAATTCAAAAGCGCATCGGGAATGTCGAGCGATTTAGCGTGCGCGGTTTGCCGTTCAGCACAAAAAAGGAGGACGCCAGCGCAGGCTGCAATCTCAGCGGTAAATGATGGGGCCACAAGCTCGCCTTGCGCAAAGTTTTGATCAATAAAGCCCGTCGTCGCAGCACCGGTAGCAAAGGCAGACTTTTCCAATGCAGCGATTAGGAAAGACTTATTCGTGGTGGGACCAAACAGCGCCGTATTCTCAAGGGCTGATATTAGTTTTCGCCGAGCTTCTTCGCGGGTTGCGCCATGGGTGATGATCTTTGCGAGCATCGGGTCGTAAAAGGCAGATACATTTAATCCGGTCGCAATACCCGCATCAGTGCGCGCCATAGATGCCGGTCGCCAGAAGTCAATATGACCTGCGGCCGGTAGAAACCCTTGCGTTACATCTTCAGCGTAAAGACGTGCTTCAATAGCATGACCACTGAAAACAATGTCTTCTTGCGACACGTTTAGCGTTTTACCTTGGGCCACTTGAATTTGTTGTGCGACGAGATCGAGTCCAGTGATCATTTCGGTGACGGGGTGTTCGACCTGTAGCCGTGTGTTCATTTCCAAAAAGTAAAATGTGCCATCATCGGCCAGTAGGAATTCTACGGTGCCAGCACCAACATAGCCAATGTCACCGGCAGCTTTTACAGCGGCTGCGCCCATGGCGTCGCGTAGGTCTGTGCCCACAACCGGTGAGGGGGCTTCTTCAAGTACTTTTTGGTGTCGGCGTTGTACGGAACAATCTCGCTCACCGAGGTGGATGACGTTTCCGTGTGTATCCGCAAGCACCTGTATTTCAATATGGCGTGGAGCGATAATCGCACGTTCCAAAATCAGCGTCCCGCTACCAAATGCGTTTTTGGCCTCGCTGCGCGCCGTTTTCAGCGCTGCCTTAAGATCAACCTCTTTTTCGACGAGACGCATGCCTCGACCGCCGCCACCAGCGGCAGCTTTGATCATTATCGGAAATCCAATTTCTTTACCGGCAGCGCATAAGACCGTGTCGGATTGGTCGCTGTCTTGATATCCAGGGATACATGGCACGCCGGCCTTAATCATACGAGATTTGGCTTTCGCTTTGTCTCCCATAATTTCAATGGCGTCGACTCCCGGGCCGATGAAAATGATGCCGGCGTCTTCGCACGCACGGGCAAACAAGGCGTTTTCCGATAGGAAGCCATAACCAGGGTGAATCGCATGAGCACCAGTAGAAAGGGCGGCATCAATAATCTTCTCGATATTGAGATAGGAATCTGACGCGGGTGCAGGTCCAATTAATACAGCCTCATCTGCATCTTGGACATGGGGTGCCTTTGCATCAGCTTCTGAGTAAACGGCGATCGTTCGAATACCCATTTCTTTTGCCGTACGCATGACACGGCAGGCAATTTCCCCACGATTGGCCACCAGGATACTGGTGATAGTCGTTGCTTTATTGGTCATTGATCTTCCTGTGACGCCCAATTGGGTTTTCTTTTCTCAACAAAAGCCGAAATACCTTCTCGCCCTTCATCGCCGAGCAGACAATTTGCGAAGCTATTGGCTGCCAGCTCCATGATGTCGTCTTGGCTTGTATGTGGTACAGCATGAACCAGCGCTTTGGTTGCGGCATTGGCCGCCGGAGCGCAGCGCATGACATCCGCACGGATTGTGTTTTCAATTTCGGTAAGGCTTTTTTCATCTGTGGCCACGAAATCGACCAGACCAATTCTTTTTGCATTAGCGCCGTCAAACCGAGCACCCGTCAACATCAAACGTTTCGCCGTTGTCATTCCCAACCGATTGACGACGTAGGGAGCAATTTGTGCGGGGGGAATCCCAAGCTGGGTTTCCGATAGAGAAAACTTGGCGTCGCCTGCGGCAATTACCATATCGGCGCAACAAACTAATCCCATGCCGCCGCCAATGGCTGCCCCGTCAACAACAGCAATGACGACTTGCGGCATTGAGTGGATCATTTGAAAAAGATCTCCACCACTTTTGTTCATGGCCGCAATTTCTTTTTGGGATGCACCGCCCATTAAGCCTGCCATAAAGGATTTGATATCGCCGCCAGCGCAAAAGGTGCCGCCCTTGCCGCGTATGCTGACGCCCCGGACAGCACGCTCATCACGAACCGCTTGAAGGGTTTCCATCAACGCGGCTGCAAGTTCCTTTGATAGAGCATTGCGGTTTTCTGGCCTATTTAACCAAATCGTTAGCCACCCACGATCGAGGTCGAGGATGAGAAGATCTGATTGCGGTAAATCGGTCATGATGGTGTCCTTGGGCATGAGCCCTTACATTCTAGCGATGCCGAAGCTGTTTGGTTTGACTTTCCGACGCTGAGCTTCGCCGACTGTCGCGAGTAGGAAACCTAGAGTAGGGCGTGTGTCTCGTGGATCGATCATTGCATCATCTTGGCAACGACCCGACGTGTAGAATGCACTCGATTGCCGATCAAACATATGGGTCAGCATTTTCTCTTGCATCGCCATTTGCTCTTTGTTGACTTCCGTTCCCGCTTTTGTCGCGGCTGCTTCGGCGACGATCGACATCACTTGCGCCGCTTGTTCACCGCCCATAACGCCGGTTGATGCATTGGGCCACGTAACGCAAAAATCGGGATCATAGCCACGCCCGCACATGCCATAATTGCCCGCACCATAGCTTGCACCAATCATGAATGTGATCCGGGGAACACTGACATTGGTAACTGCCTGGATCATTTTTGCCCCATGTTTGATCATGCCGCTTTGTTCATAGTCTTTGCCAACAAGATACCCGGTGGTGTTCTGTAAAAAGACGAGTGGCGTGTTGGCTTGGTCACAAAGTTGAATGAACTGAGCGGCTTTAGTTGCACCGTCAGGATCAATAGGACCGTTATTCCCAATGATGCCACAAGGCTGACCATAAACTTCCGCTTGCGCGCAAACCGTAGAAACCCCATAGCGCGACTTGAAGTCACTGAAATCAGAACCGTCGACAATACGCGCAATAACCTCGCGTACGTCATAAGGTTTGCGGTAATCTATGGGGACAATACCGAGCAATTCATCTGATTCATGGACGGGTTCGGCAAATTCCCGTTCGGGGGCCGGAGGGCAGTGGCGATTCCAGTCAAGCCGCGCGACGACTTCCCGTGCCATCAGCAAAGCTTCACCATCATTTTCAGCGAGATATTCGACCAGTCCGGAAACACTTGCATGCATTTCCGCGCCACCAAGTTCTTCTTCCGTAGCAATTTCTCCAGTTGCGGCTTTCAAAAGCGGTGGCCCCGCGAGGAACGCTTTGCCCCGGTCTTTAACAGCGATCACATAGTCTGAAAGCCCGGGCATATAGGCACCACCGGCGGTTGATGATCCGTGAAGAACAGCAATGACCGGCAATCCTGCTTTTGAAAGGCGCGCTAGATTTGCGAACAACGTACCGCCGCGTAAAAACCCTTCGACGGTATAGTTCATCAAATCGCCGCCAGCACTTTCGACCAGGTGTATAAAGGGAAGCTTTTGCTTTAAAGCGATCTCTTGCGCGCGCTGAAGACGGTATCCGCCAGCAACGGTCATGGCACCGGCTTTAATGCCGCTATCATCGTTTACAATCACGCATCGAACACCGTTCACATAACCAATGCCAGACATGATCGTAGAACCGGGGATTGATTTATCTTCCTGCTCTGTATCCAGAAGATAACCCGCAATATTGCCAATCTCAAAATATGGCATGCCTGGATCGAGCAGGCGTGCAAGGCGCTCGCGCGGTAACAGTTGCCCGCGTGCCTCAAATCGATCTTTGCGTTTTGCAGAGCGCGCTGGCGCGCGCGCATTTAACTCGTTCAGTTTGTCTACCAATGCTGACATATCGGCACGGTTTTGTTTAAAGCTATTCGAACGAGGCGTTACCGTGGACTGAAAAAGTGTCATGTGAGTGCCTTGGCAATTTCGTTGGTGACGGGAATCGGGTGTGACAATAGAGTCTGGGCAAAAGCTTTGCCTTGCGGATCATTGCGTATTGAGGCGACGCCGCCGCCACCCAATACCGCATCGATAACGAAATTGATCGCGTTCGGTCCTGGCAAATAAAACCGTTCGACTAGCGAATTATCGCAGCCTTTGTCGATAAACTGTTCAAACTGTTTCGCGACCGCTGCGGGTGTTAGCGCTGCCCATATATATGGGAGGTACTCTGCCTTGCGCGCAATCACGCCAATATTGGCTTTGTCACCTTTATCGCCGGAACGCCCCCAAGCGAGCTTTTCAAGTGGAACCGTCACATCGGTCTCTATCTGCTCGGCCATTTCTACCGGACGAGAAATTGACGCTGGGTCGAACGGGGTCCCTGGTTTGTCTTCCATGGTTTCAATCGCACCATCGACCTCAATGGTGATACCAATATCGGTTTTCGGTGTTAGATATGAAAACAACCGAACTATTGGTGATGGTTTGGGTCGCAGGCCGGAGAAGATTGCAAGGCCGGGTGGTGTAGCAAGACCAAGCCCTGAAACCTCTTTCAGGAAAAGGCCAGCACCCATCATATCGGGATGTTTCACCGCGAGCTTCATAGCAACCTCCTTGTCTGGGTCACCTAAAAGTTCAACGCTCGTTTCTGAAAAATCCCCAGCATTAAACTGGCGGAAAATATTGCGTGCGCGTGCAAAGGCGGTGTTGGCAAATTGTTGCGCCTTTCGACCGGCATCTCGGCCAGTAAATGACAACATCAATCCAGCGCGAAACCCATCATGATAGGTAAGGCATGTTTTGTAGGCGTCAGGTGCAGGCTGACCTTTCGCAGGTGAGACGTGAACGCGGTCAGCCCCTTGTTGCGAGATTTTGACCTCGGAGAAATCACAAACAACATCTGGCAATAGATAGCCTTGAGGGTCACCGATCTCGTAAACCAGCTGCTCGCTGACGGTGCCGACATTGACGACACCCCCAGTATTCGCGGGTTTGGTGACTGTAAATGATCCATCAGCTGAAATTTCACCAATCGGATAGCCTATATTGGTGATGTCGCCGGCATCCTCCCAGTCGGTAAAATTACCACCCGTTGCCTGTGGACCGCATTCCAAAATGTGTCCAGCTAAAGATCCGCTCGCCAATAAATCCCAATCGTCGCGTGCCCATCCGAATTCATGAATGCATGCACCAAGGGTAACCGCGCTGTCGACGCAGCGCCCTGTGATGACAATGTCAGCACTACGCGCAAGCGCGTTGGCGATAGGGAAGGCACCGAGATAGGTATTGATGCTGGCTATTGATTCAGGCGATGGAAAATCAGCATCCGTAAACATCTCCCGTGGTGCCGATTTTGTGATGCCATCTTTTTGGGCCAGTAAATCATCACCGGTAATGACAGCGACGTTGAGGTCCAGCTTTTGTTCGGCGATCACGGCCCTTACCGCCTCTGCACAGCCTTGCGGGTTCATACCGCCAGCGTTGGATATAATTTTGACCTGTTGTTTGGCGATCTCTTTCAGATTTGGCCGTAACACAGCGCTAACAAAATCTGATGCAAACCCAGCGGCTGGGTCTTTTTGTTTTGCCCGGGCCATGATCGACATGGTTACCTCGGCAAGATAGTCGTAGACGATATAGTCGAGCCCACCAGCCGCCAATAATTGGGGAGTTGCCATGGCACTCTCGCCCCAATAGCCACTTGCCCCACCAATTTTGATCGTTCTTTTTTTTGTCGCCATGTCCGCGCTGTGCTGTTGGTTTTAAATCGCTTGAAAAACTCTACTGAATGAGGTACCACTCAGTAATAATGAATGCAACTCATTCCAAGAAAGTCAATTCAGCTGTGCCCAAATCCACTGCCCGAGCGGGTGGAAAAGCCCGTTCAAAAGTGCCCATAACACGGCGTGAACGGGTCGCCTCAAAAGAAGAGGCGATTGTGGAGGTGGCCCATAAGATGCTGGCGGCTCAAGGTTTTGCCAAAACGACGATGTCTGATATTGCCAAACAGGCAGGTGTCGCTGAGGGGACACTGTATCTCTATTTCAATAATAAAGAGGCGTTGGCGCGCGCCGTGTTGGCAGCTTTTTATCGGCGCTTAACGGAAACGGCGCAGCGTGGCGTCGAAAAGGTGAACACGACAAAGGCCAAGCTCTCTTTCTTGGCGCGCCACCATCTGGAAAGTATTCTTCGGGAACGGCGACTGTTGGAAATTGTTGCTACATCTGATCGGAATGTTGAAAGTTATGAGGGCAGCGAGATTTACAAAATGAATCGCGACTATGTCGCTGTCTTTGATGGTGTGTTGCGAGATGGTGTTTTGAAAGGTGAGCTGGCTGAAGATAAAACGCCGTGGGTTACGCGAGATATCTTCTTTGGCAGCCTTGAATATGCGATGCGTACAATTTTGATCAAAGGGCGATCCACAAAAAAAGATCTCAATGCTGTTGTTGATCGATTGGTGTCGATGTTAATCGGCGATGAGGAAAAGCAAGCAACCAGCAAGCCGTTATCGTCAAAAGATCTCGCAGATGCTGTGGAACGTGTAGACGCGGCGGCAATGCGTCTTGAACGACTAACGAAGAAAAACCGTTAAGGGGCAATGATGACCAATGTAGATGCAAAAGAGGTCGAAGCCTTCGCCAGCGATGCTGAGGCGTGGTTTAAAGAAAACACACCAAAAGACCCTGGTTTTTTGTTGCCGCTGACTTTTCTTGAGGTTGGGACGGATCAACAATTTGAGTTCTTGCAAAATTGGCAGCGTAAAGTTTATGAGGCGGGGTATCTCGGGGCGGCATGGCCAAAAGAATATGGCGGGGGTGGGCGCGATCAGGCATTCCAAGATGCGGCGACCGCCGCAATGCGTCGCCAGGGGGCTCCGATTATGTTGAATGCGATTGGGATCAATTGGACTGGGCCACTGCTTCTCGATATTGGTTCCGAAGATCAAAAACAGAAATACATCAAAGGCATTCTTTCCGCTGAAGATATTTGGTGTCAGGGTTTTTCCGAACCAGAGAATGGTTCCGACCTTGGTAACGCGCAACTCACGGCGAAACGCGATGGCGATGAATACATTCTAAACGGCTCCAAAATTTGGACGACCCAAGGCAATTACGCAAAATACATGATCCTGTTGGCACGGACGAATAAAGACGCGCCAAACAAATATGCAGGACTTAGCTTTTTCTTGGCACCAATGTTGGTCGACGGGATTGAAACGGTGCCGATCCGAAAAATCACCGGTGAGTATGGCTTTACCCAAACCTTTTTCACCGATGCGCGCATTCCGGCCGATTGTCGAATGGCTGAAGAAGGGCAGGGGTGGCTCATCGCCATGCGCACGCTTGAATATGAGCGGGGTGCGCGCGGTGGACAGGCTGGTGGATATGTAATGACCCCAATTGATGCCTTTGCCATTCTTGATTTAGCGAAAAAAGCGGTCCGCGATGGTGCGCCCGTTATGGAAGATCCGGTTATGCGAGATACCTTGGTTGACTTCCTCATTGAAGGGCAATCGCTTGGACTTTGTAATCAGCGTGGCAATGTGGTGCCGCTGAACCAAGACCGACCGATGGCATTGTCTTTGTCTTCAAAACTGATGTGGACTGATTTTGTGCAGCGCCTTAGTGCATTTGCCATGAAGTTGTTAGGCTCGAATGGTGGATACTACGTTGGTGACGAGAATGCCGTCGATGGTGGTTTATGGACCCGTAGTTATCTAAATTCTTTTGGCGCGACGATTGGTGGCGGCACTTCTGAAATTCAGCGCAATATCATTGCCGAGCATGTGCTCGGTTTACCAAAAAAATAGGAGCGGCGAAGGACATGGATCATCTTGGCCGTATGGGTTGGAGCGAAGCGCAAACTGATTTGCTTGAGGTTGCGACGAATTTTTGTCGGGATAAATCTCCCATCAAAAAAGTGCGTTCTCTTCTAGATGATGAGGCAGGTTATGACCCAGATATTTGGAATGAAATAGCGGCGCTCGGTTGGCTCGGGATTACTGTTCCGGAAGACTATGGTGGGGCCGGATTGTCGATGGCGGAAGTTACGCCGGTGATGGAACAAATGGGCCGTTTCCTCATGGCGACACCGTTTGCATCCACCACCTTAGCGATACAAGCGGTGCTGCGCGGTGGTACGGAGCAGCAAAAGCAACTTTTGTTACCGCGTATCGTCGAAGGCGATGTCGCGACCATGGCTCTCGCGGAACCTACCAACCAGTGGAACCTCGTGAATATCGATGCGCAGGCACAATCCGTAGGAGATGAACTGACACTTAGCGGCGTCAAGCAATTTGTTTGCGATGCAGCGATTGCCAATTGGATCATCGTCTCGGTGACCTACAAAAACGCGCCCGCTCTAGTCGTAATTGAAAAAAAGAACATTCCTGAGAATGCGCTTCGCCGTGAAACTATTATTGATGAAACCCGGCGTAGCTATGAATTGACGCTCGATGGCATTTCGTTGCCGGCCGATGCACTTCTCAGCCCAGAAAAAGCGCCAGCAACATTGCTTCATCTGCATTTAACCGCCAACCTATTGAGTACTGCAGAAATGGTCGGTGGCACCATTGCGGTAATTGACTACACCATTGAGTATTTGAAAACACGAAAGCAGTTTGGCAAGCTGATCGGGTCCTATCAGGGACTGAAACATCCGACTGTCGATGCATTCATTGGATATGAACAAGCGCGTTCACATCTTTACAGTGCTGCAAACTGTTTCGATGAACAAGGCACTGGCGAAATCGCCACACGCATGGCTAAAGTGCAAGCTGATAATGCTTATTCCTTTGCTGCCGACCGTGCTATTCAGTTTCATGGCGGGTTTGGTTTTACCTATGATTGCGACGCTCAACTTTATCGCCGGCGGGCAATCTGGCATGGGGCGCAATTTGGTGACGCTGCCTATCACAAGAACAAACTTGCATCATTGTTGCTGGCGGCTTCTTAAAAATCGCGTTTCCAATTGGCGGAAAAGGTTTGATCGCCATCTTGCTGAATCTCTGACTCTATCGAAATATTGTCAGTGATTTCATATTCGACGCGCACGGCACCGGTTTCACCTTGTGCATCTTGCGTAGCAGAAACGAAAAACCCGTCAGCAACATACTTTCCGACAGTTAGGGATCCGCCACCATTCTCGGGATCAATATCAAAATTCAAGAGATCAAGCCCGATCGCTTCGCGGATTGAACCAGTCACCCCGCCTGCACCACCAAAGGGACCAATGCCGCCAAGAGACGCTAAGGCCTGTGCCGTTTGTAGCGATTCCAGGGCGGAAAGTTCGCCAGCCGGTTTGCCGAACAAAACAAGTGCCATGACATCTTCCGAGGGAAGCGTGGGGGTGGATGTCAACGTTACGGATGGGCTCTCAGCCCTGCCGGATACGGCAATCACTGCGGTGACCCCATCCGATGTTTGGTGGGCCGACTGAATGTCGATGAGTGGATTGTTTGGCGATAAACGGTCAAAAGTAATACGGCCAGTTGTAAGATCGAACCGTCGCCCGGAAAAGTCCAACCAACCGCGCCGAAGGTTCATAGAACCCGTGATTAACGCATCTTCATTTGTGTTTTCAATGTCAATGTCGGCCGACCATTCGCTTTCGAGGCCACGACCACGCACAAAGATCCGATCGTCGGCTGATACGCTAAGGTTATAGGCAATCTCTGACTGTGGTTGTTCAAACAATGGGCGCGTGTCATCGGCGTTTTCATTATAGGCCATGACATCAATGCCAATCAAACCGGTATTTTCTGGTACAATGATTTCTGCATCGAGCTCGTCAATCGTGATGTCACCGGTTGCCGATAATGAATCGAGCGACCCTGTGATGTTGATTTCACCATTCGCCAGAACGGTGTTGATGGGAAATGCGGACAGAGACGCATTGTCGAGCATGATGGATAGGTTGATTTCTGACGTGTCCGTGACATTCAATGCACCGGTTAATGTGATTGTGTCTTTGACGGATTGTTCTGCGCCACGGGCCCCACCGGAAAAACGAATGATGCTACCCGTACTCGCATAGTCGGCATCAGCTTCTACATGTAGGTCAGCAAGCGACATTCCTGTGCGGAGTTCGGTGAAAGCCCCGTCTGTAAGGGCCGCGGTGCCTGAGAATTTCGGGTCACTGAATTCACCGCCTATTGTAAGGTCTGATTTCAGGGTGCCCTCCAGTGATTGGAGGTCAGGCGGTAAATACGCTGCAATCACACCAACGGGGCCTGTGTAACGCGCATAACCTTCAATTGCCCCCATGGTCTCGATTGACAGCTTAGGCTGCCTTGTCAAAATTGCCGGCAGATGAATGCGCATATCAAATATGTCATTATCTCCTGCGCTCGCCAAAGTTAGTTGTCTCTGGTTCCAGCTGAGGTTGCCCGTAATCGCAGATGCTTGAGCCGTTGTTAAAAGTGACTGCAGCTTGAATTCACCCTGGGCGGCTGATTTTAAATCCGTATCAAGCGCGAGCTCTAGTGAAATGATACTGTCAGCGCCGGGAAGCGACACATCACTCATCAAAAGATCTGCGCGCCAGTGATGCTCTGACATTGATCCATCCAGAGCGACAGAACCTGTGTCGCCCCATTTCATCATAAAATCGTCAATTGAAATGCCATCATCAATCGAAATGACAGATGGTTGCACTAGGGAGAAGCTTGTGTCTGTCACAATGCCCGTTGCATTGTTCAACGTTAATTGAATTGAGTCATCAAGGTTGAGTGCGCCAAGTATTTTGAGGCTTCTGGTGTCCCCAATCTGTGGAATTGAAATTCTATCGGTGGTAAGCACCAGCATTGCATTGCTAGGCGTGCCATTTGCTGAAAGCTCCAATCCCCCAATCGCTATGTTGTTCGTCTGGAATTTATCTGCGCTAAATGTTGCAATCATTTTTTGTTCGGCGACAGAATACGTGCCGTCCATGATTG
Source organism: Hyphococcus sp. (assembly GCA_021776315.1). GTDB lineage: Bacteria > Pseudomonadota > Alphaproteobacteria > Caulobacterales > Parvularculaceae > Hyphococcus. Next base: position 14,666 of record JAJFGD010000019.1, on the reverse strand, counting down.
CTTTTCCAACAAGAGAAAAGCCTGGCCATGGTGCGGCGCCGTCTTGCCCAATATAGGTTGCGTTAACTGATATCGATTCGGATCTAGGATTGACCAAACCATGACCATTTAGTTGGAACGCTGGACCTGAATAGAGCAGCTCAGGAATAGTGATTGTTCCATCAAGAGAAGATCGTGTCGTCATCTTGAGTTGACCGTCGCCATTTAGACTGCGCGCGTTCAGTTCGCCCGTTGGTAGCTTTGGTAACCCGGCAAATGCAGCTGCAATTGACAGTGGCGGCGCGAGCCCATCACCCATTGAGATGGATGGCGTGTCAACTTCCACGCGTGCAGTAAAATTGTCTATTGGGCCGCTGAGTTCAAAAACACCCGAAATTGGTCTCGTGGGAATTAAGGGCAATCCGACTGTTTGAATAAATGCGGGTGTGACTGTGGCATTGCCCGTTAATGTGACTGTTTCATCTGTGAATGAATAGCGTGCGTCGCCACCCAATGTACTGCCATCGTCGAAATTGGCAATGATTTCTGAAAGTGTGGCTTGCGCGTTCGCATCAATTTGAAATTTGCTTTCAAATACGCCATCGGGGATTGGGACCCGTACCGCACTACCTTGTTTGAGAGTTACCTGCATAACGCCGTCAAATATATTTTTCAGATTTGTCGAGCCTTCATTAATTTCGATGGAAACGCGGTCTGATGTTGCAATTGCCATAATCGCGTAATCATCTTGTCTTTGCCGTACGTCAATCTGTGTCTGAACTATTGGGCCGACGACGTCTTGCAGTTCAGGTTGGTATGCTTCATCGAATTTGGTAACGAGATCTGCTTTGACCTTCACTAAATTTCGGCGGCGGTCGACCCATTCCAGGTGCCCGCTAATTGATCCAATGGCCGACGTTGATTGTGTAATTGTCAAAACCGCGTCGTCGGATGTTTGCGTAAAAAGTGAATGCAATGAAATCGGTTGGGCAAACTCTTCAATCGTCGATAGTGCCGATCCAGGCGAGAAGAGTGCTGAAAATGCAATATTGTTTAGTTCAGCAAAATTCCCCGATAGCGCGGCGTCCACTGAACCATAGTCCGCAATTTGTGCGTTGATATTGACCAAAGCATCATTGGTCGGGCTGTCGCCCGTGGCGTTGATAAATAGGGGGCCATCTAAATTTGCGAAAGCATCGATGACGCCGCCGATATCGGCAATCAATGTTGCATCAACAAATATGTTTTCAGCGTCTGGAGTGAGCTCGAGCGTGATGTCAATATTGTCTTTGTTGTCTTGGCTCGTCAGGTTGATGCGCGCATCAACCATTGAGTCGCCCATCGCAAGCTTGCTGACACCATCTAGGCGCACAATCTCATTGGTAAGTGTGGATTGGAAATTTTCAAGGACGATCTGTTCAATGGCCACATGGGGCAAGTCGTTCGGAAGGCCGATATTTAGTGACTGATTATCTTCTGGTTCGGTGCTAGCCGTTGCAGGTGTGCGAATCAAAAGGGTATCGGCGATGGTAATTTGAGAAATATCCACCTGGTTTTTGAGAAGGCGAAACGGGTGCCAGACGATTTCAACACGCTTTACAGTCATCCATATGCCATCGGCGTCGGCGAAGGTCACATCGTTCAATGTAAGCTGTGACGGTAACGGCCCATGCAACTCGTTGATCGATACGTCACTACCAATGGCTTTGCTGATCTGTGTTTCGGCTTGAGTGATCAAAAACTGCCGGCCAGAGTTTGTTTGAAAAAGCCAAGCAGTGCCTAGTACGCCGATCAGGAGTAGCCCGGCAATCATGCCTGTGAATATGATTAAGAACCGGCGCATTAAAATGGTTGTCCAATGGCAATGAACAATTGAAAGCTACGGTCGCTGTCGCGTGCATTTAGTGGGAAAGCGATGTCAGCCCGAATTGGACCAATAGGCGTGAAATAACGCACGCCGCCACCAACACCGACAAAAAATTCTTCGCCGAAATTGGGCAGGGTGCGTGCTGAGACAGATCCTGCATCAGCAAATCCAGCGATTTGCAATTCATTGGTTAGTTTTACGCGGGCTTCAATTGCAGACTCGATATAAGACCGGCCACCAATCGGATCATTATCTCCATCGAGTGGTCCAGCTTCTTGAAACCCGAACCCGCGTACAGAACCCGCACCGCCAACATAGTAGCGTTTGTTACGCGGCAGGTTCACGAGGGACGTCCCGAAGGTCGCCCCAACGGCAGAGCGACCCGCGAGGGTTATTAGATCATCTTTGCCGAACGTTACGCGTGTGCGCGCTGAAAATTCGGATTGGGTGAAGCTATCACTCCCCGTATAGGGTGTCACAGCCAAGCGCGTCTGGACGCCTTTTGTTGGGTTGAGCAAATCATTTTCTGAATTCCAAACCACGGATAAAGGTGTTGAAACAAAATATGTGCGCTCTTTTGTTCCGTTGGCCCTGACACTTGACGTTTCAAGCCCGACCGCCGCGCGTGTTTCAAGTCGCTCTTTCAGCCATTTTTTCGAAAGACCGCCACTTGCATTGATTGAACGCGCGTCAAACGCGTCCGTGGTTTCATTGGTAAATCCAAAATTTCCAAAGGCCTGCCCTGGTATGCGGGGAAGGGGTTTTAGGAAGTCAAAGGTGACGGCCTGTTCGAGATTTGATGCCCGCAATTCAAGGCGTCCCGTTTCACCTTGATGAAATAGGTTTCTGTTCTCAAAGAATAAGCGGCCGCCGACACCGTCTGTGGTGGATAAAGAAAGGCCTGCGCCAATTGTCCGTCGTTTGCGTTCATTTAGGCGGGCATAAATTGGGGCCGCTCCAGATTTATCCGGAGGTCCAGGTGAAATATCGATGGTGGAAAATAACCCCGTTGCCGCGAGTCGGTCGCGGTATTGCACCATGGTTGCTCGTTCAAATTCATCACCAGGTTTCCATGTTTGCATGGCACGAACGTAATCAGGATCCGTGCGATCAGCGCCTTCAATGAATAAATTTCCGAAATTCGCTTTTGGGCCACTATTGAAAACGAAGACTGCATTCGCGGTCCCAGTCTCCATATTGGCAATGGCACGCCGCGCGACGATTGTTGCGGCTGGGTACCCATTATTCCAAAGGTGACTCAAAAAATTGACCTGCAAGCTGCGCAAGTCTGCACCGGCTGCGGATCCATTGGTGCCCAGTCCAGCCTCGGCAAAAGACTGGGGGCGATCGGCCACGTCATCACTATATAGAATTTCGTATTCAGCTATTGTGAAGGCTCGGCCAGGTTGGAGAAGAAAATTAACCTTTGCTTTCTCAGCTTCGGTAGCAGGGGTAATGTTGAAATCTGTTTTCCCAGCGTAAAAACCAGCGGCGGTTAAGGCGTCCTCGAAAGCCTGTCGGTCATGTTCGGCAGCACGACGAAGGGACGCGCTGGTGGGATAGGTGCGGACACCTTTTTCCATTTCCGAGATTTGTTTTAACTGGCCCAATAGCTCGCCAGAGACACCTGTATAAGAGATTTCAAAATCTTCGGCTGCAAACGCAGGGGCTAGTCCAGCACCGAAGGTCGCCTGGAAAATCACAGCCATAACAAATAGATATGCGCGAAAACTCAAGAACCTACTCACTGAACTGGGGCAAAACAGGCGGGAATGGACAATTATTCGGTCCCAATGGTCGCACTCGGATCGCCGCATTTTTACTCGCCCGACACTGTCACGGCTTGGTTAATCATAACCTGAAATATCGTTGATTTTGTGACTTGATAGCCCTGTTTGTTGTGAAATGGCGACCGGGATTCTGGATATACCGCTCATACTGCGCTATGCCCGCAAATTGTTAACGAATGATCGATGGGACGATGTCATGGCGCACCCTTTAAGCGGAGCGAATATTGGAACTCTTGGGGCAGTGATCGGGCGATCAGGTCTGCCGTCTCATGTGGGTTCCGGCGCGGCCATTGGTTTGGCGGCTTTGGGCCGCTGGCCATTTTCGACAGCAGAAAAGCTGGCCATGGAAAGTCGCCTTCCGCTGATGGATAACATGCCGCCGCCAGTATTTATTCTGGGCCATTGGCGATCAGGGACTACGCATCTTTATAATATTATGTGCCAGAGCCGTGCTTGGGGTTTTGTACCGCCAGTTGCCACCGGGTTGCCATGGGATCTTTTTGGATTAGCCCGCGTGTTCAATCCGTTGCTCGAACGCGCATTACCCAAGCACCGATACATTGATAACATTCCGGTGAAACCCGACAGTCCGCAAGAGGACGAAATCGCGATTGCGAATATGTCGGAAGTCTCTTTTTATCACGGCATTTATTTTCCAAAAGCATTTGCTGAGAATGTGCGTCGCGGATTGTTTTTTGACGGTTGTTCGACCGCGGATATTCGGGGCTGGCAACGCCAGTTTACTTATTTTTTACGCAAGCTTTATTTGCATCAAGGCAAGCGACCTCTCTTAATTAAAAACCCTGTTTATACGGGGCGTTTTGAAATGCTGCGCGAAATGTTTCCGAACGCGAAGTTCATTCACATTCATCGCAATCCGTATGAAGTATTTCTGTCGATGAGAAACTTCTACAAAAAATTGCTGAAGGAATTTGCACTGCAAAGTTACGATCATGTGGATATCGATGAGGCGATCTTTGAAGTCTATGAGCGCATGATGAAGGACTATGAGCAGGTGGCGGCGAGCGTTCCGCCAGAACAGTTGGTTGAATTGCGCTATGAGGAGCTCGATGCGGCACCATTGGAGACTGTGGAAAAAGTCTATGCAGCCCTCGGGTTGCCTGGATTTGACACTAGTCGTGGGGATTTTGAGGCCTATCTATCCTCAATAAAAAGCTTTAAAAAGAACAGCTTCGCCTATTCTGATGAGGTTGCGGTGAAGGTTGAAAATCGCCTCGGTTATTTTCTTGAAAAATGGGGCTATGATCGACCGGGTACAAATAACAAAGAGGGTACGCAGCATGGGGAAACTGCAGCGTAATACGGCGACGGCTTTAGGTTTTCTGGTGGTATTGGGGTGCGCGGAGCAAGAATTGCCGAGTGTCCAATATGCCAGCGAGCAATGTCGTCGCGTGGCTTTAGTAGATGCCGTAAGCGGCAATGAATTGCGTGGTGTCGAGGATATAGAAATTGACCGCCAAACGGGTCGGTTGTTTCTTTCAGCTTATGACCGGCGTGCCGTTGAAAAGGCAGCCCGCAAACGGGCGAGTACCTTGCCGCAGGGTGGAATCTACAGCGTATCGATCGATCAATTATTCGACGCTAATGACCAGTCGATTGGTGTTACGTCGATGGTTTCGCCCGACGATATTGGCGGAGGATTGCGTCCCCACGGATTGTCCTATGACGCCAGCAATGACGAGTTGGTTTTTATCAATCGAACTTACCAACGTATCAATGACCGCTGGATAGAGACACCACGATTGCAACGCATTGGTGCCAATGGCGAAGTCTTTGTTGGGACTGTTGAGGACTCGCCTTGTGCTGCAAATGATGTGCTGGTCACTGAGCAGCAGATTTTTACGTCATTTGATCACGGTGCCTGTAATTGGCGTGAGCCGCTCGAAGACGTATTTAACCTCAAGCGCAGCGGCCTAACCAGCAATCATAGTGGCGCGGTGTTCAATGAAGCGGCTTTTGCGAACGGCTTAACACGCACCCAAGGTGGCAATATTGTCCTCGCCGCTACGCGTGAGAATGCTCTGTTGTTGATGGCAGAACGGTCAAATGGTGTTGAAACTATATCGCGTATCGACGTTCCGGGTGGACCGGATAATCTTTCCATCTCATATGATGGTGGCGTTGTCGCGGCGACCCACCAAAATCTGATACGCCTCATGTTCAATCGCAAATTGGGGCTCGGGAAAGCGCCATCGCGGATTGTTAAAGCTAACCCTGAGACTGGCGCGGTCGATGTGCTTATGGATGACCCATCGGGGAAGCTATTTAGCGCAGCGACAATTGCCGTTGAATCCAAACGTGGGTTAGTAGCGGGTTCGGTCACCGACAAAGGTGTTTTGGTGTGTGACGCGGCCTCATGACGGATGGCTTGTGACGGATATTGCTCTAGTAACTGGCGGCGCTGGATTTGTTGGCAAACATCTCGTCCGAAAGCTCCGCGAACGTGGGGAGCGGGTACGCAGCTTCGATTTGACGGCGTGTTCCCATGATGACGATATTCAAGGGTCCATCTTAGATCCTGAAGCGCTTAACCAGGCCATGGTCGGCGTGAATTCAGTGTTTCACCTTGCTGGCAATGCGCAACTCTGGTCACCGAACGAAACAGTATTTGGTGAGATCAACGCCGATGGAACTAAATTGGTCGCACGTTCGGCGATTGCGACTGGTGTTCGTCGTTTTGTTCATTGTTCAAGTTTGACGACCTTGGTGGGCAAAAAAACACCAATCGGTTCATCATCCGCCGATGAGACTATGCGCCTTGGGTTAGATGAAATGCTCGGTGCTTACCCACGCTCAAAATTGCAAGCAGAACATATCATTGAGAACGCGATAGAAGATGGCCTTGACGGCGTCATTGCAATGCCGACAGAACCTCTTGGCCCCGGTGACGATGCCTTAACCCCGCCAACACAAATGATCCTCGATTTTGTCAATGGTGCAACGCCGGCCTTTATCGACTGCATATTGAACTTTGTACCAGTCGAAAGTCTGGCCGATGGATTAATTGCTGCTCGCGATCATGGCCGAAAAGGTGAGCGCTATTTGCTTGGCGGTGAAAACCTGGAAATGTCGACGCTTCTTAGCAAGTTAGAAAATAAAACTGGGCAAAAAATGCCGAAGGTCAAAATGCCTTATTTTGTGGCATTGGCGGCTGGTGTTGTGGATACGAAGCTCGTCGCCGCCCTGACGAATAACCCACCAAAAGCACCTTTGACGGGGGTCCGGCTGGCCGGGCGCCAGGTTTCGTTCTCTTCGCAAAAGGCGGCAGCGGAACTGAGTTGGCGTTCGAGCGCCGTTGATCCGGCGCTTGATGAAACGCTGGCTTGGTTTGAACAAGCAGGACTGCTGAAATCGGTTTAGGTTTAGTACAATCTGCGCCAAAATACTCGCGTCTCATTTGAGGGTTCGTCATGCAGCCGCGATCAAATAAAAATTCCGCACAGGCAGCTTCTATTTCGACATGGCTCGAAGGGCGCTCGTTGGATGATTGGCAAAAACAATTTGACCAAGAAGGATTTATTGTCTTCGAGCGCGTGTTGACGTCGGCGCAGTTGAAAGCGATCCGGTCAGCCCTGGCACAATATTTAGATCGCGACATTACCGGGCGAAATGAGTTTGAAGGCCATAAGTCCAACCGCATTTATGCATTGCTTGGCAAATCACCTGTGTTTGACGCCTTGGTAACCCATCCATTGGCGCTTGCATTTGCTGAAGCGGATTTGGGACCTGAATGTTTGTTATCTGCATGCCTGGCAATCAATCTGCACCCAGGAGAAACCGCACAACCTTGGCATTTTGACGATAGCCACTACCAGTGGCCGCGCCCAAGGCCATCCTTAGGTGTCAGCACATTCTGGGCGATCGATGATCTGACCCAAACGAATGGGGCAACAGAAATATTGCCCGGTAGTCATCTATGGCCAGACGATCATATCAATGGTGCTGTAAACGAGAAAGATTTCGCACCACGGATGCAAAGAGATGGTGACCCCGGCGCGCGAGACGATGCTTTTAAAGTGACGATGCCCGCTGGGTCATTGATGATCGCAAAGGGGACATTGTGGCATCGCGGTGGTGCTAACAAATCGAAATCATCTCGTCTTATCGTTACACCTCAATATTGTCCCGGATGGACACGCCCGCTGGAAAATATGGCTTTGGCTGTTCCAGCAAAAATTGCGCGAACCCTTTCACCACGCACGCAAGAATTGATTGGCTATTCAATTCATTCCCCTTTTATGGGCTATGTGGATGGTCGTCATCCAAAACGTCTTTTGGAAACGTAACGTCTCGATGGTTGGGGTAGGAACGCGTTCATTTCCAAAATTCGATATACAAACGGGCATCTTCTGAAACTTTGATGTAGTGGCGTTCTTCCGGCACGATGACAAATCTATCCTGCGCATTGAGTTTTGCAATCGGGTCTTGTTGATCTTCAACAAAGAACTGCACGTTACCTTTTTCGACATGCATTAAGCCCCAGGTACCTGGTTTTAGATTGTGATGCCCGAGCAGTTTTTCAGGCACCGTTTCGGCCGTAAAAATTGGAGATTGGGAGTATGGCTTTACATCTTCGGGGAGGCGACGTGGTTCAGTCATGATCAAAAGTCTCCAAATAGGGTCTGGAAAAATAAGAAGGGTTAGGGGTTAGTGACTGGCTCCGATAATAAAACTCATGCCAATTACAGCGATTAAGATTGCGCTTGGAATTAATATCACCTGCAGCAAGGCTTCGCGACCAGTGATGACACCGGTCCAGGTTTCAAATGGTTCGCGCAAAAAATGATAGTAGGATTTAGTTTGCTGCCCATCAATTTTGGCAGCGCGATTCATAATATAGGGTGTTCCCAAATACGCGGCGAGGTAAATTGCGGAAACGGCAATCATAAACAAGGCTTCTCCATCGCCGCGAAACGTCCACCAAAACACGCCAAGAATTGCAGCATTCACGGCCCCGAGGGTTTTGAATACGGCGCTATGCAAGGATTGGTTCGGTTTTGAGGACTGTGAACCGTCAATGACGGTCAAATGCGGCGAGGTGTCAAAGGACTTTGCAGCCTCCAATTCAGCTTCAAATGCGGTGGTTTCTAAGGGTGTAGCCAGTGATGCATTCATCATTATCTCCATAAGATGGATATGATATACATCTTATCTATTGCATTTGGATTAAAAATACAATATATAAAATACATCTTTTGAGGAAAATCGATGCGACTGAACCTACAGACCGACTATGCCTTGCGGCTATTAATGCATTTAGCCGTGAATGAAGCCCATTTATGCACGATTGCGGAGATCGCAGAGCGCTATGACATCTCAAAAAACCATTTGATGAAAGTGGCTCATACCTTGGGAAAAGAAGGGGTGATTGCCACTGTGCGTGGTCGATCAGGGGGGCTACATCTGGCGCAACCGGCATCCGAAATTGTTATTGGTGATATTGTGCGCTTGATGGAGGCTGATCTTGCCATCGTCGAATGTTTCCAGGGCGGTGCCAATCAATGCGCCATTACACCTGCTTGTCGCTTGAAGGGCGTGTTTGGCGAAGCGGTCAATGCCTTTTTGTCGGTGCTAGATAAATATACGATCGACCATCTCGTGCGTCGCAACGCGAAATTACACACGCTCCTTCAAATAGAGGCGGCGTAATGGCGACAGAAATTCGAACTGCTGAGGAACGCAGAAAAGCGATACAGTCAAATGCAACGTCAATGGGCATCGACGAGGTCTATATTTCTGAATTAGTCGAAACGTTTTATGAACGGGTGAGAGCGGATTCAGACCTAGGACCAATTTTTGAAAAGGTTATTGGCGACAATTGGGATCCGCATCTGGTCCGCATGAAAAACTTCTGGGCATCGGTTGCGCTAAATGCTGGTTTATATTCTGGTAAACCGGTGCCGAAACATCAGCAGCTAAGCCAAGTGACGCAAAAGCATTTCGAGACATGGTTATCGCTTTTTCACCAAACGCTGAAAGATACAGCGCCGTCGCCAGCGGCGGTCATCTATTTCATGGAACGCGCGGAACGCATTGCCAATAGTTTGCAATTGGCAATGTTTGGGCTACCCAGCTTAAAAGGTGCCACACCAAGTCGGTGACACGGCGGTGAACAGACCTATTCAAAAGGTGTTATGCCAAATGTTTCGTGGATTTCAGACGGTTTATACATCGCCGTGTCTTTAATCACGAGATCAACTTTTAAAAGATCCGTGATCCGTCGCGTTGGATCGCCATCCACGAGGATAAGATGCGCTCGTTTTGATGGGGTGATTGAACCCAGCGATTGATCCAATCCTAAATGACGTGCCGATTCGATCGTTGCGAGCTGTAGAACTTCATTTTCAGGGATGCCCGCATCTGCATAGAGTTCAAGTTCTCGTAACAATACAAAGCCGGGATAAGCAGCATCAGTGCCAGGCAATAGTCGGATGCCTTCTTCGTGCAGCGTGCGAATAAGGGCGCGCGCGACCTCTGCTGACTCACGGCCTTCCGCCTCAAGTCCTTTGTTGAACCCTTCTTTTTCGATCATGCTTTGCCGCGCTGCTTCCGGCAGGTTTTCGTAATATCGTTTGGCCTCGAGAGAAACCTCACCAGGTACGGAGACAAACATGCTGCGGAAGATCGTATAGGTTGGATCATGGGCTATATTGCGTTCTTTCATCAAGGCGATGAAATCAACAACTTCATCGGATTCCAGATCAAGATTTCCACCTTCGCGAATGGGAACGATAAAGCGTTGGGGCGTGCGTGTATCGATTTCTTCAGCATTCATGAAATTCAAAAATAACATGTTGATGTGGGTAATTTCATCATAACCCGCACGAATTGCCTGTTCGGCTGTCATCGAAGAGGGAATATGACCCAATACGGTCATGCCAAGGGCATGTGCGTGTTCAGCGATTGGCGCGACCCAATCAGGATTAATTGAACTATATAGTTTGATGCCGCGAAATCCGCGCTGTGCGTACCAGTCGACAAACCTGATCGCATCGTCGAGTGTTTCTGCAAGATTGCCGGTTGGTGCGGAATATTCTGACCGTTGATCAATAAAACCCATTAGATGAAGGTCAGGGCCAGCAATTGTGCCTTTATTAATCATGCGGCGGATCCGCAATAGGTAATCAGGGTCATTCGCCATATCGCGAATATTGACGACACCGGCGGAAAGGTAATTAAAGACATTGTTGGTGCCGATATGGGCATGCATATCCCACAAAGCGGGCATCAACATTTTACCGTCAGCATCGATCTCTTTGGCACCATCCGGAATGTCAACATCACCGTCATAAACGGCCGAAATCACGCCATCATGAATAAACACGGTTGCGTCGCGCATAACGTCGCCGGACAAGCTGTCGAATAGTCGGGCATTTGTGATCACAACAAGACCACTTGCGTCTTGTCGAAGGGTGTTCGTCAATTCTGCCGTACGTGCGTCCGTGGCGTTGTCTTGTTTTTCCTTCATGATGGGCATGGCATGGGCCATGCCTTTCGGCGCAATCGCAAACCATCCATAATCGGTACCGAAAAGGTTTTGATCTTCATCAAGCCAAACATAGCTTGGGTAAGGGGTGCTGGACTGCAGCGCATAAAGTGTTGCGGGTACGACCCCGTCTGGCCCTGAAAACTCAACGGTCTCTATCGTTTGAACTGTCAATTCACCAAAGGGCAGTGTTGGCATCGCCTGATCAGGATCGTTCAACAAGGCGCGTGCTAGAATGGCGGCATGTTCGGGCAGGGTTGCCGCCGCACCTGAATTATAAAGCGACGATGTAGAAATGGGTTGCTCACCTGAAACACCGTCTGAGTCCCAATGAGCGACGTTGTTTTCAATCGTAAAAGTCTCGTCAACACTACCTTTTGTATAATTTAGGCCTTCGACATGTATGAAAATCGGAATGCCATTTTCATCAAAGCGATATTGCGCTTCTAGTTCTGGGCCCCGACCACGGTCATTGAACGAAAAAGATAATGAGAGTGTGCCATCATCATCGGTATCGACAATCATCTCCCCAGACGGTTCGCCGACCGTGAGCCAGTCATAGGCACGGCTTTGTGCGTTACCTGGATCAGCAAGGGCGAAGCTAGTGCCGCCAATGATTGCTGCAATGATTAATTTCGATCTGGCAATAGCCATGACACCACCCCTAAAACGACTTGTTAGATTTGTTGTTTGGCGTAGCATGACCGCGTCGCAAAAGCGACCTGATAGATCAGTGCTGTACCGCATTTCTGTATGTGTTTAGTATGTTCGGCCCTTCCATTTTCCGCCTTCACCGCGATAGTGTCTTTGCGCAGATGAAATTGTCATGGCACCATAGAGCGCAGCAATAATCGGTAGAGTGAATGCCTCCCATGCGGGTCGGTCATATAGGGTTAAAGTCGGCCGGTAGCTCCGTGCCATGAGCCCCCATGACGCAAAGCTAAGGGCAGTAATGCTGATATTACCATGCCATAATACAGTTAGGGCGAGGAGGGGTGGCACCAGAAATACCAAGGACAAGCCGATGATGGTGCCCGTAAGCAAAGCTGGCGAATATTTCAATTGCGTATAGGCCGTTCGGGCGACCATATCCCAGATTGAGGATAGTGACTGGTTGTCGCGTAAACTCACAGCATCTCTATTGGCGAGGCCCAACCATATTTTAGTTGCGGGTGTTGTATCTTTGATTGCCTTTGCCAATGCGCAATCATCAATCAATGCATCTTTGATGACTTCAACACCGCCTGCTTTTTCCAATTCCGTCAACCGCACCAACATGCATCCGCCCGCTGCCGCCGCTAGATTTTCCGTTGGGTCATTAGCTAGGCGAAAGGGATAAAGCATTTGGAAAAAATAGATAAAGGCGGGGACCAGTAACCCACCCCAAGTGCCGCGCGAATCTAATCGTGCCATGAGAGAGGCCAGCGCAAGGTTATCGCGCTCTGCTTTTGCTACGAGACGGCGTACCGAACCATGCGCCATGGCAATGTCAGCATCGTTCAAAAGAACGTATTTTGCATTGGGTGCAATTTCTTTTGCTCGCAATAGCCCGTTGTGCACGGCCCAGAGCTTGCCCGACCACCCTTCAGGAAGCGGCGGCACTGAAATGATATCAAGTTCTCTGACCTGGCCCTTTGCAGCTTCCTTGGCGCGTTTGACGGTTTCATCGCTGGAACCATCATCGGCGAGGACGACGGTTAAGGTGCCCGAATACCCATAACCAAGGTGGGATTTTACCACGCGGCCGATACTGGCTTCCTCATCACGGGCGGGGATGACCACAACCACCTCCGGCCATTGGATTGGCAATTTGCCATCGCGGAGCCGTTGATCGGCCCGCCAAAAGTCAGCACGGAAAAAAGTGAGGTAGATCCAGGCGGCGAAGGCGGTGAGGGAAATTAGGGCTAAGGTCATGGAGAATGCTTTACGCCGCGCTGCGCCTTGCGCCAAGGCGATTTTTGCCGCCCAGTCCTTCTTGGAAATTAGGCAAAATCCCTTATGGTGCGCAGCCATGACTTCAGCAATTCAAACATCACCCGAAACACCGCAATCGGACGCCCAACCATCAGTCGCGGAAACGCCATCTGGTAAGGGCGCGAAGGACGAGAATTTTCCGGTCGGGTCATTCCTTTTGCCCAAACATTTGCGGCCACATGTAGCGATTTATTATGATTTTGCCCGTGCCATTGACGATATTGCTGACAATGCAGAATTGGCATCGGAAGAGAAGATCGCTCGTTTGCGTGCCTTTGATGCAGCATTGCGAGGTGCGCCAGGACTAGGCGAGGAATATGCCAAAGCTCATGCTCTGCGTGAAAGCCTGGCAGAAACCAACGTGACGACGAAACATGGGTCTGACTTGGTCGCCGCTTTTGTCCAGGATTCGCAGAAAACACGATATGCGACATGGGAAGAATTGCTCGGTTATTGTGAGCTTTCGGCCAATCCCGTTGGTCGTTATTTGCTCGATCTCCACGGCGAGGACAAGTCGGGCTATCCATATTCTGATGCCCTTTGCACGGTGCTTCAAATTGTCAATCATTTGCAAGATTGTGGTGATGATCGGCGCGAACTTGATCGCATCTATATTATTAGTGATTGGCTCGCGGAGGTTGATGAAGACATCACGGTTGTTGATCGACTATCCGTATCTCCAGGTTTCCGTCAAGTGATGGATAGAATGCTGGATGGGTGTGAAGCGCTGATGGTTGATGCGCGAAAACTGCCCGCTGCTTTAAAGTCAAAACATCTCGCCATGGAATCGGCAGTGATTGTTCGGTTGGCCGATCGATTGATTTCACTGTTGCGCAAAGGCGACCCTTTGGCGACCCGCGTCGCCCTGTCGAAAATTGATTTCGCATCCTCCGGCATGCGCGGTGTTGTTTCGGGATTTTTTCAGGCCGGTAAAGGCGTTTGATATGACGAGTGCGACGCCGGGCATATCCATGATTGATGCGCGTCAACACGCATATGACACCGTGAAAAGATCGAAGACCTCATTTGGTCCCGGTATGCGGATATTGTCGAAAGCGCGACGCGAAGGCATGTATGCGGTTTACGCCTTTTGTCGTGAAGTCGACGACATTGCGGATGAAGGGGGGACGCTGGAAGAAAAGCGCGAAGGCCTTGCCGCTTGGCGTGAAGAAATAGATCGCCTTTACGAACAAAAACCACAAACCCCAACCGGCGTGGCGTTGCTTGAAACAGTGCACAACTTTGATTTGCCGAAGGAAGAATTCCTATTGGTGATTGAAGGAATGGAGATGGATGCGCGGGGGCCGATCATAGCGCCGGATCTGGAAACACTTTTTGCCTATACCAGGCGGGCAGCGGGTGCCGTGGGGCAGCTGTCTATGCCGGTCTTTGGTGCGCCAAAAAATGATGTGGCGGATGAATTTTCTATTTCGCTCGGTGATGCACTGCAATTCACGAACATTTTGCGCGACATTGAAGAAGATGCAGAGGAAGGGCGATTATATTTGCCGCGTGAATTCCTCGAAAAACATGGCTGTCCCATGACGCC
>JAJFGD010000180.1 GCA_021776315.1 Hyphococcus sp. | reverse complement strand
GGTTGCGATCCGGCCGAATAAGCGCGCCATTGCCCAGCGCCAGCCTGGTTTAAATAGGCTTCGGCCATGATTGAGCGCGCAGAATTACCGGTGCACAGAAACAAAATATTGCGCATAGCAGATATCAGCCTTCATAAAGCTACGCAGGTGCGCAGCAGCCACCATTGTCGGGGATCGGTGTCGCAACGTCGGGCTCGGCTCCATATTGATCACTCTCACCATAGGTCTGGAACAATTCCCAAGCGGTCCCTTGGGGGTCGCGCACCCAATATTTGTTACTCTTCGCGTAACAGCAGGTCGTTTCCTTTTCCTGGAACAAATCCTGATCGTGACCGTGGAGCCGTCCCGCAACGGTCTCTAAGTCTTCGACCGTGTCGAATGATACGCCCACATGGCCGATCCCGGTTGCCGCACGATTGGTGGACAAGGCGATATTTGCGGCCGGGTCGTCTAACAGCCATTTGGCGTAATCAGGTTCTTGTTTATCGGGCGTTTTGCCGAACATGGCTGAATAAAAAGCGATAGAATTTTCTAAGTCGTCGGTTTTGATATGGATATGTAGGCGTTTCATTACGCGCTCTCCTTAATGACATAGGGGCCACAGAGCCGGCGGTCGCCTTGGCAGCAATCAGCCAGCAGATAGTCGATGACGTCGCGGATACCGCCATAGTCAGCGGCGTAGATCACGCTCCGCCCTTCTTTTCGGGACAGAATCAATCCTGCGCGTTCAAGCTCTTTCAGATGGAATGACATGGTTGGCGGTGGGATTTTTAAAGTTGCCGCAATAACGCCAGCGGCTATGCCTGCGGGGCCTGCGGTGACCAGTTGTTTCAGGGTCATTAGCCGTGCCTCTTGAGACAGAGCCGAAAAGGCTTCTATTGCGTTTTTTGATTCCATATTTCGATAATTATGAAAATATAAAAATAAATCAACCCCATTGTTAATTTGCCAACGAAAAATTTTGACCGACATACTGAAACCCTTCGTTAACCAAAGCTCTTGAGGTTCGTCGTTCTCACTCTAGTCCCTTGTATTGGCGCAGATATTTTATGGTCTATAAAACACTTAGTGCCCCCAAAGTAATCGAAACGATTGATACGTTGGAAAAACGGGTGACCGAACGGTTCCCGGGTTCGGGGCTCGTCAATGTTGCAGAAGAGTTGGCAGCGACAGCGCGCCGATGTGCGGCGGAATCGGATCAATTGAAAGAGCCTGTAATCGCTATTCGGGTTCTTGTTTATTCGATTTGGGTCATTGGGGCGGTCGCATTGGTTTGGCTCGCCTTTGGGCTTCACTATGACGGCCTCCGCTGGGATGCGGCGAGCCTTGTCCAAGTGCTAGAGCCAGCGATGAACCTTGCGGTGTTGATGGGAATTGGGGTTTTGACCCTTGGTCGATTGGAAGTGCGATGGAAACGTGCACGCGCGCTGGACTATTTGGATGAGCTACGGGCGATTGCCCATGTGGTGGATATGCACCAGCTGACTAAAGACCCTTATCGGCAGGCACTACCCAGAACATCGTCCTCACCAAAAATCGTTTTGACGGGTCTCATGCTTGAGCGATATCTCGACTATTGCTCCGAGATGTTGTCGCTGACGGGTAAGCTCGCCGCGTTATTTGCGCAAAGCTGCCGGGATTCCGATGTGACAGCAGGGGCCAGCGATGTAGAACAGCTCACCACAGCATTGTCGCGAAAAATTTGGCAAAAAATCATGGCCATTAGCCGATTTGAAGATGGTGGCTTTTCGAACAATATCAATCTGAATTCAAAATAATGGGCTTCACTTACAAAGTGCAGCCGATCAGTCTTTTCGTCGCTCAACGTCCCATAAAACAGCATCACCAGCGCCGGCGATAATCATACCGGCGAGTAATGCACCGGTGGCGTTTTGAAACACCATCATTGCGATCCCAAAAACCACACACAATACCGCCAGATCCACTGCGTAACGCATAAGGCCCTCCGATGTTGGTGCACGGAGTTTACCACGTGGAAGGGCAGCAAGGGGTTAACGCATATTGCGCTGCGATAATATTTTCAGCCCTTTGGGTTAAACCGCAATGTTTTAGCCGTCATTTTTGGATGCGATATATTGATCAACAAGCCGTTCCAGGATTGGCAATG
This sequence comes from Hyphococcus sp., assembly GCA_021776315.1. GTDB lineage: Bacteria > Pseudomonadota > Alphaproteobacteria > Caulobacterales > Parvularculaceae > Hyphococcus. The sequence goes on along the minus strand of JAJFGD010000180.1, from coordinate 27,330 downwards.
GCACAGAGCCGTTTTGTAAGACCACATCGTGATACTCACGAATGTCGAATTTTTCGCCAAGTTCTGCCTCGGCTTTTGCTCGCAACTCCTGAATCTTCAGCATGCCTATCTTATAAGATAGGGCTTGTCCGGGACGGGCGATATAACGCTCAATCTCCGTCGTAGCATCGCCAATAGACAAAGGTGTGTTCTGCAGAAAATAATTGATGCCTTGTTGCCGGGTCCATTGCTTTGTGTGCAGTCCCGTGTCCACGACTAAGCGTACAGCGCGCCATATTTCATTTTGTAAGCGTCCTAAATCTTCGTAAGGGTCCTCATAAAAACCCATCTCTTTGGCGACACGCTCAGCGTAAAGCGCCCATCCTTCAATATAGGCACCATAGCCACCGTATTTTCGGAATGCGGGCAGGCCTTCCATTTCTTGTTGCAATGCCAATTGAAAATGATGGCCAGGCGCACTTTCGTGATAAGCGATGGCGGTGTGTACATATTTTTGTACGGCCGTCATGTCCTTCAAGTTTGTATAATAGATGCCTGGGCGTGATCCGTCTGCTGATGGGCTGTTGTAAAATGCTATGCCCGCCGTGTTTTCACGAAAGGGCTCGACCCGACGGACTTCAAGTTCTGCCTTCGGTAGTAAATTAAAAAATGTGTCGACCTTTTCATAGACCCCTGCGATCAAATTTCTTTGACGTTCAAGAAAAGCTTCCCGGCCTTCATCTGTATTCGGAAAATAATTATTAGGATCGTTGCGGATGAATTCAAAAAATTCGACGAGGGACCCGTCAAAACTGACCTGTTGCTTTATTTCTTCCATTTCATCTTGGATGCGTGCCACTTCGCGCAAACCCAATTCATGGATTTCATCAGCCGTTAAATTGTCCATCGTTGCATAATTGGCGATGCGATTGGCGTAATAGGCTTCACCATTGGGGTGTTCCCACACACCATCATTGCCGTCCGCCTTTTCTTCCGCCTCTCGAACGGCTTCGGCAAACATGTCATAACCACGTTTCCAAGGGCCGGTCAGCGCTTCAACGCCTTGTGACAGTAAAGATTGTTTTTCGCTTTCACCGATGTCGAGAGCGTCAATTTTTGCCGTAAAATCAGCAAAAACCGCACTGGGTTCACCATCATCAAAGGGAGCGCCACTCACCAAATTGGTAAGATCAGTCAGAATTTTTGAATATACAAATTCAGGTGGAAGGATACCATTCACTGTTTGTGCACGCAGGCGGTCGGTCAGCTGCGCCAAGACATTTTCTGCACCTTGTAGTCGAGAGACATAGGCTTGTGCATCTTCCAGATTGTCGACGCCATGGAGGTTTTGCAATGCTACAGGCAAATAAAGTGCATAGCTGTCCGTATGGTGAGCAACATATTGATTGCCGCGGAATTCAAAATTCCGCATTGATTGCTCAGTATCATAAACAAAAATGTCGTAGCTGACTTGGGATGCCGGAGAGAGTGCGGTGTAGTCATACTCGCTGTCCAGCTTGGCAAGGTCGGCGGCGCGCCGTTCATTTTCTAAAAGCGCTGCTGCGTCTGACGCATCGTCCCATTGACCGTAATTGTCTGTTTTGCGGCCAAGTTGCGCTTCAAATATTGGGCTGAGTGCGACTTCCCGTTCGAACACCGCGTCGAAGAAAGCCTCTAGTCGTTGATCTTCGCTGACATCAGGTTGTGCGGGCGCTTCAATGTCGGAATCTGTTGTGACGGTTTCAATTGGCGGTGGTGTATTTGCGTCATTGGTTTGTCCGCAAGCGGTGAGGGCGGTGGCACCCAAAAGAGTCGATACCAGCAAAAATGATTTCCGTTGCGTCATGGTGCATTCCCTTACAAATTTTATCGCGGGAATATGGGCGTCAGTGGGGCCGAAGGCAACAGCTTGCAGCACAGCGCCATTGACCAATGTGGCGCAAAAGGTCTGTTTTTGTCACGGTTTGGGGACGCCAGCCGCGTCAATTATTCCGCTGGTGCTGGTGCCTTGTCGACTGGCCGGTTCACCATCATTTTTTTGATCTCAACGATCGCTTTTGCCGGGTTGAGATGTTTTGGGCAAACTTGCGAACAATTCATGATCGTGTGACATCGATAAAGCTTAAACTCATCTTCGAGCTTATCAAGACGTTCATTGGTGTGCTGATCACGACTATCAGAAAGCCAGCGATGTGCTTGTAAGAGAGCTGCTGGCCCCAAATATTCTTCTGCGCCATCGCTGTCCCCGTTCCACCAATAGGAAGGGCACGACGTCGAACAGCAAGCGCACAAAATACACTCATACAGACCATCGAGTTTTTCACGGTCTTCAGGTGATTGTCGCCATTCTTCTTTCGGCGCATCCGTTTTGGCTTGCAAGAACGGTTCGATATAGGCGTGTTGTTTGTAAAAATTTGTTAGATCCGTCACTAAATCTTTCATCACCGGTTGGTGGGGTAATGGGTAGACCGTGACGTCGCCGTCACCCAATTCATCCATCCCTTTGGTGCAGGCGAGTGTGTTGGAGCCATTGATGTTCATAGCACATGAACCGCAGACACCTTCCCGGCAAGAACGCCGAAATGCGAGCCCGGCATCCATTTCATTTTTGATCTTGATCAGGGCGTCGAGCACCATGGATACGTCCGAGACGTCCACTTCATAGCTATCAACCCGTGGGTTATCTGGGTTGTCGGGGTCGTGCCGATAGACTTTAAACGTGCGTGTTTTTTCAGCCCCGGCTGTTGCCGGGAAATGCTTGCCGTTTTTGTTGACTTTGGAGTTTTTCGGCAGAGTAAGCTGAACCATAACGCTCGGATATTCCTTTTTTCATTCTTTCTAGGGGCACCCGCTGATCTAGTCCAGATTGCATATCGCCTATTCGTCGAAATGCTTATGAATCTGTATCAGATCGAGGGCATTTGATTAGGCGATTGACGCGACCTTGTTGCGCGACATGCCGCGCGGTTCCTGACGCCCACAAAATTACTGGTGGAGACAAGAGGTTTAGTCTTCGGTCGGTGCGGTTGACGGCGTCCAAATCTGCGTTTGGCAAATAGGGCCGACACAGCCTTTTACTTCAAGCGTGTCATCATCCTTGCGCCGAAGTTTTGAACTGTATGATTTACCTGAGGCTGGGTCATAGATCCGCCCCTTTTTCCACTGATCGCCGCGTGCTTCAAAGCCTTGAAGGATGGTTAGTCCCAATAATGGCCGCGCTTGCAAGTTGGAATCAGGGTTCTCATCGTCGACCAATGTTTCCGGAGCAGGGTGATCTATCCACAAGATTTTGCCGCAAGGCGCGCCTGCACAGTCACTGATCTCAATAACCGATGTCTGTTTTTCGTTTAACCAATTTCCAAAAACATCAAGAGGGGTCGACGCATTGGCAGTGGATGCCGATAAAAAAGAAGCCGATATTAGGAATACTCGAAACATAATTTTACAACCCAGTTTTGACAGTTTGCAGGTCATTGAAGTTTGGGGCCCGCTTTTCCGTTTTGGCAATATAACTTTCTTTAATGTCATCAGTGCTCAACATGGCGGCATTCCACAAAGCGATGTGATCGAGCGTATCCGCGGTGGTGTGATCCCTGGCATAATTGATCATCTGTTTGCAGCCAGTCACGGCTAGCGGCGAGTGGGCAGCAATTTTCTCAGCGATTTCCATGACCCCAGAAATGAGCGCATCATGGGATTCGAACACCTCGTTGACCAGGCCAATTTCTTTTGCCTTCGCCGCCGGCAGGCGCTCGGCAGTATAAGACATTTGACGGGCCCAACCCTCGGGAATGACCTTCGCGAGCCGTGGAAACGTCCCCACATCGGCCGTCATGCCAATGGCGGTTTCTTGCACGCAAAAGAATGCATCTTCACTGGCATAACGGCAATCACATGCAGTCACGAGATCGACCCCAGCGCCGACCGTGCCCCCTTGGATAGCGGCCAATACGGGTTGTCGGGCATTTTCCAATGCGGAAAAAGTGTCTTGTAGGGACCGAACGTGGAATCGAAATGCCTCTGCCGTTGTGTGGCGATTTGGGTTTGGCGTTTCGAGGCCGCCTTGCATAAAAACAGCGATGTCCATGCCAGCGGTGAAATGCTTTCCTTCCGCAGACAGAACGATGACCCGCGCTTTCGCATTGTTCGAAATATCATTAATGGCCGTCGGCAATTCTCGCCAAAATGCTGGTGTGAATGAGTTAAATTTGTCCGGGCGCGAAAACCGTAAATGGGCAATGCCGCCACTGATCTCGAGGTTAAAGCAATCGTAGGGCATAGGGTTCTCGCTTCTTTTTATTTGACTCTGCAGAATGGTGAATTGATGCTATACTATATCAAATAGGCGTAATTGGAGGGGGAGATGCAGTTACCAAAGCCAATTCCCCTCAAATTGGCACCAATTATGCTTGGCATTGTGAAGGGCGCTGCCCAATTCGGGGGGATCCCATCAAAATGCCAGGTTGGTCGTAGTAGAGTTGAGGCTTATGACGCAGGAAAAAGCTGCGGAGATTATTGATTTTAACGCCCCGAGAGAGGCGGCCGGTGTTGATGAGGCACCGTCAGCTGGGGCGTTTTTGGCGTCTGTGCGAAAAAAAGCAGGTTTCAGCCTTTTCGCCATCAGCGATGCAACCAAGGTAAAAATCGAGCATTTAGAAGCGATCGAAGCAAATGATACGCAGGCATTGCCGATTGCGGCCTATGCGATCGGTTTTGTAAAATCCTATGCGCGTTTCCTCGATCTCAATGAGGATGAGCTTGCCAGCAAGTTCAAAAAGGATATTGGCGCGAATGAAGTGATGTCGAGCGCGGCAGTTCCGCAATCATCCGAGCTGGACCCCGCATCACCGCATATCAGCGATGGTGCCCGCATGGTGTCTATATTTGGTATCCTAGCCATTTTGGTTTTCGCATTTTGGATAATTTTTCAGGTGACCAATTCGCCAGCAAATCGCGGGACCACGGGGACAACCGCTGCGCCGGAACAACGCGTTCGCTTGGGGAGCGCGCCTTTGCCAACGTTAACACCGCGCCAAATCACTACCGAGGCGGCGGAAGAGGGCGCTCCTGCGCCATCCGTCAATGAAAACGTCCCAGTATCGGACACACCACCGCCGGAAAGCGTAGTATTAGATAGTGCATCGGTCGACACAATCGCGCCAGTTCCATTGAACAACAACGAAACAATCGACAATGTGGATGTCGCGATTCAAAGTGAAACCGACGAAGATGCCGCGCAAGATGTTGCCTCGGAAGTTGGGACAGAAACGCCAGCCGTCGAAGATGCGCTGACCAATTCAGCGCCATCCGACGTGGCAACGACCGATGACCTTGGGGATCCGCTGCCAGTAACGACATCAGCATCTGCGCCGGAACTTAATGCACCCGCTGTCGAAAATTTAGACGCCATAGCTGCGCCGCCGGACACACAGTCACGCACACAAATTGAACAAATCATACCGTCACCGGTCATTGTGGAAGCAAAGTTATTGCGGAGCATTGCCCCGCAATATCCAAATCGATGCGCTCGAAACGCGGCGGATCTAGAACGCGTGACAATCCTTTTTGATGTGACGATACAAGGCCGCCCTGCAAATCTTCGTGTTGCCGACACTTCGAATAGTTGTTTTGATAGCGCTGCAGTCTCAACATTGAGACGATGGCGGTTTGAACCAAAAACGGTTGATGGCGCAGCGCGTCTTGATTTGGCAAAACGTGCAACGTTGAATTTTCGTCGCTAAGCCGTGGGCTAGTTTCCAAATACATCCTTAAACAAGCGCATCCAGTTTTTGCCAAGCAAACGCTCTAAGTCCCCGGTTTTCCAGCCGCGGCGGTCAAGAACAGTCAGTAAATTGCGAAAGCGATCCGGGCTATCCAATGCTGGGATATAGGGCGGCCATTTCACATCATAGCTTGGTTTAAATGATTTAAGGCGGGGCTCATACCAATCTTCTCGAGTGGCCCAACTGGCGATCCCGCGCACCGGAAAGTCGGTTGATAGCGCGACATGCTCAATTCCAGCGATGCGTACCGCGTGATCAATATGATCCGCATAGGTTTCAATAGTCGTCTCACCGCCCGGTTCCGTACCGATAAAATAACCGAGTGCTGCAATGCCAACGACACCGCCCTTATCGGCAAGTGCTTTTAATTGGTCATCGGTTTTGGCGCGCGGATGATTGGGGCGTAGCTTTTCAATCATTGTGTGGGTGATGGCGACGGGCTTTTTTGAAAATTCAATGCCATCAAATGTCGTTTGTTGACCGCAATGGGAAAGGTCGACGAGAACGCCGGTCTTATTCATGCGTTCAACAACTTCGACGCCAAAATCAGAAAGACCAGCATTGGTTCTCTCGGTACAGCCATCACCCAACCGGTTGCGAGTATTATAGGTCAGTTGGAAACATCGCATCCCGAGTGCATGAAGGGCATCAACATTATCGACATCCCCTTCCAACATGGACGCATTTTGAAAGTTCATCATGACCGCAAGTTTCTTATCACGTTTTGCACGTTCGAAATCGCGCGCTTCTAGGGCAAACATATAGCGATCAGGATATTCCTCGACGCGGTGTTTCCAGGTGACAAGCTCGTCAATGGCAGTTTGGAGATCGCGTCGGCTAAGGCTTGTAATGATCCCTGCATAGCCGGATTTTTTTACGGCTTCATATTCGATATCGTCCCATTTGTGCGCAAAGGAAAGAGCATCAATGACTAGGCTGCGATCATATAGGCGTTTCAGTTTTTCGGGACTTTGTGCTGCATTTGCCGTTGATAAAGATGCGGCAGCACCTGCGGCAATGCGAAAAGTATCTCTTCGGTTGAGCATAATCGTTCCTCCCCTTTGGGCAGCGCGATGCTAATGGGCTTTTGCAACATTGGCAAAGCCCACTCGGGGCATGTCGCAGAGATTAGCTCGCGAGCAGGCTGGAATTTTTCATTCGTTCTGAAGAAAATGGTTGTTTTTCTGCCCAAGCAATTACGTTGTCGAGATCTTTTCCGAGCTGAAATTCAAGGTCGCGTGTGATTTGCGCTTGCGCTTCCGCATTAAATACTTTGTCGACAAACTTAGCGTCCTTTTCTAGCAAAGGACTGCCGACGACGTCTTCTATTCGTTGTTCACCCAATTCCAATTCAAAAAATGAATCGATCGCATTTAGCGTGCGCATGGGGTTTTTTTCAAAATCGGCAGCGTCGAGCGCGCGGACTTGGGATGAAGGAAATTTAGAAAGAGCACGGGAAAAAGAATCAACTTGCAACTGCCAAACAAGAGCGGCGGATTGTAAATCGGTCATCGTCAAAGCGTCTTGCTTCCCAATTTTTGCGATACGCGGATCGTTCCCCCAGGGAACATGCAAAAGGTTTCGTGCAAAGACGAATCCTTGCTGCCCTCTTTTTGCCACCGAAAGCAAAAATTTCCGGATATCCGTGTAGAGCAAAATCACTTTCACGTTTGGTTGTTCCAATGCGTCAACGAGAAGATTATTGGCACCGTTCGATGGTTTGATGACGGCACGCTCATTGCCGGAAAATGGGCGGGCCAATAAACCATTAAGGCTTTTAAAAAATTCTGGGTGGAGAGCACGCCCACTGGCGTTTGCTCTTGCTTTTGCATGGGCCAAGCTGACCATACAGAACGGCTCTTTTAGCGCCAGCGCGCGTCCGGGCATGTCGAGGCAGCGAGCGATCAATGTAGATGCGCAAAAGGCCACATGAAAAATATAGGCCGGTGGTTTGGTCTTAGTGGCGGTTCTTTGGGCCCCAATAAATGCATCGACTGAAGCATATGATTTTGCTGCTTCGTGACCCGGTGAGCGATGATCAAGAAAAGGTGACTGAGCGATATCATCGCGTGTCATATGCGCAAATTCGACCCGGTTATTTTCGGGATCGAAGCGCCAGGGAAAATTCTGCGGGTCGGTAAGTATGTTGGTGGCATTCATGCTGCCGGTTTAACACAGCCCCGCAATTCACGCTATTGATGCCGTAAAAATGATGGTTCTAGTCTTGCCCAGCGGGGACTGAATAATCCACTGCAGGAGCATCTTCGGAGACGTCCAAGCTCAACATCTCAAAACGCCAGCCATCATTGTCATGTCCGCCCTGGGGCCAGGAAACAGCGCCAAATTGGGCCAGGCGTTCAAAGTTTGTGTAGTTTTCCGACGAAGGCGTTCCGCCGTGACGTGTGGGTGCGCCATTGCTATCAAGTAGAAACCAACCAATAAATTCATCGTCATAAAAAAACTCAAGACGACCAGCTTCTCCTATGGCGAGGGTTAGGTTTTCATCTTGACGCGCGAGCAGGTGTAATTTGCGATAGAGTGATCGCGACCAGCTGACGATTTCCCGCTGTAATCGCTCCTCACTGAAATGCGAGAAATTATTTTCTGCAATAGACCATCCGCCCTGGGCCGTATAAGCGCGCACGCGATCGAGATCAAAATTGTTGATCGTCACATAATGCGCTGGTTGTTTTGTGTCATACCAATATTCTTGGATATAAGGCAGTCGCGCTTGTGGGTGGTGGTTGATCGCCGTGTTATGCACGGTTCGGACGTCAGCCCATATGTCACCGCCCATAGTATTGAGAAATTTTTGACCTAAGGATTCTGCATCCTCTGCGGCGGCGGCGCCAGAAAAAGCGCAAAGAATAGATATAAACCCCAGCAGCCTTATCATTGCGTCACCCAGAATGGCACTACCTATTACGTTGACCATAGCGCGACTGTCCGGTGCGAAATTGCGAATTTTCTATGGCTTAGCGACGTAAAACCGCTTCTTCATCGTCGGACGTAACGTTGAGATGAATTCGGTTGCGCCAAACGAATTCAAGAATAGTCGAGACCGGCGCAATTGGACCTATATTTCTAGTAAACCCGCTTCTTCGGCTCAATATATTTTATATCATCCGTCAACGTATAAGTGTGAACCGGGCGGTAATCGATCGTCGTCTTGCCATTAGCAAACCAGGTGGCGGTGTGTTTCATCCAATTAGCATCGTCTCGGTCGGGGAAATCTTCCCGTGCGTGGGCACCGCGGCTTTCCTTGCGGTTGGCAGCCGATTCCATAGTGACAACGGCTTGGCCAATCATATTGTCGAACTCTAATGTTTCGACCAGATCCGTGTTCCAGATCATAGAGCGATCTGTCACACCAATGCTTGGCATCGCATCATGGACTTCTTTGATCTTGCCACGCCCTTCTTCGAGTACGTCTCCAGTACGGAAAACAGCGCAATTATTTTGCATGACCGACTGCATACGATCGCGCAATTGGGCGGTGGGTGTGTCACCTTTTGCGTGGCGGAATTTGTCGAGGCGGGCCAAGGCATCATCCGTCGCAGATTTGGGCAATTCCGGCATCGCGCTTTTTGCATCGACCACTTCACCACAGCGCAAGCCAGCAGCACGGCCGAAGACAACAAGATCAATCAACGAGTTTGAGCCAAGACGGTTTGCCCCATGAACAGATACGCAAGCGGCTTCGCCGATAGCCATTAGACCAGGCACAACCGCGTCCGGATCATCGCCGCGCTTGGTGATGACTTCCCCATGATAATTCGTCGGTATACCACCCATATTATAATGGACAGTCGGTAACACCGGGATTGGTTCTTTGGTCACATCAACACCAGAGAAAATTTTGGCGGATTCAGAAATGCCCGGTAAGCGTTCAGCCAGTACTTTTGGATCAAGGTGGTTGAGGTTAAGGTGAATGTGATCTTTATTCGGGCCTACACCTCGCCCTTCACGAATTTCGATGGTCATCGATCGCGACACCACATCACGAGATGCAAGGTCTTTGGCCGATGGCGCATAGCGTTCCATAAACCGCTCGCCTTCGGCATTGGTCAGATAACCACCTTCACCGCGAGAGCCTTCCGTGATCAAAACGCCTGCACCATAGATGCCTGTTGGATGGAACTGGACAAATTCCATGTCCTGCAGCGGCAAGCCGGCGCGCAAGACCATGGCGTTACCATCGCCGGTACAAGTGTGCGCGGATGTACATGAAAAATAGACACGCCCGTAACCGCCAGTGGCGAGGATCACCATTTTCGCATTGAAGCGATGGACCTTCCCGGTATCGAGCTCCCATGAAAGAAGACCGCGACATTCGCCTTCCTCAGACATGATGAGATCAAGCGCAAAATGTTCGATGAAAAACTTTGCATTATTTTTCACGGATTGCCCGTAAAGCGTATGCAAGATTGCGTGTCCGGTTCTATCCGCAGCGGCACATGTGCGCTGTACTTGGCCTTCACCAAAATTGCGTGTCATGCCACCAAATGCGCGTTGGTAGATTTTACCTTCTTCGGTGCGAGAAAAGGGAACGCCCCAATGCTCTAGCTCATAGACAGCTGCCGGTGCATGTTTGCAAAGATACTCAATGGCGTCTTGGTCGCCGAGCCAGTCGGATCCCTTGACGGTGTCGTACATATGCCAACGCCAGTCATCTTCGCCCATATTGCCCAACGAAGCAGAGATACCGCCTTGTGCGGCAACCGTATGGGAACGTGTTGGAAAGACCTTGGTGACACAAGCGGTTTTTAGTCCGGCTTGCGCGGCCCCAAGGGTTGCGCGAAGGCCTGAACCGCCGGCGCCGACAACAACAACGTCATATTCGTGATCGATGATTTCGTAACTTTGCATTACATCTCAGCCTGAAAAGGAAAATGAATAAATTGACCAGACAACCGCAGCGACAAGGCCGATGGAAACCAACCAGTTGATCGCTAACAATACGTCTTTCATCCATGAGTGGATGTAATCAATGATGATCTCAGCCATACCAATGCGCATATGCATCGCACCAATAATGACAAATGCACCGATGAGTACCGCGTTCAACGGTTCGGATAACCACGCTTGTGCACCAGCATAGTCACGCCCAAGTGCAACGACGATGTTAAACAAGACCCATGCGCCGAGTGGTATAAGCAAAACAGCCGTGGCGCGTTGGAATATAAATGTTGATGTGCCTTTTTTCGACATTATGCGGCTCCTCCGGCGGCAAAGCCCGTCCACAAAATGATGACCGCGAGAAGAAATGAAGCCACGTAAATCAACCAAGCGGTCATCGTCGCGGTTTTCGGTGCCAGCCCGCGCCCTGAATCCCAGTATAGATGGCGAAGGCCATTCATCATGTGAAAGGCGAGCGCCCACACATACCCAAGGACAATGAAGAAGCCGAAAGGCGAGTGAATTAGGCTGCTTACAACCGAAAATAGGGGTGGGCTCATTGCGGCCCCTACAACCCAGGCCGCTAGCAATAGGGTCCCACCGTATAAAACCACGCCGGTCCCACGATGGGTGATTGAGGCCGCCATGGTGACGGTAAATCGCCAAATTTGTAGATGCGGCGATAGCGGCCGAGAAGCGGAAGCGCCTTTGGTCATAAAATCCCCGTAAGATAAGGCCTTGGTAAATTAATCTTGCGCGAAGATAGGCTGCGTTGCCCCCAAGTCAACGCGGGGTTGTCGCTTTAACGCCATTGCCAAACCCAGTCTTTTTCGGCCATGATTGCCCCATGTCAGGGGTGTTGCCGGGTGGGGTCGTAAGCATGATGAAGTCATTACAGAAATCTGTCTTAGGAATAGCTGTTGGGCTGTCCATGATAATCGCGCCAACTATGGCTCAAACCATTGACGCCGTCACGGCTGACGAGCTTGAAGCCGCCCTTGATGCGGCCGGCCTTGGCCCCACCATGACCCAGGATGCCGCATCCGGGGCTCCTGTGGCGTCGGGTTCAGCTGGGCAGTTTGAGTTTTATGTCCGTGCTATGAACTGTTCGGGCGAACCCGCGGCTTGCGAAGAGCTAATGTTTTTTGCCAATTTCCCCTTGGGGCGATCCATCTCAACTGCGGATATCCGCAAGATCAACAGCTTCAATGAGGGACAGGTTTTTGGCCGTGCCTATTTTATTGAACGCCAGTCAATTGTTGGCGTCGATTATGTTGTTGAGCTTGGCGGCGGGGTGAGCCCCGAGCATTTGGCAGAAAATATCGGCCGCTGGGCTGATGTGGTTTCCGCCTTTGTCACCAAGTTCCAGGAAGACGCGCCCGGATCTTAAACGAGTTCACGACAAAGCTGTCTCGAATTTTTTTGTCTATAAATTCAGTTGAACGCCTTTCCTGGGACTCAACCCCAGGAGGGTATTCTTTCATCAATCCCGCATTTGGTGCGGAGTTATCCCCACCCTACAAATCTGCCCTATGATATTCGAAACCTAAATCTCAGTTCCACTTACTCGTGAGAGGAGAAAAAGTTGTGGTCAAAAGTAATGAGTTCGTTGGGGGCGCTCTGGCTGAAGCTGTAAGGAATGCGACAGCAATCTATTCAAGGCAATCGCAGAGTGAGCACAAACAACAGTCACTATGTAATGATTTGCTTCGTGAAATATCATTTCTGTAAACTGAAGCCGGTCGATTGGCAGATAGCGCCGAACGACTAGGGACTGATGCTGATCGCCTAAAAAGGAGTGCAGTGGTTGCTCTGACAGTTTCTGCAGTTTCAACCTTAATGCTGTTTGGCGCAACATTGCGTGGGTTCGCGAGGGGGCTACGAATACTGGGTAGAAAGCGTCCTCACGACTTGTCGAGGGATGATATTATTGACCTGCTCGCGGCGCTCAGTCCGATTGCCCCATTGATCGCTGCAATTGATGCAATTCAAAATTTGGAGGAGGCTGAAAGGCTCGTGCGAGAGGCGGAAGTTTTGGAACGAAATAGCGAACGTCTTGCAGAAGGGTTGATGGGTGCGATTAGAGACTATGAACGCTTGGGGTGTGGTGCTGTCGGCACCTAGAGGTCTCCCGATTTGCAGCATGAATCAACCTAGCAATTTTCTAAAAAAGTCGAGAAGGGCAAGTGATGTCGCGATGCTCGTCAGGACTGAGAAGAAGATAATGAAATATAAAATGCGATTTGACGGCTCATAATTTTGAATGCCCCGCGCTTTTCCGGTCACAAACACCAAGAGACAAGCCAAGCCGATCGTGAGGAATAAATAGCTGATAAAAACGATCAAATAGGCGGCAATATTCCCAAAAGGAGAAGTAGAGATGGGGGAAAGGACTATTACCTGAATAATAAAATAGAGGCTGACGGCAGCAGGAAGCAGCCGGACTGGATCAGCTAGAATATGTCTTTTCTCGTCGTCGTCGTCATCATTCATCTTGGCTGTCGGGTTTTCATTAAGACAGCTTAAGAAATCAGCACCGCGTGCTCAACCGGGAGTCGGGTTTGATCGCGCCGTTGTGATCAAACAAATATAAGGAAAGGAAATGTAGTTTGAAGCTCGTCGTTTTTTATGCAGCCCGTGTCAGCAACGCTCTCAAATTTTCAGGCAGGTCGTCTTTAAGCTCTTTGATGCGCCCCAAAAGTTCACGCTCATTTTTGTCGAAAGCACCATCGCGGCCAATGCGGGTTGAAAGCCAATCCGCCTCATGACCCGTCAGCTTCGCTGCTTGTTCGACGGACGCATCGCGCTTTTCATTTTGCTGTTCATATGCAGAATCCTGAGTGTACGCATCCTTGACGGCCCGAACACCACCAGAAACCATCCGTTTGAAAAAGCCGCCGACATTAACAGATTGGTCGCGGGCCCATGCGTTTCGACGAAAGGCTTCTTCGCGGCTTGGCGCGGTATAACCAAGATTTGCCATGAGATGATTGATGATGCCCTGAACGAACAGCTCCTGCCAAGCGGCACTATTTTCCGCATTTTGGACAGCGTCATTAATGTCAAATAGTAATTCAGCTTCATTCCGAGTTATTGCAATAGAATCATCACCGCCGGCGGCAAACAGGTACCGCCGCAAAAGCATCGCGTCGTTTTTGTCGACAACGGGACCCTCAGTTTTGTTTAAAATGGCCTTTTTGATTTCATCACCGACAAATTTCGACATTTCCGGTGGCGTCTGTGTTGCCATTTCCATCAGCTTGACGAGAAGGCAACGTTCCACTTCGCTGGCGCCATTGTGATTGCGAGTGACCCGCGCTTTTAGAGAGACGAACTCGTCTTGGGTTAGGTAGCCTTCCGGCTCTTCCTCGCGCAGGTAGAAATCCGCCGCGGCCTCCGCAAAAAATTGTAACCATTCCGGATCACCCGATGGGGCCCGTGCGCCAAGATCGAATAACGCATCAAGTTCTGTTGTGCTGACAATACCGTCTGCAAAGACACTGCGACGTAGGAATAAAACCTCGTCGGCGTCAACATATCCATCTTCGCCAATTGCAGCGAGACGTGTTTGAAGGTTTGATTCTGACATTGCTCATGCTCCACGGAAACCCAAAATGGCTTCGTAGAATGCCGGGATAATGTTAAAATCAGGGAAAAGAATTGCCTCGTGTCAGGACTTTAATCTTGTGTTTACCATGCAAAGGTTGGGCTTACCGAGGGAGTACATCCGCAAATATTAAAACAATGGCCCCAACGAAGATGGCAAGCCAAGCGGTTTGCGCCAGTAGCGCGGCGACGGGTTTCGGCCCGACTTCAAACAATTCCTTAAGGGAAGTTTTAACGCCAAGTGCTGAAACCGCCATGACCAGAGCAAAGCGTGAAGCGCCGGCAAGGTGAGGGCGCAAATTATCGGGGATAAATCCGAGACTGTTCATGATCATCAAGGCCGCAAAGCCGAGAAGGAAAATGGGAAAGGCGCGCCCCGTCGCTTCGGCGCTGGCGGCTTTTTTAGCAAATGTCATGGCAATGAAAAAAACTGCCGGTGCCAGCAAAGTCACCCGCATCAATTTGACAACCGCGGCGACGGCACCGGCTTCATCGGAAACGATATATCCGGCACCAATAACTTGTGCCACATCGTGAATAGTTGCGCCGAGAAAAACGCCCGCTTGCATATCCGAGAGTTGCAGCAAATGTGTGAGGGAGGGGTATAAAACCATAGCAACCGTTGACAGTGTCGTAACGCCGACGACGGTCAGCAGGAGGTTGCGTTCACTCTCTTTGGTTTGCGGCAAGACTGACGCAATCGCCATTGCTGCAGAAGCCCCGCAAATGGCAACCGCGCCAGCGGACAAAGTTGAGTGTGAGGATGTTAACCCCGCTGCTCGGCCAATTGCCCAGCCAACACCTATCGTTGTCGTAACGGCAAAAATTACCAGCAGCGCTGTCGCCCAACCAAGGGCTGCGATCTCTGCCAGTGTTACTGCTGCACCGAGGAGAATGACGCCTAATTGTAAAACCCGTTTTGAGGCGAATTGGATGCCAGGCGCTGTTTTCTCATCTGCATTTAAGAAATTGAACGCGATGCCAAACAAAATTGCATAAAGCATGACCGGGCCGCCATACCGGGTCGCAACGAATTGCGATGCGAGCGCGATGGTGGCGCATAAAAGCAAACCCGGCGCAAGGACGCGCGTTTTATCTCGAAATGCAACGATGTTCATGGACCGGCTAATGTTAGAGCTGATGTGCCTGTCTATGCACCGCTATTCCGCGGCATGCAATTGCTGCGTTTCAGGTTTCATCACGGCCATTTCGGCATTTTTCTCGGCGCACTCACGCTGATCCCGGTGCAAAACCATACAATTATGCAGGTC
Organism: Hyphococcus sp.; assembly: GCA_021776315.1. Taxonomy (GTDB): domain Bacteria; phylum Pseudomonadota; class Alphaproteobacteria; order Caulobacterales; family Parvularculaceae; genus Hyphococcus. Next base: position 11,792 of record JAJFGD010000180.1, on the reverse strand, counting down.
CTCAATGCAGCGTCGTCCCGTCGTTACGAACAAGAATGGAAATAGGCCGTGGAGCAGGCAAGCCATGCCCGAAACAACCATTTTGCTACCAAAACCAAAGGCCATGCCCATATGCTGAACGTAGCTTTCCCCGACGCTGGCGGGATGTTCTGTAAAAGCTTTTTTCAGCATGGTGGTTTTGTCTCCTGCAAAAAGATTGTTGGCGCGATCATAAGAGAAAGCCCGCGAAAAATTTTACTATTCATATCCTAAGAAAAACTATAATGTGCAATATTATTCTAATTAAAACGGCATTTATAGAATGGATTCAATCGATAAAGCTATAATCGCAGTATTACAACGCGATAGTTCGACCCCTGTTAGTGAAATCGCCGAATCGGTGGGCTTATCTCAAACGCCGTGTTGGCGACGGATCAAAAAGCTCGAGGAAGAGGGCGTGGTCGCAAAACGCGTCGCACTGATCAATCGGGCGTCTCTTGATTTGGGTTTGACGGCTTTCATTACCGTTAAAACCGCTCAACATACGGATGTTTGGCTCAAAAGTTTTGCTTCGACCATTGCGCGAATTCCACAAATTGTAGAGGTACATAGAATGAGCGGAGATGTTGACTATCTCTTGAAAGTGGTCGCGCCGGATATGGCGGAGTTCGATCGCATTTATAAAAAGCTGATATCTTCAACTGAATTTGTCGACGTTACCTCAACTTTTTCGATGGAAATATTGAAGCAAACAACAGAACTGCCTTTAGATTATGCATGAACGTCCATAACGGTTTCGTCGCGGGCAATTGTTAATCATTGATCCGATAAAGTAACCCGTTCAAACAAGCGGTATTTGCTCATGGCCATACTCTCATCGTTGCGGAATGTTGCTGCACAAAATGGTGTATTCCTGTCCAAAGTCACTGACATTGGTGCACTGACACAGTTTTTCCGTGATGTTCACCCCAAGAATATTGAGGGCGGCCTTGTCCGATTGGGTGCCAGTGCCGATGGCGGCTATTTGGTGCCAAATGATTTTGATGGAGTAGAGGCGTGTTTTTCACCTGGGGTTGCAGATACAGCGACGTTTGAGAGCCAGCTTGTTGAGCGTGGTATCAAATCTTATCTCGCAGATTTTTCGGTCGAAGAGGCCCCCATTAGCAATGAGATGATTTCTTTTGAAAAGAAATTTCTAGGGGACACTGATGGTGAAATTTACATGCGGTTGGAAACTTGGGTGCAATCAAAAGTTGGGAACACGCAAAACGATCTATTGCTGCAGATGGATATTGAAGGCGCTGAATTCCACGTGATCTTGGACACACCGAGCAGCATCTTAAATCGTTTTCGGATGATCATTGTAGAATTTCACGGCATGGACCGCCTCTTTGATCAAAGTGGTTTCCTTTTTATAAATCAAGCCTTCCAAAAACTGCTAAAAGATTTCACCGTTTGTCATATTCATCCAAACAATGCTGATCCGGTTTGGAAGCATGGACCATTTGGCGTTCCCCGTACATTGGAATTTACGTTTCTCAGAAAAGACCGGGTCGTGCCCACAGGACAGGCGTTATCTTTTCCGCATCCATTGGACAGTCCGAACGTCGCGGAACGCAAAGATATAGTCCTGCCTGCTTGCTGGTGGCAGGACATTTAAAGCGTTTCATGTGACCGCACTGCGCTCGACTATGGCGCTTTATACGCGATGCCTTCTTTCATTACGAAATCAATATCCATCATTTCGGAAATGTCCGTGAGGGGATCGCCGTCAACGGCGACAATGTCGCCAACTTTCCCAACTTCGATGGTGCCAAGCATATCAGACTTGCCTAGGTTTTCCGCCCCCATAACGGTTGCTGAGCGGATTGATTCCATAGGCGTCATCCCAGCGTCTACAAGCAACGCAAATTCACGGGCATTTTCACCGTGTTTGGAGACGCCGCTATCAGTGCCAAAAGCGATTTTGACGCCGCCTTGATGAGCACGTCGCGCCATGTCTAACATTTTTGGTCCAATTTCAGCGGCCTTAGCACGCTGCGGCGGCAATAAATGCGAATTCGGATCTTCTGCCCATTCAGCAACCGTAACGCCGGCAAGAACAGTTGGTACAAGGAAAGCGCCATAGCGTTTGAAGAGTCGAATAGTTTCATTGTCTAAATAGGTGCCGTGTTCAATGGCGTCCACACCTGCGCGAAGGGCTGCGTTAATACCGTTCACTCCATGGGCGTGGGCTGTCACCTTTCTTCCCATGGAATGCGCAGAATCCATGATGGCCGTCAGTTCATCTTCGAAGAACTGTTGTTCAAGGCCTGCAGATGTGTTGGATAAAACGCCTGCAGTTGCTGTTAATTTGATGTGGTCTGCCCCGCGTCTTACTTGCTCGCGAACAGATTTCCGGCACTCGCCAACGCCGTCGCAGGTGCCGCTTTGATGGAGAAGTTTGGCAATGTCGTCGCGATATCCTTGTGTTCCATCGCCGTGACCACCCGTTACAGAAATGGTAGAACCGGAGGCGTAAATCCGCGGGCCGATAACATCGCCGCGGGCAATGCCATCGCGCAAAGCAAAGATCGCATCGCTAGAACCAGCTCCAACATCGCGGACGGTCGTAAAGCCCGCCATAAGTGTTGTCTTAGCAAAGCCCGCACCAAGCATAGCGCGATCGCCTTCAGACATTTGGACACGATCAAGTCGGCCGCGCGGGTTATTCTCATGGGTAATGTGTACATGCCCATCAATAAGACCAGGCATCACAAACATGTCGCGAAGGTCGTGCACAGCAAGCGTATCGCCTTCTTCGGTGCCAAAGGCGTCACCCGGAAGATAGCCGTCTTCGACGCGTTCGATCACGCCATCTTTGATGACAATCGTTTGCTCTTGCGTGACATTACTGCCCGGCGTTGCCAATAGGCGCCCTGCATGGACGACCGCATAGTCAGCAGCAATCGCTGGGGCAGTGGCAAAAAAAGTGGCGCAGCAGAAAAGTGCTGTTCGAAAAGTCATGGCATGTCCTCCCAATACCCGAATTTACAGTTTTTCAGAACGAGGAGGCGATGGCAATGGCATCACCAAGTGTTGGCTTGAATTCTAAGAGAATAGTTCTTTCATTGCCATGATTTATAACGTGTGGCGATCGATGGTTATCTATCAAGTCTCACCGATAACAGCCTTATTTGAAATATAGAGCTGTTCATTCCCGAAATCGAAAATAAGATTTCGATTTTGCAAAAGGTCTGCGCCAAGCAAGCAATACCCTTTGCGAAGGACGCCCAGTGCTTCGAAAATTCCGGCATTAAAGACAACAAGCGTACGCCGCTTCCATCTTGCGCTACCGATCCTGATCGGTCCCGCATTGATAGTTAGAGCTACGGCTTCATCACCGAAAACATCGCGGATTTTTGATCCCGTTGTTGACCCCGTAGCGCGGTTTGGGTTGATATACATCCCCCCCATCAAGCGCCTCATAGCTCTGTAATTCAGCATGGTACCATCAGCACCAAGATCAACAATGCATGGGATCCGTCGATTAGAAATATTGGTCATGACAGTATACAACCCGCCATAGTCGCGATTGAAAGTGTTGTAGCGCAGGCGGGTGCTTGCCATGCCCGCAAATCTTTCAGTCGGTGCATTATTAGCCTGGAAAAACTCCATGCGCTGTCGTTCCGCATCAAACAACACAACGAAACGCGAAAGGAAATCTAAGCCTAAGACACCGTGCGGCTTCGGGCCCTCTCTGTCCCAATCAGGAATAATGACCCCTATATGGTCGCGTAAATAGACACCACCGACTTCGATATCGCCAAGTATTACCGCCGGTAGGTTTTGCGCGCCGACGATCCCAAGAACGCGTTTTTCGGCGACGTCAGCAGCAGGAAAATTCTGTGTCGCCGCCGCGTTTTCAAAAAGGGCTGTAAGGGTCGCGCCGGTGTCAACGACAAATTGGTACGGCCCCTGTCCGTCGATCGAGACGTCCACTGTGTACCAGCCATTATAATCCAGCCGATACGGTATAGAGGCGATAGGCTCAGCGGCGATGGCCCGTGCCGAAATGGTCGTGATAATCAAAACCGTAATGATAGCGACCCACCGCATTGTGCACTCCTTTTGGGATCAACAAAACTCACCTGATATTAGCCGAATATCGCGCCCCGTGTCAGAGTTAATCGACCCAAGCAAGGTATTTTCCCGTGAATGGAATGGAATGCGAGATGAGCTGATTGGGGTGCGGCGAAATGGCCGCATATTTTACTGCGGGATGATTGAAGTCTTGTTTTGGGCACTTGTTTTGGCGCTTGATCGGCGGGAATTGCCCCAATAGATAATTTTCCGATATTGCGGCTGCGAAAACCCTTGCGAAATGCGCTCTGCAGGGTATAAACCGCGCTTCTTGAGCGGTCGCCGGGCCAAAGGCATGCCTTGGCGGCTTTGTTACGCGCCCGAAAGGGCCCTTTTAGGATATGCGAAATGCCAAAGATGAAGACGAAATCAGGCGCTAAAAAGCGCTTTAAAATGACTGCGTCCGGCAAAGTCAAAGCCGGTCCTGCTGGCAAGCGCCATGGGATGATCAAACGCACACCAAAGCAAATTCGCCAAAATCGCGGCACAAATCTGCTTTCGGATCCAGATGCGAAGATCGTCAAAAAATACATGCCCTATAACCGGTAAGGAGACGCCTCATGTCACGAGTTAAAAAAGGCGTCACTGCCCACGCACGCCACCGTAAAGTCATCACAAATGCCAAAGGCTATCGCGGCCGCCGGAAAAACACTTTCCGTATCGCCAATCAGGCGGTGGAAAAAGCTGGCCAATATGCCTATCGCGACCGACGCGCGCGCAAGCGCAATTTCCGGTCGCTCTGGATTCAACGCATCAACGCCGCTGCCCGTGAGCTTGGTATGACCTATGGTCGATTTATCAACGGGCTTGATCGCGCTGGTATCGATGTTGACCGTAAGGTTCTCGCTGATATCGCCGTGCACGAGCCCGAGGCATTTAAGGCCCTGGCGGAAAAGGCGAAAGCGGCGCTCGCTTAAATCATCTCTTCCGTCCCCGGCCTCGCCAAAAACGAACCGGGTGACGTTGCAATGGAAATTCTATTAAGCGTCATCCAAACAGGATGACGCTTTTTATTTGAGCATTTCTACGGATACAGCAGATGAAACAATGGCTTTGCATAGTTGCAGCAGCGATGGTGCTTCTTCCAAGTACCGCCTCATCAGATGAGCGTGCACGTGCGCGCGATCTGGGTGTTGCCCCTGGTGTCTTAATGCCGGGACCGCTAAATGCGATCACCGATGTTGAGGGCGTGCGTGTTGGTCATGTGACTTTGGTAAAGGGTAGTGATATTCGCACGGGCGCGACGGCGGTCCTGCCTCATGGTGATAATCTGTATCAGGATAAAGTCCCAGCGGCGATTATTGTCGGCAATGGTTATGGAAAGCTGATGGGGTTGAGCCAGGTAAGAGAGCTTGGCGAGATCGAAACGCCGATCGTGCTTACCAATACTCTAAGCGTTGCGGATGCGGCGATTGCGACAATTGAATGGAGTCTCGATCAAGACGGGAATGAGCGTGTTGGTTCCGTAAATGCGGTGGTTGGCGAGACCAATGATGGTGGGCTCAACAATATTCGCAAACGCGCACTGACACCAAAACTCATCCGGCGCGCGATTGAGCGCGCAAAAACGGGCCCTGTTGAAGAAGGTGGGGTCGGTGCCGGAACGGGTACACGCGCTTTTGGCTGGAAAGGCGGGATTGGCACAAGCTCCCGCGAACTGCCGCCTGCACTAGGCGGTTATACTATCGGTGTATTGGTGCAATCGAATTTTGGTGGGATTTTGTCCGTAGACGGTGCGCCTGTTGGTGAGGTTTTGGGTCAATTCTATTTGAAAGAACATGCCGACAAAGGCGACGCGGATGGATCGGTTATGATTGTGGTGGCAACGGATGCACCGCTTTCTGATCGAAACCTTGAGCGTCTGGGGCGGCGCGCCCTGGCCGGGCTTGCCCGAACTGGTGCTTCTATGACCAATGGGTCCGGAGATTATGTGATTGCGTTCTCAACGGCGGCGAGCGTGCGCCGGACCCCATCGCGGCGCAACAATGTTTCACCGATCAAGGAATTACCAAACAACAAATTTTCGCCTTTATCTCAAGCGGTCATTGAAGCGACAGAAGAGGCGATCTTGAACTCATTGTTTATGGCGAAAACACTGGAAGGCTATAACACCTTTACCGGGGCAGCGTCGCGGATAGAGGCGTTACCGCTCGACAAAGCGCGCGAAATCCTTTCAGAACATTTTTATGAAAACGAATAGGCAAGAATACGATGTCCGATATTGAAAATTTGGAACGTGACCTGATCGCAAAAGTTGATGCTGCCGATGATGAAGCGGCAGTTGAGGCGGTGCGCGTTGCAGCACTTGGGAAAAAGGGTGCCGTTTCCGAGCGGATGAAAACACTGGGCAAAATGAGCCCGGAAGAACGCAAAGAAATGGGGCCAGCGCTAAACGGCTTGAAAACGCGGGTTGCGGCGGCGATCGAGGCCAAGAAAGCAGCGCTCGAAGAGATCGCGCTTGAGGCACGCTTAGCGTCCGAAAAAGTTGATGTGACCTTACCGATTAAGCCCGTATCGAATGGAAAAATTCACCCCGTCTCTCAAGTGTTTGAGGAAATGATCGCGATCTTTTCTGCGATGGGATTTGATGTCGCCGAGGGACCGGACATAGAAGACGACTTTCACAATTTCACGGCATTGAATTTTCCAGCTGATCACCCAGCCCGCGAAATGCACGATACGTTTTTCTTTGAACCGAAAGAAGACGACAGTCGCATGTTGTTGCGCACCCATACAAGCCCGGTGCAAATTCGAACCATGATGACGCAAAAGCCGCCAATTCGGATTATCATTCCTGGCCGGACCTTTCGCTGTGACTCGGACCAGACCCACACCCCGATGTTCCATCAGGTTGAAGGTTTGGTGATTGATAAGCAAACCCATATGGGACACCTCAAAGGAACGCTTGAGGCTTTTGCAAAAGCGTTTTTTGAAGTGGACAATGTTAAGACGCGCTTCCGTCCACACTTTTTTCCGTTTACGGAACCTTCTGCGGAAATGGATATCGGTTATGAACGTGTCGGCAACGAAATTCGCATGGGCGAAGGTGAGAAGTGGATGGAGATCCTCGGTTGCGGCATGGTGCATGCCAATGTCTTGAAACATTGCGGACTTGATCCCGATGAATATCAGGGCTTTGCTTTTGGGATGGGGGTCGACCGCCTCGCCATGTTGAAATATGGCATCCCGGATTTGCGCGATTTCTTCGCTGCTGACGCGCGCTGGTTAGAGCATTACGGGTTTGACCCACTCGACCAACCAAATCTAGCGACGGGGCTAAGCCGATGAAATTCACACTGAGTTGGCTCAAAGAGCATTTAGAAACTGATGCGTCCCTCGAACAAATCGTGGAAACAATGGTTGAGGTCGGCCTAGAGGTTGAGGAGGTCGAAAACCCTAAGGAGCGTCTCGTCGCCTTTACCATCGGTGAAGTATTGCATGCGGAAAAGCATCCCGATGCAGATAAATTGCGTGTGTGCAAAGTCGCGACAAAGGATGGCGAGAAGCAGATCGTTTGTGGCGCACCAAACGCACGCGCCGGAATTAAGATCGCCTATGCGCCTGTTGGGGCTTATGTGCCGGGCATCGACGTTACCTTGTCGAAGGCCAAAATTCGCGGCGTCGAAAGCTTTGGCATGATGTGTTCCGCCCGCGAGATGGAGATGGGCGACGATCATGACGGTATTCTTGAAGCACCAACGGACGCGAAAGTGGGCGATCCGATTGCCGATTGGCTTGGGGCCAATGACCCGGTGATCGATTTTGAAGTGACCCCGAACAGACCCGACACAAATGGCGTCAATGGGGTTGCCCGCGATCTCGCGGCAGCAGGATTGGGTAAGCTCATCACACCGACGCCAAACCCGACCAAGGGTGACTTTGCATGTGCGCAAAAGATCGGTCTTCATTTTGATGATGACACGAAAAATGCGTGCCCGGCATTTGCCGGGCGTCTGATCAATGGCGTAAAAAACGGTCCATCACCGCAATGGCTGCAAGATAAACTTCGCGCCATCGGACTACGTCCCATCAATGCCCTCGTCGATATTACAAACTATATGTCATATGACCGTGCGCGACCTTTACATGTTTACGATGCGGACAAACTCAAAGGCGAAATCCATGCGCGGCTCGGCAAAACAGGTGAGACCTATCTCGCTTTAGACGGGAAAGAATATGAAGCCGATGAAACCATGACGGTCATTGCTGATGACAATGGCGTGCTTGGATTTGGCGGCATCATGGGCGGCGAGGTAACAGGTTGTACGGAAGAAACTCAGAACGTCTTCATCGAGTGCGCTTATTTTGATCCGCTTCGCACAGCAAAAACAGGACGCAAAACAGGTATCGCATCGGATGCGCGCTATCGCTTTGAGCGGGGCGTAGATCCGGACTTTGTATTGCCCGGCTTAGAATTGGCAACGCAGCTTGTGCTTGATTGTTGTGGCGGCAGCGCCAGTGAAGTTGAACTTGCCGGTGAGATCCCAACTTTTGAAGAAACGGTTCTTTTCCCCCCAACGGAGGTTAATCGGTTGACGGGAATGAATGTTTCACCAGAACGGTGCGAGGAAATTTTAACAGCGCTTGGATTTACGGTACGAAAATCCGATCCATGGCAAGTTGATGTGCCGCCATGGCGTCCTGATGTGGGTGGTAAGGCCGATCTCGTTGAAGAGATTACGCGCATCGTTGGTTTTGATAATTTGCCTACGGCGACCTTGCCTCAAAATAGAGCTGTTGAGCCGTCAAAACTGACAGCGGCGCAAGAAAGACGCATGCGCGCGCGGCGCGCTTTGGCGGCCCATGGGTTAAGCGAGGCAGTGACCTGGTCGTTCACGGATGAAAGACACGCTGCTTTATTTTGTGATGGGCCAAATTGGCTAAAGGCAAAAGGATTGATCCTTGCCAATCCAATTGCGTCTGATCTATCGGCGATGCGCCCATCGATCTTGCCAAATTTGATTGCTGCGCTTCAACGAAACGCAGACCGTGGCCGCGACAATCTCGCCTTGTTTGAAGTGGCACCGATTTATCAAGGTGACCAACCGACCGAGCAGGCGACAGCGGCGACGGGGGTTCGTCTTTCCCATCCGCCGCGTCATTGGCAAGGTGGCGAAAACACGGCTGATGTATTTGTGGCTAAAGCTGATGCCATGGTTGCCTTAGCGGCTGCAGGAACACCAATGCAAAGTTTGCAGACAACGTCGGACGCACCAGCATGGTTCCATCCAGGACGTTCGGGTGTCTTACGCCTTGGGCCGAATGTGCTTGGCCATTTTGGCGAAATCCATCCGCGTGTTTTAAAGGCCATGGATGTCGATGGACCGGTCATGGGTTTTGAGATTTTTCTCGACAATATTCCTTCCGGGAAAAAGAAAGCGACAAAAACACGCCCGGCGTTAAATGCATCTGAGCTGCTACCGCTCTCGCGCGATTTTGCGTTTGTCGTTTCGGAGGATGTTGCGGGTGAGGCGTTAGTAAAAGCCGTTAAGGGTGCTGAGAAGAAAATGATCGCTGATGTTTCTCTGTTTGACATTTATCAGGGAAAAGGAGTGCCTGAGGGTAAAAAATCCGTCGCGATCGAAGTGTTGATCCAGCCTCGTGACAAAACACTCACCGATGATGAGATTGAAGCAATTTCAAAACGCATTGTTGCCCAGGTTGAAAAGGCGACAGGTGGCGTGCTCCGCGCTTAAAAATAATGAAGCCTCAATCGGGTGCGTTGCACGCGCTATCCGAAGCGTGGCTTCTTGTTTCTGGCTTTTGCCGAGAGGAGTTGCGTGACGATTTCGGAACGACCATTGGAAATAGGGCAGATTTAAATGAATGTCGCAACTATGATTGCGATATTGCTGTTGCAACTACGATGCATCTATCGGTCAAGAGTCAAACGTAGAATTTATATTTGAAATCTGCTTTCATAAACCAATTAGAGTAATCTAGTATTTTAATTGCGCGAAATTGCAGTTTGAGACCTGGAGTACGATTTGTTGGATCATATTGTCATTTGGACCTATGCAGCTGGCATTGTACAAGCTCTTTTTCTCGCTGGATCATTGCTGACACTGAAAATCCGTAATCAAATTGCGGCGCGAGCGCTGACCGCAATTATTTTATTGTTGGCGGTTGCGTTGATAGAGCAATTGGCGGATTCATCTGGCGCGTCGGTTGAATTTGCGCTCTCCCTCGCGCTGGAATTTGCCCTTGCGCCATTGTTGTTCATTTTCATTCGCGCCATCGCCGTGCCCGGCTGGCGGGTGAGCCGCCAAACGGCGCTACATTTTGTGCCGATGTTGTTGGCCCTGGCAGCGCTCGGTCTTATGCATGTGACAAATCAGGCCGGAAATCTTGGAGTTTCTCATCCGCAGTTTGGAAATCTGATTATCACTTTGGTGTTTGTGAAATTGGCTTACTTTACCGCATATGCAGTGCCTTCGGAAGCGACCTTGCGTCGGGCAGTAAAGACTGCAAAACCGCGCCAAGCAGCATTATTGCAATGGATTTATCGCTGGCTGCTTTTGGTCTATGTGGCTTTTGCAATCAGTTATTTTATCTTCATTCTCTTTATTGTTGGGGTCGATATCTGGCGCGATTCCGATGTCTATGCAGGCATCGCTGTCTTTGTGATCGTCTTCTCCATTGCCTATTTCGTGTTAGCGAACCGAAAAGTTTTGGATTTTGTGCCGCAACATGTGCCGCCAGCGTCCTTGGAAGTACGTAAGAACGCCGACTTCATCAGCGCGCATGTTCAAGCGGAACGTCCGCATCAGGAACCGGATTTTTCTCTTGAACAGCTTGCGAGTAGTACCGAGCTGTCAGTATCCGCGGTGCAAGCGGCGGTGACCTATCTCGACGAGGGCGGTTTCAGCGACTACGTAAATCGATTGCGTCTGGAGGAATTTCAACGCATTGCGCGTGATCCGCAGAACAAAACAAAAACGACCTTGGAGCTTGCCTTTGCAGCGGGCTTTAATAGCAAGGCCACATTTTACCGTGTGTTTAATGCCGAGAAGGCTATGACGCCACGTGCCTTTCGGGAAAGTCTAAAAACCATCTGAAAAATGCGTCTCACCAATCAATTCTGAGACGACACGCCGTTATTTTCCGCCAAAATCCGGATCCACGATCGCATTTCGCGGCCTATACGCGACGCAATTGGCGTCGCTTGGACGAGACTTAACGGAGGGGATAAACATGATCCGAACACTCATACTTGCGGTGCTGGCCATCGTTTCAGCAGCGGCGATTGTGGTTGGCTACAGCTGGTTGACCTATATCAACGTCCATGGCGAAACCGAAACCATTGCATTTGTCAGCAGCGACGGTGTTCAGTTTGAAGGAACGCTGTTCACGCCAACCGAGCCTGGCCCACACCCAGCGATTGTTATCCTGCACGGATCCGGACCAGCGTCTGGAATTCCGGTTTTTGTTACCGCGCACGCCAATGCATTTTTGAAGCATGGCATTGCGGTTTATACCTATGACAAGCGTGGCTCCGGTAATTCAGGTGGCGATTTTGATACAGCGACATATGCTGATTTTATCAACGACGCGATCGCCAGTGTCGAAATGCTGCGTTCGCGAAATGACATCAAGGCCGACCAGGTTGCGCTGTTTGGGTCAAGTGAAAGCGGTTGGTTCACGCCTGAAATAGCCGAGCGCGTCGGAGGCGTTCATGACGAGGTTCATCA
>JAJFGD010000179.1 GCA_021776315.1 Hyphococcus sp. | reverse complement strand
AAACCGGTCTACCAATTGTCTCGTTGCCGAGCTTTGATATGGAGCTTTGGATAGCCCTTCTCGGATCGGCAGCGCTGATCTCGATCATTGGATTTGTTGAATCCGTGTCTGTCGCGCAAACGCTTGCTGCAAAACGACGGCAACGAATTGATCCAGATCAGGAACTTATTGGACTGGGCGCAGCCAACCTCGCAGCTGGCGTATCAAGTGGTTTTCCCGTCACGGGTGGTTTTTCCCGCTCAGCTGTAAACTTCGATGCGGGGGCAGAGACGCCTGCCGCAAGCGCTTTTTGCGCTCTTGGCATTGGTCTCGCAGCATTATTTTTAACACCCTACCTCTATTTTTTACCGCAGGCCGTTCTAGCAGCGACCATCATTGTCGCGGTCACTTCTTTGATTAATCTGCGCGAACCAGCGATCGTTTGGCGCTATTCAAAAGGCGATTTTGCGGCGATGGCCGCTACTATCCTTATTACGCTCACAGCAGGTGTTGAATTGGGAATCAGTAGTGGCGTCATTTTGTCAATTAGTTTGCATCTATATCAGACGAGCCGGCCCCATTTCGCAGTGGTTGGACAGGTTCCAGGAACGCATCATTTTCGAAACGTCAAACGTCATGACGTTGTGACATCCGAGCATGTTTTGACGGTCAGGATTGATGAGAGTCTCTATTTCGTGAATGCGCGCTTTCTCGAAGATACGGTGTATAATGCATTGAGCACGCGTCCGGGACTAAAGCATCTTATCTTGATGTGTCCTGCGGTTAACAAAATAGACGCAAGCGGCCTCGCCAGCCTTGAGGCTATAAATGCAAGATTGAAAGACGCTGGTGTTACCCTTCACCTATCGGAGGTCAAAGGGCCGGTGATGGATAAGCTTAAGCGGACCCATTTCCTTTCGGACCTAACAGGCGGTGTCTATCTTGAGCAATATCAGGCAATGCTAGAATTGGACCCAAACTGCACTTCAAGGGCACTCAAAAAATGACTACCAGTACTAAGCGTAATCAAAGCGATAGGACGGTATCGATTGTGAAATTGTTGTACAACCGATTTAGTGATGGTGTGAGGAGGTAGGAATGGACGCACAAAACAGGACGACACCTAAGCGCTATAACACAGTCGCTCAGCTACTTCATTGGACCATGGCCGTTCTTCTCGTCTACCTGATATTCTTCAGTCAGTATGAAGAAGTACCCGATTTATTGATGGAACAAAAAATCCAACTTCATTCGGGGCTTGGGGTCATCGTTTTAATTCTTGGTCTATTCCGCTTTTATTGGCGAAGAAACCGACCAAGACCGGCACCGATTGAAACGGATGCACCTTGGCAGAAGAAAGCTAGCGAATTTGTGCATTACGCCTTCTATGCGATTTTTTTGATCGGTCCGGTGATTGGTTTTATCCTGGCTGGCCTCGTTTCCTATCCAGTGAGGATATTTGGCTGGTTGGAAATTTCATCCTTGCTTCAGGACAACACCGCTGCCGCCAGTTTCGTGAATTCTTTACATGGCTTAACTGCAGATATTCTGACCGCTCTTGTGGTTGTGCATATAGCGGCGGCAATCTATCACCAGTTCATTAAAAAAAATGGATTGATCTGGCGGATGTTACCATTTGGTCGTTGACGTTCGCAAACGTAGAAAATTAGAACTAATTGTCTGTTATTGGCCCATTGCCGCCATTGCAAGCACAATACTTAAAGCTAGCGTTGATGCATGATGAAGCGATTGTTTTCGACGTTCATGGATTTGCCTTTCCAGTCGGATGATTCTGGCGCTAAAGCTCCAAACTATCAATAACCAAAATGAATAAACCAATCTCGCGAGATTGAGGCAATCGATGAATAGGGCGCGCAGAAAAAGTGTGTAGTCGCGACAGGGGTAGCGGCAGTATATTGAAAAATGGCCTATTTGCTTACGATGACGCTAAGCCTCAGTACTGGGACCAATTCAATTATAATTAGCCCGTATCGGCCGGTTATAATCGTCGCTTCTTAACAATGCCTTTAACCATTCACTGCTAATTTTAACCAAGAAAGGTGCGGCGTGTAATGATTAATCGCTCGACTACTCTTCTTAAGACAATATTTATTTGCACGGTGAGTTTTTGTTTGCAACTCGTAACCATCAGCGCAAAGGCACAATCTTCTGTTTTAGATCTTGATCTAAAAATCGTTGAACAAGCCGAGTCTATTGTTGATAGTGCTCCCAACAAAGCCCTGGAATTGATAACGCCCATCCTAACGCGCGAAGCAAAAGTCGAACCCACAACTCTCGCACATGCCTATTGGATAAAGGCGCGAGCCCATTCCCACAAAAGTGAGTACGCTAAATCCATAAAATCAGGAAGGTTTGGCCTTGCCCAAATAGGAGAGGGCAATCCAGTTTTACGCGCCAACATTCTCGAAGCCATTTCATTGGCCATGACGCGGTCAAATGACACGCGTCACGCCTATGACCTGCAACAAGAAGCTTTGTCCATTCGCAAACAGCAAAACGACCAAAAAGGTCAGGCAGATTCGCTCGCCATTCTTGCCGAAATATATTTTGATGTTGGCCAGCATGAAAAAAGCCGAATTCATTATAAGGCGGCTCTTTCACAGGCACGCCTGTCGGAAAACAATTATTCGATCATCCGTGCATTGAACAACTACGCTTTCTCTTTGTTGATTGGGAATGAAGCAGCAGAAGCGCTGCAATTGCTGAAAGAGGCCGAAACGCTAAGTGCTGAAATTGAAAACCCCCGGGTCACGGCATTCGTAAATCAAAACATAGGCCATGCGCTTGTTCGATTGGAACGCTTCGATGAAGCAGAACCTTTTGTTCTCGCCGCTTTGCAATACGCTCAAGTTATTGGCTCAAAAGAATTGCTGACCGGCATATATTTAACATTGTCACGAATTGAAAAACATCGAGGCAGGCTTAAGGCCGCGAGAGAATATGCCTTGTTAGCGCTGCCTTTCGCGCGCGACGTAGGGTATAAGGAGCGTATCAGTGACCTGCATTTGCTCTTGTCGCAGATCGATTTTGAAGTAGGGCGTATTGATCGTGCATATGCCTATCTAGACGAGCATGTCAAACATTTAACTGATGTTTCATATTCATCTATGAATCGTTCCGCATCGCTTTTCGCAGCCCATGAGGAACTGCTAGAGAAGAATATTGAACTGGAACTTTCGAAAAAAGAAGCCAAGATTGCTTTGCTCGAAGTTGCGCGAGCGCGCAACATTAGAAATGGCGCGATCATTGTAACGTGTTCGTTTCTTCTTCTTTTGATTGGCACGATATGGATTTTGCGTGAAAAAATTTATGCCAAGCGAACCTTAGAGAAAGCCAACGCAGAATTGACGAGCGCCTATGCCGAAATCGAGCTCGCGAATAGCGCCAAGTCTAAATTCATTTCGGTCATGAGCCATGAACTTCGCACGCCCCTTAATTCAGTGATTGGGTTTTCTGATATTATCGAAGGGGAAAAGTTGGGCCCAATTGGACGAGATGATTACGTTTCATTTGCACGTCAAATAAATGAACAAGGTGCAAAATTACTGCGAATGGTTGAAGACATATTGCTCCTTTCTGATACGGAGGCGGAAAAGTGGGACGTGAAAAACGATTCCTATCGCATTTCGGAGATTTTTAAAGCCGCACAACAGCAAGTATTTGCACAGAATAATTACGCAGTTAAACGACTCGAATATTTCGATGAAACCGAGAACGATTTCATTCAATGCAATTACAACTTTCTGTGCCGTGCGGTTTCGAAAATTTTGGACAATGCATTGAAATTCACGACCGGTAACGTTGAGGTCATTTCTTCAAATACAAACCCTCAAGAGGTAACATTAACGATCATCGACGAAGGGCCGGGATTTGATGAGCGCCATGTGGGGGATTTTTTAGAGCCATTCCGCCAAGCAGATGATAGTCGAATAAGGACACATGAGGGGGCCGGGCTTGGTCTTTCAGTGGCGAACTTGATTGTGAAATTGCATGACGGGTTCCTAAACATAAAAACCCAAGAAATGGGACGAACATCAGTCTCTATCACTTTGTCGACTGCAGTAATGAATGCCAAAATTGACCGGGTAAACCGATGCCCTGACAGCGCTCAGAGCTTATCAATTTTGCAGTAATATCGAATGCCCGCGTCTTGTAAAAGTCCTCCGATAGCGTTCGCAATTGCAAAAAATTAGCCTAAAGTCTGTTTTTGGCGAAAAGCTGCCGTTGCGGTCATTCAAAAATAGTGTTTTGGATTGACCGCGAAACTCTCTGGGAAATCGATTGCCCGGTGACCCACAATGTTTCCCAACAGATTTGTAGAGTTTCAATGCGTCCGTAGAATTAAAACGATGGTAAGTCGTCGCATAATCAGGAGGTCGGGCAGGGCGTTTTTGGGTTACATTTGGGTTACTTAGGTGTGCGCTTCACAGCGATTTCAGTGGACAAAGAGAGACAGTCGAGTTAACAAAATCAATAACTTGAGACGTGTAGAGACAGCTAGAAACATCCGTAAACCGACTTTTAATCAGTAGGTCGATGGTTCGAACCCATCAGGGCTCACCATAAAAACAATAACTTGCAGCGTTTTCTTAAAAAATCCGTAACTGCACATTTTGCGCCTTTTGCAGTTACAGCAGTGACGGACTGTTTGCCCCACTTACACGGAGAAAAATATTGCATTGCAGTAGCTAAAAAAATTTGCCTGCGATTCGAGAAGTGGTGAGTTACAAGAATTTTCCGGTCCTCTATTGTTCCCAAAAAGGGGATATGACAATCGTATCAACATCACTTTTTCGTCCGACGCTTTTCCCGTTTGATCTTGTGTCTTTATTCCAATAAATACTCTCCGCAAAAACCGGCCCCATATATTCCTCAGTTACCATAACCGCCGTTTCGGGTGGAAATTCTTTGAGTGCTTCGATTAGCTCAGAAACGGTCATTTCATAGTCGCTTAATTGTTGTATTCTCAATTTGCTGACGGCTCTAATTGGTAACCGTCAGCTCCAACATTTCGAAAGAATGCTGGCAAAGTTAGTAACCCAAAACCGTTACCCAATCGAAATTGCTTTCTGTGAAAATGTGAACAAATTCCAGGCAAAAAAAACTAACCCCACTGATTAGAGAACTGTAGGTTTTTAAAAGAATGGTCGCTTTTTGACATACCGACAATTAGAGAGTTTCAGTCGTTGCAGTTAATGGCTTAAAGAGGGCAAACCGAGAAAATCCTTTTGAAAGGCGGTCTGCACCAGCTTTTGCTTATGGCGATTTAGCTTGTAGCAAGCGAGATTCGACGTGCGGCAAATACGGACGTTCCCACATTGTCATAATCAGGGTAAATTTGAACGATCTTCACCTTAGCATGGAGTCTAGGTGCCAAAGTCAGATAGAGCTGCTGCACATTCAATCGCTTTCCGTAGTGAAGGCGTAACCAAAGTTTATGGAATTGGCGATGCCGCAGTTCATGCTCTCCGCGGCGTAGACCTTGAAGTGCCAATCGGTGAGCTCGTCGTCGTATTAGGGCCATCAGGCAGTGGCAAATCGACAATGCTCAATATCATGGGTGGGCTCGACCGGGCGACAGCAGGTTCTGTGTGGTTCATGAATGATGAGCTGACAGCCATGGACGATGCAGCGCTTACCCGTTTTCGGCGCCATCATGTTGGGTTTGTGTTTCAGTTTTATAACTTGATGCCGAGTTTAACGGCACGTGAAAATGTAGAGCTCGTAACTGAGATTGCTGACAACCCAATGGATGCGGATGAAGCACTTGCACTGGTTGGTCTGAAGGACCGTGCAAACCACTTTCCCGCACAGCTGTCTGGTGGAGAGCAGCAACGTGTTGCCATCGCTCGTGCCATTGCAAAGCAACCAGAAGTTCTTTTTTGTGATGAACCGACGGGTGCGCTCGACAGTAAAACTGGGCGTGCCGTCTTGCGTGTTTTAAAAGATGTAAATGAACGCCTTGGTGCGACAGTGCTTATTATCACACACGCGGCTGCAACGGCAGCCATGGCAGACCGTGTGCTTAATTTTGCTGATGGCAAGATACGAGAAGTTTCACTTAACGATACAAAGCTCGACCCTGAGGAAATCGAATGGTGAGCCCGCTCGATAAAAAGCTTGGTCGCGATTTATGGCACATGAAAGGGCAAGCGGTTGCCATTGCCGTTGTTATTGCACTCGGCGTTTTGATGCTCGTAATGATGGACGGCCTCGTCAACTCTTTAGATGAAACCCGGGCGGCTTATTACGAGCGGTACCGCCTGGCTGATGTTTTTGCGCCAGTAAAGCGCGCGCCGGATCATGTTCTTAGGAAGGTCGCCGAGATCGATGGTGTGGGTGCAGTTGAAGGGCGCATTTTTGGCGGTGCGTTGATTGATCTAGATGGAGAACCGGTACCTATCCGTGCCCAGGCAGTGTCGCTTCCTGACTTCAGTGCACCACGCATAAACGATGTTCATCTAACTCAAGGCAGGCGTTTGGACCCGAGGCGAAAAGATGAAATCTTGTTACTCGATGGTTTCGCGCACGCACGCGGGCTTGGGCCAGGTGATAGCCTTTCCGCAACGATGAATGGTGCACGCCGGACATTTGAGATTGTTGGGCTCGTTCAATCACCGGAGTTCCTTTACGCTGTTGCTCCCGGCGAGTTCGCACCAAATGATGCAAATTTTGCAGTATTTTGGATGAGCCGTGAGGCACTCGGGGCCGCCTTCGACATGGAGGGCGCTTTCAATGAAGTGTTGATTGGGCTCGGCAGAAATGCCGATTTCGAAGCGGTGTTAGATTTAGTTGATCGGGCGCTCGATCAATATGGTGGCTTGGGTGCATATGGTCTCGAGGATCAAGTATCAAACCGCTTTGTTACAGAGGAAATTTCGGGGTTGCGTGTTTCATCACGGGGCGTGCCGCCAGTGTTCCTCGCTGTGGCAGCGTTTCTTCTGTACATTGTCATCTCACGGATGGTGCAATCCGAACGTGAACAGATTGGGTTATTAAAAGCGTTCGGTTATTCAAACCTTGAAGTGGGTGCCCACTATTTCAAGTTCATTATGGCCATTGCGATCGGTGGCGCAATTCTTGGATGCATTTTTGGCATTTTGAGTGGGCGTGCGATGGTCGAGCTCTATTTAAACTATTTCAAGTTTCCATTTCTGATTTTTGAGGTGGAGCCAAAAGCTTTTCTGACGGGCTTTTTTGTAAGCGTCGTGACAGCATCGCTAGGCGGAATGGTTGTATTGAGGAAAGTTTTTGCGTTGACCCCAGCAGTTGCTATGCGCCCGCCAGCACCAGCCGACTATAGTCATGCGGCGCGTTTTGGCGAACTTACAAAACGATTGTTGGATCAGCCTAGCCGGATGGTGATCCGCCGTTTTATACGTCAGCCCGGTCGAGCTGCAGCAGCTATAACCGGCATTGGTACCGGCATGGCGCTTTCTGTTGCAATGCTGACGGTGTTGGCCAGTTTCGACGAGATGATGAACATAAATTTTACGGTCCTCGACCGTAGCGACGTTACAGTGTCATTCGTCGAGCCTTTATCAGACAAGACAATATACAATTTGCAAAATGTTGACGGCGTTATTGAAGTCGAGCCCTTTCGGTTTGTGTCGGTGGTTTTGCGTCATGATCGACAGTATCATCGTGGAGCCATCAGTGGTCAGGTATCAAAACCGCGTCTCAATAGAGCGGTCGCCGCGGGCAATGTACCGATTTTAATTCGGGATGACGGTATTACCCTTGCGCAGTCTCTAGCGGATAAACTCAGAATTTCTCCTGGCGACACCATAGTTGTTGAAGTGCGTGAGGGGCGCCGCCCGTTACTGGAGTTACCAGTGGTCGGTGTTACCCAAAACCTGCTTGGCTCGCCCGCATATTTGGAGCTATCTGCACTAAATCGCACGCTGAAAGAGCCAGGTCGGGTTTCAGGGGCCTATCTGCGTATTGATAGTGCAAAGAGTAATACCGTCTATCTCGCAATCAAGAACATGCCGGCCGTTGCTGGGGTTAGTCTGAAAGCGCAAGCCAGAGAGGCGTTTCAAGTGTTGATGGATCAAGGTGCTGGAGGAATGCGTTTTGTAATGGCTGCGATCGCGGGCATTATCACTTTTGGCATTGTTTACAACAGTGCGCGGATCGCCTTCGCTGAACGCGAACGTGATATTGCAAGCCTTCGCGTAATTGGGTTTACCAAGGCCGAAGCTGCGTTCGTCCTGTTGGGGGAATTGGGGCTTATAACATCACTGGCTCTACCGGTTGGTTTATTGTTGGGCCATTATCTATCGCTTGCAATTTTGAATGGGTTTAGCACAGATCTTTATCATATACCTGCTTTCCATGCGCCATCGAGTTATGGCATGGCGGTAGCGGCCGTCGTCGCTGCTGCCGCAATCTCCGGATGGATCGTTAATCGTGATGTTGCAAAACTCGATCTTGTCGCGTCCCTAAAAACCAGAGAATAATCATGGCAAAGAAAAATTCCCGCAATCAAATGCTCATTGGCGCTGGCGCGATAGTTTTGGTCGGGCTGGTTTACGCTTTTTGGCCTCAGCCAATAATGGTTGATATTGGAACTGCAGAAACCGCGACGATGGTGGTTACCATCGATGAAGAGGCCAAAACACGGGTTCATGATGCTTATGTGGTATCTGCGCCCATAGCAGGTCGACTGATGCGTGTAGATGTGGAGCCGGGTGACAATGTGATCGGTGGTGAAACAATAATTGCAAATCTTTTGCCGACACCATCATCGTCACTGGATGCGCGCTCGCGCGAGCAGGCTGAAGCGTCCGTTGATGCTGCTCAGGCGATGCTGCGCCTAGCACGGTCTGAGTTGAATGCATCCTTGGCCGATCAAGAACTCGCCCAATCTCAATTCGAACGATATCAGGAATTAGCGCCTTTGGCGGCGACCCAAGAGCGCGTTGATCAAGCCCGTCGCGAGGTGCGTGCGGCCAATGCGGCGGTTGAAACTGCTAGGTCAGCAATATCTATGCGCGAAGCGGAGCTTGCTCGTGCGCGTGCAGAACTTATCAGCTTTTCTGAACTGCCACCACTTGGGCGAATGCCTGAGGGGGATATAGAGGGTGATTTCTTGAATGCCATCCCATTAATGGCACCGATATCGGGGCAAATTCTAAGGGTTATTCAACGGAGTGAATTGACGCTGCAAACTGGTGTTCCAATCCTCGAGATTGGCAATGTATCAAATGATCTCGAAATCGTTTCTGAATTACTGTCCACGGATGCGGTACAAGTTAAACCCGGACAGCGTGTTTTGATTGATAATTGGGGTGGTGAGGGAGCGTTAGAAGGGATTGTAGAACGTGTGGAGCCCTGGGGATTTACTAAATTCTCCGCCCTTGGCGTAGAGGAACAACGCGTGAATACGGTTATCCAGTTTACAGACCCAATAGACGTACGAGAAGGTCTCGGTCATGGCTTTCGGGTTGAGGCGCGCATTGTCATTTGGGAGGACGATAACGCACTCACGGTTCCCTCCGCTGCACTTTTTCGCGACGGAGACGACTGGGCAGTATTTGTCGTAGATAGTAATCGAGCAAAGTTAAGAACCGTAGAGGTCATCCGCAATAATGGTGTTCAGGCCTCAATTGGAAATGGTCTTTCCGCTGGAGAAGCGTTGGTATTGTACCCTGGACCGACAATTGAAAACGGATCGCGCATTGCACAGAGAAAAATTAGTGAGTGAAGAAAAAGTTTTTGCAAATTTGGCCGACGAGGGCCGTTTGATCGGCTAAAGAAGGTAGCAAAAGCAATCACGGTTTTGCAATGCTCATGCCAAGCCTCTACGGTCACATAAGCGAATCCACTTTGATGCTAGCTGTAAATTTCTGCCCCTGAACATGCGACGCTATCATCGGTCTAATCTTCGTTATCCGATGTTGGCAGACCCAAGAGATTGCGAACTTGTTTTTCACGAGACGTCAAACCTACCGCGCGACCTTCCTCTATCGCAATTATAGGCTCGACTTTGTCTTTAGCGCGATAAAGTGCCCAGAAGGCGCCAGCACGATTTGCTGACCCACAGTGAATGAGAACAGGATAGTTGGCTTTGTCTTTTAGTAAAGATGCTATCTCATCAACATCATCCCAAACTGTTTCGTCTCTACTAAACGGAATGTTTCGGTAGGGTAGGTCCAATTCAGTCGTGACACGCTTTTCCATGTCAACGCCATCTTCTGTTGGTTGTCGCAAGTCTATGATCAAAGCAAAACCGAGTTCTTGTGCTTCCCTAACGCCGGCTTCATTTAATATACCAGCAATTCCAATGTTGGGTGACACCCGCGAATAATTAAAAATGTTTTCTGAAACTCGGTCCCCAAAAGGAGCAGCGGTATGGCTCTGATCGAATTCAAAAACATTAGATATTGTTCGCGTTGGAGTTGAATGTGAAGCGCATCCAACGGTGGTCAATAACGCCATAAGAACAAAAGCAATTCCATTTTCTTTTAGGGTCATTTGATCAATTCCTCTAATCTGACTGACAATGCGGGAATAATTTAGCACTTTTTGTTTTTGATTACAGGTAGGGGCGTTAAAGACTTTTGTGTTATAAAAATTGTCGGTGTATCATTAGTGAAATTGTTTAAGTTCGATTTTCCAAGAATGTTTTTCTTATACCATACCAAAATTTTTAAACTCACGGTGACCCAAAACCGGTACCCAAGCTATTTGGATAGCCATTAAATAGAATGTGAAGTCAATGGGATCACCGTGCCGGTCAACTGATGAGCGGTCAGTTTCGAAAGAATGGAAGAGACAGGGAGCAATCAAAAACTGGAGCCATTTCCGACGTCTTAAGATTTTATTGTTTAGCTTTCAGTTTTGTAAATTGATTGAAAACCCAACGATTCTCGTGAATCGTCGTTATCTTCCGGAATTCGCCCCAGATTGTAGGAGGGGTTGAACGTTTCAGTTCGCCGAGGCACTCAACGCATCATTCTCAGGGCAATAAAACTCAGTTAGTCGTGTCTGTTGCTCGAAGATAGTCTACAAACCAACAATTTGTTCAATTTGAATAGCATTCCCATTTTCTTCAAAACCGGAAAGCTTCAACGCATCCTCTAATGTCTTATCATTTAGCGACAATACTGCTTTGAGAACCATGTGTTGGGGGGTGTGTGAGAATAGATCAATTGATACATTCCCAAAAGATTGCTCACCGCCCGCCAGTTCAACACCAAGCTTTCCGTCTCTGCAAATAATATTGCCGGTTAACTCAGGTGCAGACACTCCAAACTGTGCGGCGGGTGCGCGGAGAATATTTGTTTCGACATATCCTGTAGATTGCCTGCATTCATTGTCTCTAAGAACGATCTGTGCATCCGAAATATTGATCGTCCCATCAAGCCGAACACCAAGAAGCGCCATTCGTGATACGATAGAAGGGCCAATCTCAAGCGAGCCAGTTTGCAACACTATATTTCCTGGTATTGTTCGTTTCGCGATTAACGTACTGTCCAACGCTTCATCATCGACGGTTATGAAATAGGCAACTTCACCGTGCAGCAGTGATGAAAAACTAAATTGGATAGCAACATTACCAAAGCCGATATTCTCAACGGTCAGGTGTTTGATTTGTGCCGACCAAACCGAGCCTTCAATGGTGCTGAAGGAGAGGTTAGGCGCATTGTGCTTAATTGCAGGAATAAGAAGAGAGGCGGGTGCGACGGCCAATAAGGTTGCGCAAAAAGCAAACAGGCCAATCGACAGATGACCCAAGTTCCTTTTTCGGCGTCGCGGCTTTGGCGAAGATTTCACTTGAATACTCACTTGGTGCCCATATCACAGAATTTGTCGCCAACAAATTAATGCGAGCACCGGAAGGGCGGCGAGCCTTGAAATACGCAACAAGGCCCGCCGTAACGCTACTGTTACAATCTCTTTTTAATGCCGATGGATACAGTCGTACCGAGCTTATAAGTATCGATTGGTACTGACGATCCGTCCACGCCATCGGCCGTGGCTTGGTAGTCTTCGCCAAGGATATTTGACAACTTCGCTTGAAGCTCAAATCCGACACCGCCGAGGTCAACTTTGCGGCCATAAACGAAATCCAACGTGAATGGCAACTTCTCTACGACGTTAGGCACTGGTGCCCCCTGAATCAGACCAACTTGTCGAATGCGCTTGCTTGTCCAGTTCACAAGAATGGTTGCGCGCGATTCCGCTTCATAGTCCTCATAACCAATTTGAAAGTTCACCAGGTGATCGGACTGACCCTGAAGAGAGCGGCCATCAACAAAGAAGTTTGCTGCATTCCCGGTATTAGCCGTCACATTTGCACCGGCAAATACTGGAACCGTCACTTCACCATCGGTACCCACTGAGGACTGGGAATATGTGTAGTTAGCACCGATGATAAAATCTTTGGTTTCCGCGAAATATTCCAACGGGCCTTTGAGGATACGCGACATCTCAAGGCGTTGTTCATATTCGGCTTCAAACCCGTAAAGTTGTGCAGATGGTGCGTTGATATAAGTCGTTAGAATATCGTCACCAGTTTGCAGCAAGCTTTCTTCGATAGGGTTGGTCAAGTCTTTGTAGAAACCACCAATCGTGACGAACTGACCGCGTCCGAAATAGTATTCAACGCGCGCATCATAGTTTGTTGTTTCTGTATTGACGAGGAACGGGTTACCGAAGACTTGAATATCGCGATCGGTATCGGTGAAGATCGCAGCACCAAGTTCCTGGAACTGAGGGCGTGTCAAAGTTTGTGAAAACGCACCACGCAATTGAACATTGCCGAATGGGTTCCAGGTCAGTGTTACTGCCGGTAAGAATTTATCGTCAGAAATCATCGTTTCAGGCCCGGCATTTGGTACAGGGCTGAAGCCAGCGATCGCAAAGTTATCTACCACCTGGTCTGAAGTCTCATAGCGCACACCAAGTGCCGCACGAACATAAGGGCCGAGTTGGAAGTCGGCACCTGCATAGCCTGCAAGGACTTCAAGCTGTCCATTATAGGCACCAGGCTGCAGAATATCGGGGACTTGGATAAATTCGAAAGCACCGGTTTCACCGATATTACGATCAGCGAGTAGGAAGTCGATGCGCTGCCCGAATAACGGATCATTATCGGATAGTCCCGTGTCATTACGGAAACCAAATTGGCGCAATGTGTAATCACGCTCTGTTTCGTTATAGGCACCACCCGCCTTTAGTTCGATGTCTATCGAGTCAAAGAATAGGGGCAACACGATGTCACCACCAAATGACAGGCTTGAATCTTCCACCTCAGAGAAGCGAAGATCAAATCCGCTCGACGAGGAACCGGCACCGAGGCCAATCGCAGACCGGAACGGTAGAGATGCATCTTCACGTACATATGTATATTCAGTTTCGTAAGGTGCGTCGCGACGGGCCTGTGAATAGGCACCGCGTAGATTGACCGATAGATCGCTCAAA
The DNA here is from genome assembly GCA_021776315.1 of Hyphococcus sp. GTDB lineage: Bacteria > Pseudomonadota > Alphaproteobacteria > Caulobacterales > Parvularculaceae > Hyphococcus. The sequence goes on along the minus strand of JAJFGD010000179.1, from coordinate 7,490 downwards.
TTCGGGAAAATGTGTTCACTATTGATCTGTGTTGTCCAAACCTGATTTTCGAAAAATTCCAGATTGGAAATTAGAATCTCGTCAAATCCACCAAAGGAAAGCTCCTCGGTCCCGCGGCGCTCGCGCGCCTCTTTGGTCGTTTTGCGCAATGCCATAGCGAGCAGTTCAACTGAATGATTTCCGTCAAACTCAATGCCAGTCCCGATGAGCGCATTGCTGGTTACGGATTCAGTTAAACTTTCAAAGGCATACTCTTCGTTTCGGACTTCAACGCCACCACCAACACCGATTGCCGCATCACCTTGGCGGCCTTCTTTGTGTTGAAAGTCACGTGAGAATCCCGCGTTCATAATCAAACCGATTGACATGCCACTATCCATGTCAAAGCGCGTACCGCCGGCAAGGTTAAAGCCGTGATTGACGGGTGTTGAGATCTCTTGAACGACCCGTAATTCGGAATTGATGAGGGAAGCACCAATGTCGCGAAGTGTTGATTCGGCGATGCCGCTTTCCGCGCGTATGGCAACGCCCGGGTTGGCGCTAATCGCTGTTTGTAATGCTGCCGGGATGTCGCGTGTGCCATCGTCAAAGCCGGCCCAGTCCCAGTCGCCACCATCAAATGTAAGGCCGTCACGCGCTGTCGTTTCAGTATTCACGCTCGTGCTGAGACCGAATTCCAAGAAGCCTTCATCGGGCAATGACTTTGAGCGCAGTTCGATCAGACCACCACCAAACTCACCAGAATATTGCGGAGAGAACGTTTTTTGAACGAGCGCACTTCCGACAATTGAGGTCGGGAAGAGGTCAAGTGGTGCGACCCGTCGCAATGGCTCTGGTGACGGTAGGGGTGACCCGTTTAAGGTGAGGTTTGAATATCGCTCGTTCAATCCACGAACAACGATAAATTTTCCTTGCGACAGTGAAAGACCAGTAACCCGTCTTAGGGCTTCTGCAATGTCGCTATCACCAGAACGTTCGAGCTTTTCCTGCGATAGCAAATTAGAGATTTCAGATGTCGCCCGTTTTTCATCTGGGATTCTGGAACCTTGAACGACGATCACATCTTCTGAAATCGCAATGTCGAGTTCTTGCGCTTTTGATGGCGCGAATGTTGTTAGCGTTGTGCACATTAACAATGCGCAGAGAAATTTTGATTTACGAAGTCGCATTTTTGCCCACCCTGAGGCCCAATCATTTGAGCCAGTGAATTGCATTTAAAAACTACAAAGATGTGGGTGGTGCGAGGGAAGGGATATCCTCGTACCACCCACGTTAATTTACTGCCTTAGAAGCTGCCCGACTTGGTCCAACCTTCGAACCAATTGTCACCTGGTGTGCCGACAGCACCAATTTGTGTCACCGCGGTCAGGCTAGAATCGAGCGCTGTTGGGTCGACTGGTGTGACGCCATTTTCATTGCCGCCATTGAGGATTGCTGTAGATGACCCGCCACCAGTGACGAGTGAGCTTACACCGGTGGTGATACCGCCGAATGAGCCAAGGGATTCACCATTGGTGATGTCATCGATGGCTGTTGCGCAGCTAAAGTAGGTTGCATCAATCTGAAGGTCCTCATCATTGACCCCATCAGACGCTACATCTGCTGGTGCTGCTTGAATGAGCGCCGCTGTCGCTGCGTCATCGACATCAAGACATCCATCTTCCCATCCGGTGACGACACCGTTCACGAACAGGCCAGCTGTACCAACGCGGATCTGCATACCGAGATCTTCGCTCGCGCCACCGACGGCAGTCCAGTTAGCGATGATTGGGTTGGAGCGTGGTAGAATGTTGTTATTCGAGGAGTTTGAATCGCCCTCAAAACCATTATCGCCAACGCCGGATCCAACGATCAGAGCGTATTGGATGGTACCATTCCAGCCTGATACCCAATCAATCGCGTCATCGTCGACGCCGGTGATAACCACATGGCTCGCATCGACCGTACCGCCGAAGAACTCGATACCGTCATCATCATTAGCGTGGACTTGGATGTAGTCCACATTGGTGCCGTTACCGACGCCTTGGAACGCGATACCGTTGAGTTCGTTGTCAGTGGTGATTTCAAACCCTGCATGCTGAACGCGGACATAATTCAAAATGCCTGAGCTGTCCGTAGCCAGATCGCCACCATAGCTGCCCGTGCCGCCTTCACCTGAAGTCTCACAAGATGCAGGCATAGTTGGATCAGCACATGAGTTGATTGGTGCGCGTCCGTTCAGAATGAGGCCACCCCACTGACCGCGTTCGTCACCAACATTGGATCCCAACAAGTCATCATCTGAGGTGAACACGATAGGTGCCGCCTCGGTGCCCGTCGCCAGGATTTGCGAACCGCGATTAACAACCAAGAAGTCTGTTGGGTTTGCACCAAATACTGTGACGCCCGCTTGGATCGTAAGGTTAGCAGAAGCGACTGGGTTTGGATTAGAAGAGTCTGGACCCACATCTTGGCCGACAAAAACGGCTCCACCAAGTGAATAGTGATTGCCGATTGTCAAAGTGACATCACTGGTGAGGGTGCCTGACAACTCACAAATATTACCACCACTTGGCGGTGTTACGGACGAAGTTGCGGTAATATCCGTGGTGCCTGTTGGGCAGCCTTGCGATGGGAAGACGGAACCAGGAACGGTCCAGCCAAATGCCCAAGTCTCCGTTGGCGTTAAGCCTGGTTCAAAGGCACCGACGAAAGATTCAGCGTCAAAGAAAGTGTCAAAGGTCGAAGGATCAAGCGCGGTGACCGCATCTTCATTTGCACCTGGAAGTGGTCCAGACAATGTGCTGGCACCAGTGAAGATACCAGAGAATGCCGTTGTGATATCACCTGGGTCTGTACCCGTATCGTCAAATGCTGTGGCACATGAGAAATAAACAGAGCTGATCTGCAAGTCTTCGTCATTAACGCCATTTGCCAGTACGTCAGCACCGTCTTGGATCAGAGCATGTGTCGCGGCGTCATCAATGTCTAGACAGCCATCAGCCCAACCTGTGACGATCCCATTGAGGAATAGACCACCAGTACCGACACGAATCTGCATGCCGAGGTCTTCTGCTGGATCCCCGATCAATGTGAAGTTTGAGATCAATGGATTGGATCGTGGTTGAATGTCGTTATTTGATGAGTTCGAGTCACCTTCGAAGCCGTTGTCGCCAACGCCAGATCCGATAATAAGAACGTCCTGCGCTGAACCATCCCAACCAGCAACCCAGTCAAGACCGTCATCATCTACACCGGTAATGACAAGGTGCTTAACGTCTACTGTTCCGCCGAAAAACTCGACACCGTCATCGTCATTGTTGTGAACTTGAACATAGTCAACTTCTGTCGTGTCACCGACGCCTTGGAAGGCAATACCGTTTAGCTCGTTATCGGTGGTGATTTCAAAACCGGCATATTGCACGCGAACATAGTTCAGATTGCCCGAGTCATCATTGGCATCTGGTCCACCATAGTTGCCAGTGCCGCCTTCACCCGAGGTTTCACATGTTGCTGGCATGGATGGGTCAGCACATGAATTGATCGGCGCGCGACCGTTGATGATTAGGCCGCCCCATTGTCCCCGAGCTGAGCCTTGGCTGTCATCGGCGAGATTGTTGTCGACCAAATCTTCGTCGGAGGTGAAGACGATTGGCTCTGCCGCTGTACCGTTGGCGAGGATGCGAGAACCACGATTTACGGTCAAGAAATCTGTAGGATTGACGAAAACCAAGATCGCGCCTGGATCGATCGTTAAGTCAACCGTTGTACCACCAAGGGCACCTGGTGTTGTGCCATCGTCGGTACCAACAAATGTTGGCTGGTCAAACCAATAAACCGCCGGGCTGCTCGTGATTAGGTGAAGGTCTTGGGTGATCGCGCCACTTGCGTTGACGCTCACCTGGCAACCCAGGACATTGGATCCCGGTACATTTTGCGCCGACGTACCTGCAGGGCATCCAGAAGCGGGGGTCAAATCGATAGCCCCTCCAGCTCCACCAGTGCCGCCGCCAGTACCACCGCCGGTCGATCCGTTAAATGCGCCTTCACCTGGCGACGTGATATCTGCATCTGTACAAGCAGAAAGCGCACCGAGAGCTACGGTCGCGAATGCGGCCGCTTTGATCTTTGAAAGAACCGTCATTTTTAGTTGCCCACCCAATTAACATTGAAGCTGATTTGAAAAGCGAAGCGTCCTACTCGACGTCGCTGCGCGGGCGGTATCAGTCATGTTTGTCAGGCGAATGACGGGTCTATTTCAGTTTTGTGAAATTAGCGACGATGAAATTTTATCCGCATGCGCACCATGTACGCGCGACGTCGCCTAGGTCTTTCAATCAAAAACGAAATTTTGGGATAGGGGAATTTCTGCACCGACGACCTGTCATAAATATTTTGTTAAGAACTCGATGTCGGCGAATCATCAAGGGCAAATGATTCGAATTTGACCCGGCGCACCCAGTGCATTTCTCCGGGCGCACCCTGTACGCAAGTCACAAAACGTCACAAATGGAAGATGTCTTGGTTTGGGCGGTGACGCCGGGGATTTTCCACAGATCTCATAACCCATTGATTACATTGCACAAAAAAATGACCTGATGGTTGGCGTTTGGTCCGGACAACAAATGCGGCCAAAAAAATGCGCACGAAGTGCACAAAATATTTGACTGTTTTATGACAATGTGTCAGTTTTACGACAGATCTTGATTGCACAGACAACAATAAGAAAAGGGAAATTTCCCATGAGAAAACTTTTCGGGGCATTGGCCATTACCATGATGGCTTTCACCGCACCAACCGGCGTTATCGCTGGCGACGATCAATTCGGTCTTTCACCGGCCGCTTGTGAGGAAGCTGTTGTTCATTATCTCGATGACCGGCTTTATGATTCACGGTCAGCACGGGTTCATTTGTCGAGCGACCCATACAAAGTTCAGGTAGCGATGCGGGGCGCGACTGAAGTTTCAGCTTGGGCAGTTGATATTCTGGTAAAATCACGATTGCCCACGGGCAGCTGGTCAAGTTACCAGAATTACACGGTTATCTTTCAAAATGGCGCACCTGTTGCGCTTGAAAGCGACGTTCAGTCAGTGACCGCTATCTAATTTTAATAACGTTTGACGACCAAAAAACGCCAGATTTTCTGGCGTTTTTTTTTGCGCGCTATTTGGGCTAAACAGAATCTTTCGTCTCCGGAATTTCTTCAAGATTGTCGACAGAACATTCCATTGACCAGCCACAAGCTTCGCATGGGAAAGCGAACTTGCCCTGAATTGGTAAGGAAGAGGTTGCGCTGAGTTCGACGCCTGAGAAAATAGGTGTTTTATGCTGACAGCGCGGGCAGGTGCGGCCGAGAATATATGACTTTTCTTTATTCACTGTCGCGTCCGTTTGCTGGCAAGCGAGGGACAAATACACGAAGTAACAAAACACATAAAATGAAGTTTTTGTTGCAGTTTTGTGATTGTTTGATCAAGGGGGTGGTTGCGAGGCCTTGACGCCCATGCGTTCTAATTTCGCGCGGTACACTGTGAAAAAATAGCTATTGGAAGTCGCGACACCAAATTATAAAAATCATTATTGCGCAGACATGCAAACATGGAGACATGAAATATTTTGGATATAGAAATCTTGAGTTGTTTTTCCAGCTCCGCGTAAAATGGATTGGATGATTGAGTCATTCGCATTCCTAAACGAGTAACTGATCATTTATCAGTAGGACTAAAATGACCAAAATCCTGTGACCCATTTGGGTCACAGGACACGTCATTTGACGGCGAAAATAAGCAAAGAATTGTCCCAGTTTTCACACAAAGACTGATGCAAAATCAGAAGGTCGAGCGGTCCATTTTTGGGTTACATTTGGGTTACTAAGGGATGCGCTTCACAGCGATTTCAGTGGACAAATAGAGACAGTCGAGTTAACAAAAACAATAACTTGAGACGAGCAGAGACAGCTAGAAACAACCGTAAACCGACTTTTAATCAGTAGGTCGATGGTTCGAACCCATCAGGGCTCACCAAAAAAATCAATAGCTTACGAATATTCATTCTCTTTTCTCAACCTAACATGCTACCGTTGCGCTACCAGCAGGAGCTGGTTCGGCCTATTTAGTTCAGCAAATTTTTCAGGCGATGGCGCAGATCTGGGCTCGGCACCCGAATATTTTGCGTATGCGCAAAGTCTACATTTGGCCCTAAACTGCCGTTCTTTTTCATTGGCTCGTAAGACCGCTTTGCGCAATCAACTTTGCCTTTCGGAAAAGTCTGAACAACGCCAGTCTGGATCTCACTTTAAGTTGTCGAGCAGGGCTTCGACCATCTCTTGGCCTGATTTCGCAATCACGTCGAGCGGTCGGTTCTCCTGCCGCATGATCGCAATCAGAAGACAGGCCGTGAACGTCCAAAAGGATGAATGAGCAGGTAGGTTGTAGCCGCTGATCATCGCCGTCAGCCGCTCGGCTATCGGCGGATATTGCCGATTGCCCCAATGGGCGTGGGTCGGCGTCATCGCATGGATGATCACGGCCGCGAGCGCTATCCCCATGGCGCGCTTCTGCTGGACTTCGACGAAGTTATGCCCGTGCTTCTTCGCATAGGCTGCAAGGCCACTTGTCATGAAGTCGCGGGCATAGGTGTCGCAGGCGATTTCCTCCTCGGGCAGCGCCGGGGGGGCACTGTTGTCGGCGCAGTACTTGACGTGTTTGAATTCGTGTAGAAGCGAAAACGCTAGGGCGAACGCCACAAGATCGAACGCCGCCATGTGCTGGACGTCGCCCAGACTTTCACGATCGGAAGTCGGTTCGGGGACATCCGCCGGCCAAGCGATCTCGGCGGTCTGATCGGCTGAGATAAGGGATTGGGCGCTGGCAATGCGTTGCTTGTAGTCGAGTTCGAACGGACCTCGTTCGGTGTCGACGTTGAGCGCCTGGTCGAGCGGCATTCCGATTATCGTCGCGAGCACCAGCGCGGGTGAATAGACCTCTATGGCGCGCCAGGCGCTGAAACCGAACAACCAGAAGAAGTCGATCGTCTTGGTGTCAAACTGAATGCGCGTGGCGTCGGCGTTCATCGTGACGCCCTTGGTGCTCGGCGTGACTTCCACGGCATGGCCGTATTGGCTCCAGAGGCTGCTGATTTCGTCGGCGCGCTCGGGCACGGCACCGCGAAGGAGATTTAGAATAATTGTCCGGTCGGACGGCTCGCTCGTCATGCTGGTGGCCTCCACAAGTGCGGGATTAAGTCGGTTGATCTTATCATGAAGGGTCTCTTTCGTCAGGCGCTTCACCCGTCGTCCGGGAATAGATTAAATCGTCAACGTCCGCTTTTGCGTCGGAAGTAGACACGGTGACTAAATGGCGATGTGTCACTGTCCAGCCCCATTTTCATGTGCCGTTTTTTGATAGAGTCTCAGGAACAGGCGGACGCATGTTGAGGGCCTGATGCGGACGGACGTGATTGTACTGTCTGAGCCATTTTGTGATGACGGTTTTGGCCTGATCGATGGTGTG
>JAJFGD010000178.1 GCA_021776315.1 Hyphococcus sp. | reverse complement strand
TACGACACCCAGTATTCCCTCAGATAATCGCGTTATCCACTTTTTACGGTTTTATTATTGGTGCGTTTGGGGGCACCTTATTTTCGCTCCTACCGTCGGGTATCCGGAATATTCTATCGCGCCATCAGGGGCTTTTCGCTTGGCTCTTGATAATCTTCCTAATTCTTGGATTCGCCTTATGGGGCGTGCCCAATATCTTTGATCTGATGCGGAATTAGCTTTCACTCTTTCGCAAATTGATTAGAACAATCGCGTGACCCAAACCGCGACGATCACTGTTAATGGCGAGGCGCTTACGCCGGACCCGCTTGGCGGTGCCTATTGGGCGCGCACTGAAACCTTGATTGTTTCCGATCTTCATTTTGAAAAAGGGTCTCACTTTGCTGAGCGCGGGGTGATGTTGCCGCCATATGATACGCGCACCACATTGATGCGGGTCGGTGCGTTAATGCGTCGGTATAATCCAGCGCGTGTGATTTCCCTTGGCGATGCTTTTCATGACCAGACGGCTGAAACCCGGATGGAAGCACGCGACGCCGAAATGCTCGAAACCTTGATTGGCGAATGCGATTGGCTGTGGATCCTGGGCAATCATGATCCGGAGCCACCGGCGCGTTTCGCGGCAGCCACAGAAATGGAATGGCGATTGGGTGGCCTTGTATTTCGCCATGAGCCCGTCAGCGGAGACGGGCTAGGGGAAATCGCCGGGCATCTTCACCCATGTGCACGAGTGATGAGCGAGGGACGGGTGCTGCGCCGGCGATGTTTTGCGAGCAATGGCAAGCGCCTGATCATGCCAGCCTTGGGGGCCTATACGGGCGGGTTAAATATTCTCGACGAGGCCTATGCACCGCATTTCACGACGGTCACAGCCTGGGTCATGGGGCGGGATGGTGTTTACCCAATCTCTCAGGCTAATCTTGTGCCAGAGGTTAGGGGCCTTGATCGACGGCAAGAGGCCGGATCGTCTTGAAGGACGATTTCTATAGGGGAACTAGACATGCGGAAATTATTAGGGGTGATCAGCGCCATTTTGGGTGCTGTGATGGCATCGCCAGTAGTTGCACAAGCCCCAGATCACTTCTCCCTGATTTATGATGAGCCGACGAATGTAAATCTTGGCGGCCGTCCCGTCATTGCGGACATTGCATTTTACACAGACGAAGAAGCAGCTCTTGACGAAGATTTACAGCTGGCGCTGGTCACTGATGTGACAAAATTTGTTGAGGAGACCGAGCGTGATTTAGAGAACTGGATTGCGGCGCATCAAAACCGATGCGGGGAACGGTGGGGCGCGGGTGAGCCAACCATTGCTTTCCCTGAGGGGCAGATTCGGTTTGCTTTATATTTGGAATATGAATTGTGGAATTGCGGATTACGCGGACGCGGGGAGCCCGGACGGTTCACCCGCGAAACCGGCGAGATCGATGTCACGCTCGAGCCTTATATCGAAGACGGGAAACTTCAGGCGCGCTTGGCCGCCCTTTCTATTGATCAGCGCAGCGGGGTCTCTCGATATCTTCCATTGGAATTTGTGCTTCGCCGTGTGCTGACATCAGAGATCGACAAACTCAATCTGAACCAAAAATTCTATCAAGCACCAAAGCCCCTCATTGATGATGGCTTCTCCTATGTGTCGATTGATGCGGAAATCACTGAAGATGAACGCACTGTTATCACCGCGCGCTATGAAGCCAGTGGTGAGCGTGCGGTGTTGGATCGTCTGATGACACGCATCCGGGAAGACGGGATCACCCAAGAACAAAAGTGATGTTGAGCCGCCAATTTGGGGCACTCATTCTATCGTACTCATTGATGTGAAAATTTATGCTGGTTTTTTGAAAAACCATGCGAGAAAAAAGGAAGACCCCATGACGTTTAATAAATTGATTTTGTCAGCCTGTATCGTTGCAGGATTAGGGGTCAGTGCCTGCGCCCATAACACTGTCATTGCCGCGCCAAAGGCGGACATGAATACGGTTTCAGCTGACGCAACAGCGCGTATGGCGGCCTTAAAAGCGCGCCCAGAAATTGAGCAAGCTTTTACCTCTATCGTTAATATGCGCGAGCACAACAATGAACGCTTGATTGCGATGACCGAAATCGCTGCGCCACCATTTGAAGAACAAACCCGTGCGGCTGATCTGGTTGAGCGGTTCAAAGCGCTCGGGTTAGATGATGTGTCGATCGATGAAAGCGGTAATGTTGTTGCGCGCCGTGCTGGGACAGTGGGCGATCGCACGGTGGCAGTCGCAGCGCATATCGACACCGTGTTTCCCGCCGACATGGATGTCACCGTGCGCCGTGAAGGCGATATTTTCTATGCGCCGGGCGTTGGAGACAACACGCGCGGTGTCGTCGCCATGCTGGCTCTGGTGGAAGTCATGGAGGCTCACAACATAAAAACCGACGCGGACATTTTGTTCGTTGGCGATGTCGGCGAGGAGGGATTGGGCGATCTAAGGGGTGTGCGCCATCTCTTCCGCGACGGTGCCCCAAAAATTGATAGCTTCATTGCCATTGATGCCGGTGATGCATCGCGCCTGGTGACGACGGCTGTGGGTTCCAATCGTTACCGCGTGACATTTAGTGGACCCGGGGGTCATTCCTATGGTTCCTTTGGGCGCGGCCATCCACATCAGGCCCTTGCTGAAGCGATTACGCGATTTACCAAAGCCGCGACGCCAATCACGAAAGGTGACGGTCCCAAGGCGACATTTTCTGTTGGTCGGATTGGCGGCGGGACGTCGATCAATTCCATTCCCTTCACCAGTTGGATGGAAGTGGATATGCGCTCGTTGAACCCTGAAAAACTGGCAGAACTTGATGCCGTTTTTCAAACGGCGATGAGCGACGCGTTGGAAATCGAAAACGACCGTAGACGTAGCAATGATGCACTCACCATTGACGTTAAATCAGTGGGTAAACGTCCTGCGGGCGGCAGTGACCCGAATGCGAGCCTTATTCAAAATGCCGGCGCGGCAGTCATGGCGATTGGCCTTGAACCTAAATATGCTGCATCATCGACCGATTCCAATATTCCGATGTCGCTCGGCATACCGGCGATAACGATTGGCCGCGGTGGTATCGCGCGAAATGCACATGCGCCGAATGAATCTTGGGAAGACAAAGACAGCCATCTCGCCATTCAGTCGGCGTTGTTGTTATTGGTCGCTGAAGCTGGGCCGGTGTGGGATTGATGCGTGATGTTACATGCATCCAAATATGACTGACCAATGGATTGCGGATCGAGCCCGCAATGAGGTTGAAAAAAGTGACGGCATACATCATTTCGTCATCCCGGACTTGATCCGGGATCCAGGTGAATCACAAAGCCGGCCTACAACCCAAAGAGGGTAGTCTTCCATAAAACCTATATTTGGTGCAGAGTTATCCCCACCCGTGCTAGTGGCGCTATACTTCTGTTTGTGTAAATCGCAGGCTGAAGAACAATTTATATTGGGCCTATTGATTGCCAAGAACGATTTTGGGAGAGCAAATGATGACCGCACGGATTTTCATCGTTTTTATTGCGAGTATTTTATTGTCGGCATGCGCGCAGCCGTCAGTCGAAGACCAAAAAACAAATGCGCCCCAGAACACTGTGCGCATTGGTGTTGCTAGTTTCGCGATGGAGACCTGCACGTTTTGCCCACGAAAAACAGACATTGAACATTTCGAGCACTATGGTCCGCCTTATACAGGTGAGGATGTCTTAACTTTTGATGGAGCCGCCAGAGGTTTTTCGAAGGCCGCGCGTGAGTATCAAGGTGTCGACCTAATTGGTGTCTATGCCGTCCGCGAACCCTTGGGTGGAAGCATGGGGAGTTGGGTTACCAAGCGCGCATTCGACAAATTTACGAATGAAATTGTTGATCGCCTGGCTGACATTGAAGACTTAGATGCAGTTTACTTACCGCTGCACGGCGCGATGGCAGTAGAAGGCATTGCGCGACCCGAAGCGGAATTGGTTCGGCGGATCAAAGCACGCCTCGGCGACATTCCAATTGCGGTCACGCTCGACTTGCACGCCAATGTTGATGCGGCCCTGGCAGAGCAAGCCGATATCGTCCTCATTGTGAAGCGCTTCCCACATTATGATTTTGGGCTCATGGGTGAGCGTGCTGCGCGGCTTTTGATCCGCAGCGTGCGCGGTGGCTACGAGCCCGTATTAGAGGCCCGCCGTCCCGGGATTGCTTTTGCAACGGTTTATGGCGGCACGCATCAAGGTGTACCAAGGGATATGATGGAGCGCGCGCGGCGCTGGGAAAACCGCACACCGGATACATATGTTTCGGTAGCCATGGGCTTTCCGTTTGCTGACGTGCCAGATATGGGCATGTCGGTTTTTGTGCAGACCAATGGTGATCGCGATGTTGCATCGGAAATTGCAGATGACATGTCGGCCTATATCCAAAGTCGGCGTGCGGAATTTGAATATGACATTCCAAAACTGGACGCAGGTGTCGATGAAGGCCTTGCATTCCTAGATGCTGGGGAAGGGCCCATCGTTTTGGCAAACCTTTCGGACCGTCTGGGTGATGCCACTCACATCTTGGGTGCATTGATTGCTAAAGGTCGGTCAAATTTTGTCGTTGGGACGATCCGAGACCCTGACGCTATTAAATTTATTAAAGATCACCATCAGGTCGGAGACGCGTTGCAAATCAATATTGGCGGACACACGTCAGAACTCGCTGGTGCGCCGGTAACAATCTCTGGCACCGTCGCGTTCATGGGCACCTATGATATCGGCGGCGGCGCGCCTTCAGACCTAGTGGCACTGACCTTTGGCGACAATAATTGGGTGCTCCTTACACCAACGCGTTATCAAGTGACGACGCGATCGATCCTCGACCATGCGGGTGTACCGGTAGAGGATATGGACATTTTTGTTGTTAAATCCCGCAATCATTTCCGGCGCGGTTTTATGGAAACGGGGCTTGCTAAAAATGCCGTGGTGATTGATGCGCCGGGACATGGTCCGGCCGATATCGGTCAGTTGTCATATGAAAATCTACCGACGGGGATTTACTCTCGTTTCTTGGAGAAATC
>JAJFGD010000177.1 GCA_021776315.1 Hyphococcus sp. | reverse complement strand
ACTATGATGGTGTCGGTGATTCCTTGCCAGAAGGATTGAAAGACGCTTCAAGCTATCCGGTATTGATCGATGGGTTATTGCTGCGCGGTTATGATGAGACAGCGATCGCCAAGATCCTGGGCCTAAATGCGCTTAGGGTTTGGGAAGAAGTCGAAGACGCACGCTAACGAGTATCCGAGCATCGCCTTGCAATGACCATGTTGCGGTTGTAATCACACCGTATTTTTCGGCAGGTTTGCCAATATGGCGGCGCTTGGAACTCTCGAAATTTTGAAGTTAGCAATATATTTTGCAAGCTATCTTTATTTTATCGTGGCCCCGCTCGCGGTTTGGTTTGCCTTTCGCCATTCCGGAGCGATGCGGATTGGTAGCGCCGTTTTTCTGGTCATTATTAGCTGTCTTGCTTATGCGCGGTTTATCGAACCGCGCATTTTATTGACCCAAGAGCATGACGTCGCGTTAAAAGCATGTTTCGAAGGTGCTGGTGCGGTGCGTATCGCGGTATTCTCTGACACCCATAATGGTTTGTTCGGAAATGCCATGTCGATTGACCGCCTTGCGGCGCGGGTCCAGTCCGCCAATCCAGATTTCGTCTTGATCGCGGGGGATTTTGTTTATTTCCTCGATCCAGCCCGCTTCGAACAAACCTTTGCAGCGTTTGCGGAAATAGACGCGCCTGTTTTTGCGGTACTAGGCAATCATGATCTGGGGTTACCAGGGCCTGATCTAAGGGAATTGTTGAAAGAGGCTTTGCCGCATGCAGGCATTCGATTGGTGGATGATCGCGCACTGAAACTGTCAAATAGCCAGTTCGTTCTCGAATTGGTCGGCTTGTCCGATCAATGGGACAAACACCAAAAGTTGTCTTTGTTGGAACGCCAGACATCGCTACCACGCCTGGTCCTGACCCATAATCCGGCGACAATAAAGGATTTCGCGCCTGGTATGAGCGCCGACCTTTTGATTGGGGGACATACACATGGAGGGCAGATTCAATTGCCCGTCCTGACTTGTGCGTTGACCGGTGTTTGCGGTGACGTTGCCTATGGATTGAGGACCGAAAAAGAAGTCCAAATTTTTACGACCTCAGGCACGGGCATGGTTGGCTTGCCCATGCGATTTCGTGTGCCACCAAAAATTGATGTGTTGAATCTGCGTTACAACAAGTGTGCTGCCGGTTAGGATAGATCAACATTTTTTAGGAGCGATCATGACGACCCTTAAAGGAAAAACTCTCTTTATCACCGGTGCATCACGGGGTATCGGGCTAGCTATTGGTTTGCGTGCGGCGAAAGACGGCGCAAATGTCGCGATCGCGGCGAAATCTGCTGAACCCCACAAGCATCTTCCGGGTACGATTTATACGGCAGCCGAAGAAATCGAAGCGGCTGGCGGCAAGGCACTGCCGCTGGTTTGTGACATTCGTTATGAAGACCAGGTGCAAGCCGCCGTTGATGCAACTGCTGAAAAGTTCGGTGGCATCGATATTTGCGTCAACAATGCGTCGGCGATTTCTCTCACCGGGACCGAAGCAACGCCGATGAAGCGTTGGGATTTGATGCATCAAATCAATGCGCGCGGTACGTTTTTGACCTCAAAGACGTGCATTCCGCATTTGAAAAAAGCCGACAACCCCCATGTATTGATGTTGTCACCACCTTTAGACATGAGTCCAAAATGGTTCGGCGGTCACACCGCCTACACGATGGCGAAATATGGCATGTCCATGTGTGTGCTTGGCATGGCTGAGGAATTTAAAAATGACGGCATTGCGTTCAATGCGCTTTGGCCCCGTACAGCGATTGCTACAGCGGCGGTTAAATTTGCGCTGGGTGGTGAAGCGATGATGCAAGCGTCGCGTAGTGTCGATATTTTATCAGACTGCGCACATTTAATGTTCACGAAACCGGCAAAAGAATTTACGGGCAATTTCATTATCGACGATAATTTTCTGTATGAAAATGGTGTCACGGATTTTGAAAAATATCGCGTTGACCCGTCACAAAAACTGGCACCGGATTTCTTTGTGCCAGATGACAGAACGCCGCCGCCGGGTGTCGCTGAAACCCTCATGTCTGGCATGCTCTAAGCGGGTATGCTTTAAGCAGGCATCAAGAACCCACCATCATGAATTTAGTGATGGTGGGGTTCCGTATTGATCTTACCGCATTTTCCGCATTTGATCACTGCGCCATGGGCATCATGGTGCGCAACATTGACCAGTAATTTGGTTTTGCAACTGCCACACCGATAGGTTTCGTCACCGCCGCCTTCGCGCAATGGTGTGCCTGCGGTGTGATCTTCGACCTCAACACCTTTTGCTTGCTCCGGATCAACGAGAATCATGTCGAATTGTGGCATGGTCTTTTTCCTTTAACTTAGTGATGTTCATCGGTGTGAAGTGAGGATAAAGTCAAGCCATGACCACACTTCTTTACACCCATTCATCGTTCCATCGCCATGAAGTACCGCCCGGCCATGTGGAACATCCAGGGCGCTATGCGGCCGTCGAAAAAGCATTGCAGGCGGAAGAATTTGCCGGTCTCGAAAGTCGTGTACCGCCAATGGTTGCGGTAAGCGATGTGGAGCGTGTTCATTCGGCCGCATACCGACTAGGGCTTGAAAGTCATGTGCCGCGCGAAGGGTTGGCGCAACT
>JAJFGD010000176.1 GCA_021776315.1 Hyphococcus sp. | reverse complement strand
TGTGATCCCGGACGATCTGGCTTCCGCTATGGGACAGCGACAGCCAGTTCGGTCTTCCATCGCAATCAATCTCATGGTTACATAACAACTGGCTGCGCCATCGGGGTTTCGTCACGCAACTTCACAAGGCAAGCCGCGCAGAAATAATTTGGGGTCCGGAAGAAATTGAATCTATTTGTCGCGCTAGCTCGCCAGAATTAACGCGAGTAATTTTAATGTCCGCGCATTCTGGCATAGCGCGTATAGACCTCTCTCGGTTGAGGTGGTCGGACATCGACGATCATTCGATTCAATATAATCGGTCCAAAACAGGCGAGCTCGCGACGGTGCCGATTTATCCGGCAATCCGGGCCGTACTTGATGACACGCCTCGACGGGCGCCGATTGTTTTCACAAATACACGCGGCAAGCCATGGACGACGGATGGTCTTGGAACCGCATTTCAAAAGGCAAAAAAGAAAGCCAGAATAACGGAGCTGCGCTTCCATGACCTACGCGGCAGCGCTGTGACCTATCTTTACACGGAAGGGTTATCCGACCTTGAAGTCGCTGATATCGTCGGCTGGAGCGAGGAAAGCGTCCGACAAATCAAGAAACGCTATGTCAGCCGCAAGGCGGTCGCGAGCGCACTTATCGAACGCCTGAAAAGAACAAAACGCGTCTGAATACTGTAAACTGCCTGTAAACGGTCCAAAGCGCGAACGGCATCGACAAAAAACCTCTAACAATTTCAAAGAGTAGTGGCGCACCGGAGCGGGTGAAAAACAGTACTGGTCGGCGGTGAGGGTGAGAACTCGAAACGTGGCTTAATTGCTTGGCTTCACGGCGCGATGACCGGTTTTCGTCAATAACGGTCATTCAGTGCACATCCGCCGCAACCATTTTTCTGGGCGAGTAGCGCACCCCGACTTGGGCGTGCGCTGAAGGGATCAACCCGGACTTTTGAAATATCCCCGCCCAGCTTCATTTAGCTGCCCGAAGCCTTGGGGGAGTTAAAAGGCGATGGGTGAGCGTTCGGTGAAGCCTGTAGCGCTGGGCCGAAAGAACCGAGTTTTTGCCGGCTCAGAGGGCGGGGGCAAAGCCGGGTCGACTAGCTAAAGACGTGTTTTGCAATGATTAGTACGCGTTATCGTCGTGATGGTGTTCCATCAGTTCTATTCTTAACGATTTAGCGATTCTCTGTTAATGGTGTTGCTACGGGTATCTGGCGGGGGTCAAATTGAGCAAACAAGTGGCGCGGCGACGGAGCGTGGATGATCTATTCGATAGGTACTTCGACGCCGGAAAAAATGCGCCCATCGTTGCCTTTATTTCCGATAATTTCAGCGCGAGACCAAAAAACGAAACGCCGGCAGAAGATTCGCCTGTTGCGGAGGCGGCAGAAATAGAACTACTAAAATTCTTCGTGTCCGAATACCTGAATCAATATCGACACTATGACAATCAGAGAGCGAAGCTAGCCGGCATATTAGTCGCCGCCGTTGTTGGTTTTTCGATTGTGCCGTTTCAGCTTACGCCTCACCTTGGCCGCGATATCTTCGAACCGATCATGGTTTTTGTATCCGCTGCGACTCTTACTCTAATTGCATTGATCAGCAATGTAGCTGCGCGGAAACACCGCTTTCGAATGAAAACCGCCTACCATCGATATAAGCTTGCGCAGGCAAAACTAGATCAACTGATAAGCGGCGCTGGGATTCGAGAAATAGAAGACGAAGGAAAACAAAAAGCGAGAGATGAAATGGCTAGTGGGAATTCCCGTTTGGGTGAGGGCAGGGAGCACTATAACAAAACGAAAAGCGAACTAAGAATAGAAACCCATACACGAGGCTTTGTATGGAATTTATTGCCATATATTGTCATGGCCTATTCTACGATCTATTTTTTCGTTTATTTTTTCAGCAATGAAGCGAAATCGGTCTACGACAATTCTGTTCAGTGGATCACGCAATTCATTTGAGACATTTTACGGATTGAACAACGGAGATGGTCTATGCCGGCGTGGGTTGCTTCGAGTGCTGATTTTCTTGCCAATATCGCGACCATTTTTGCCGCGTTTGGCGTCCTTATCGCTCTATGGCGGGTTTCGCATGATATTCGCACCCGAAATCAACAATCATTTTTCTATCTGCATCAGTATCTCTCACAAGATGGGTTTTCGGTTGCGCGTCGCGAGCTACGCGAACGTCTTCGCGAAATTGACTACGAAGATTGGACAGAAGATGACAAAGCGTCGGCGAATCGCGTATGCGCGAGTTATGACCAAGCCGGCATTCTTATCACTGGCGGGATCGTTGATTCGCAAAGCGCCGAGGTTTTTCTGCGCTCATCCTGGGGGGAGAGCATTTGCCACCAGTATGAAGCGTTGAGCGATTATCTCGATGATGATCGTGTCAAACGCGGCGTGAGCGCTATTCGCGGCCGCGATTTCTTTGTACACTTTGGGGATCTTTACAAAATTTCCTGCCGTTTTCACCGTAAGAGCCGGCGGGCGGGTGTTGTCGCGCCTAGACGGAAGAAGCAAACTGCGAGCCTTCGACCATGAAATCACTTATCATCAATTCGGGCGGTCAGTCCGGCGTTGATCGCGCTGCGCTTGATGCTGCTGTCGCAAGGCGCATGGACTATTCGGGTTGGTGCCCAGCCGGTGGCTGGGCTGAAGACCTTACAGACCCCCCCGGTCTCCTCGCACGCTATCCGAAAATGATTGAGACGCCAAAGAAAGAAGTTGAACAGCGCACAGAATGGAACGCTCGTGATTCAGATGCGACGTTGATATTTCTTCCAGATAACTCTTTTCGGAATTCCCCCGGCACAAATTATACCGTCGATATGGCGAGAAAATACCAAAAACCGTTCTTAATTATTGCTGTTGGCGCGACATGCCAGGAGGAGCGTATTTTCGCTTTTCTCGATGGCGTCAACCAACCGCATGTTAAACTTAATTTCGCTGGTCCTCGTGAAAGCGAAGCGCCGGGAATTTACGAAAAAGCAAAATCACTGATTGGTAAAGTCATCGACGAAATATCGCTGGAACCTGGAGACACCTAATACAATAGCGGGTATTCGTATTTTCGATGTCCGATAACGCCGGCTGTGCCAGCCTTAGTTATGTCGATCTCTCGTGAGACTACTTTTATACGGCCTATTTCCTCGATATCGATGGCAACAAACTCGACGTATTCCCGTGCAGCGGCTGAGACCGAATGTCCGTTTTGAGCCAAAAGGAGCCAGACTGCTTCCGAGTGTTTTCTCGTTTTAATGGTGATTAAAAAACGTTCGAGTCTTCAATGAGTTGAACGAGTGGCGCACCGGAGAGGGTGAAAAACAGTACTGGTTTGCGGTGCGGGTGAGAGCTCAGAAGGTGGCTTAGTTGCTCGGTTTTATGGCGCAACGACCGGTTGAGGCCACCGTCAAAAGCGGACATTCGAGGTCGAGGATCGGGATGTCAAGACGCGTGTCATCATCCCCTTTGTGCGCGTTAGCATAACTGGCGCGTGAATACTGCATCGCGATTTCAATCGCGATGCAGTATGTTTTTTGACGTTAACCGAGCGGATTTGATTTCATGCGGGCAATTCTTGTTTCTTAACTTAACACGTTCCAGAAGAATTTCCGCTCCAGCAGTAGTCTAATCGACAGTTGTTCTTTACGTATACCAATTTTTCGTTTGTGCTTGACGTCCACGGACGGATTTGAACCTCACACGTTCTTCCGGCGCTGGTGGATGTGAAGTTTAGTATCGGCTCGCCCCCGCATTCCTCGCGTCGGTATACTGACGAATCTGTCCGCTCCTCCACGACTCTGCACGTTTCTTCGCGAGTGGGTTCGCGGCCTACAAGACGATACCCATTCATGATATCCCCCTCATTGTACATTTGTCGGTTCAAATAAACAGAGTAGGGTGCCGGTGCGCTTGACGTATCGGCGTTGCTCGCGTTGTTGGTGAGTAATGAAGCAGATGGACTAGAAGAACCATTTGTTCCTGTAGTCATACATCCTACTGCGGATAAGCCAAAAACGATGATTACGATTCTCAACAAGACCATTGGAATTTCTCCCCGTTGTTTCTCGGCAACTTTAATTGTCAACAGTTACGTAACGAATTGTCAACACAGGACGTTATGGTCCAACGAATTCGCTGTGCGTGGTTGGCATCGCTGTAACGACCACTCAATGCGCCCCGGTCAGTTTGCTCTTTCCCGAGGCTGGGAATTCGCCGTATGATCGTAACCCCAAAACTACAAGAGTATTACAATAATTGTGCGGTAATTATTATGTTGCCTCACGGTATGTCCGCTCGGCAATCATTCCAATCAGAAAGCACTTCCTCAATACTATCATAATAGATGGTTCCGTTTTGGAAATTTTCAGTGCTATTAACAAAATTACCGTCGCATTGCTCCTTTTTCAAACGCCTTATTTCCGCTATGGCGGCCGTTTGAAGTCGTACAAAAAGGTGAGATTTTTTTACGAAATCCGAAGCGTCTCCAGATGCGATATCTCTTAGTGCGCTGTAGTTCATTCTCTCAACAATTATTGGTTCCCACATTGACCAAACGGCATCTCGCCCGCGAAATATTTTTTCCAATTTTCGTGCTCTCTGTATATCTGGAAAATGCGTATCCGCGTGGCGCGAAAAATCCATTGCCGGCCTGATCTTCGACTGCTGTCTCCAGTAATTAATTGCCTCCACAAGATTTCTAGAATCATCTGATGAATCGAACAGCAATAGCAATATCGCTCCGAGTTCATCGGCCTGTTCTTCATTAGCGAACGAAGGAAAGTTCCATTGATTCAGAAGTGCATGCCCAACTTCATGCATCAAAACGAATTCTACAGCACTAGATCCGTATTCACTGAATGGGAGGTTTTTAAGATAGTCGCTGCACAACCTTATTCGCTTCGATGCACCGTCGAAATATGCCCCATCGGGACAATCTTCGATATCCATGTTTAATTCGGACAAATTCCAGAGACTGTTCTCAGGCTCTTCTTTAAAAAAGTACTTCATATCCTTTTCGACGCTTAAAATGGCGCGCTGATAGCCAGCATAAATTGACTGGCTAATGTCTGTTAGCTCAAATAGAGAAACAATCAATTCCGTCGTAGCTATCGGCGACGGATTAGATACGACCAAATAGTGGTCTTGATTATCGTGATTAACCTGCTGAATGTCCCAGGGAGAAGCTTTACGTATTGGCAGCGGAATTAAACTTATAGCTTCGCTTGAAAAACTGATGGCTAGTCGCGCATTCGGCTTATCTATATCTCTAACTAACTTACATTTTAGTTGCTTATCACGTTTACTTTTCTCGAGTTCGTTGAGTGTGCAAACCCCAACCGAGGGCAGCACAACCCAATTAGGAGGTGTATCGATATGAAGACTAATTACATCGGCTTTATTTAGCGGCCAATGATGGAGCGTGGAGGGCTGTAACTCGATCTCCTGCTGATGCGCTTGCAATGGATTCGCAACCAAAAGCTGGTTTTCGCTTTTTTCTTCTCCGTTTGGAGCTGTTGCATCGACTGCCGACGTCCCAATTTCTTCACCTGAAAACGCAGACGGATTTGTCGATACGCAAGAAGTAAGTAAAAACGCCAGAAAAAACTGTGAAAATATATTTCTCATTGTCGCTCTCTGTCTTTCTTGAGTGACGTGTTTAATCTTGCAGCATTAGATTTTTGATGGTCTTAGGAAAAACAACCAGCTCTGATGTAACTCTCACTTCGGACTACGAGAAAGCTTTGTGCACGAGAGAAACAAGAATCCAAATAACCGTGTGTCTTTATAGATTGAAGGAGATACTGTAAGAATTACAACAGAGACGGTTAGTATCCTGATGAAGCAGGAACCGACCAACGATCAGACTCATCGGGCTGCTTAGTTTTTGATTTGAACATCCGGCCACCATGCGCCACCTGCTTTTTCATCCTCCGCACCGACACTCAACTTCGCGCTGTTTATGGAGGCAGCGACGCTTTCGAATTTGTGGTGATCAGAGCTAGAGAGAATGTTTGAAGGGGCGTTAAGCTCGTTGTCTGGTAAGAGTACTGGGCGCGCTCTGGCGTCGACGTCTCCCTCTTCATCGTAAGCAGCCTGGCAAAGATCTTTTCGGCTATGCTTATCGCTGGCTTCGTCGATACAGACCACACCAAGCTGATAGAGTATGCCCGCGAAGGGTGGATAGTCTTCGCCAGAGTCCCAAGCCGCGGTAGCGAAAAGTAAACCTTTGTCGTCAATGTGAAGCCCAGAGATGTCGCGCCATTCCGCATCGTTTGCCGTCGCTGGCTTACCGGGCGCTTTGATGTTTTTGATGACGTTTTCATCTTGCCATGAAATTTCCAGGTCTTCCGGCTTGGAATTGAAGTCTAGAATACCCCAGTGCAAGCGACCGAGAGAATGCTCTTCCTTGTCTCCGTCTTGCAAGCGATGCGTACCGCCGCCACGATTCCCCAATAAGACCATATACTTGCCTGCATCGTCTAATTGAGCGCAAGCGAGCCCCTCGAAATCTTCCGGCGAATGAATAGCAAATTTTTGCACGTCTGTCGGCAAATAGGGATCGCCTAACGCTGGCAGTTTCAGTTTGTTGGTTTGCTGCAAGATGACGGCTTCCGGCTTGGTGCTGCCATCAAGCTTGAGCGCGACGTGGAAGATGCGTCCCTGCCATTCCAGCTTGTTGTTGTCCGTGAGTGAGGCTTCGCCTTTCTTTTTTAAGCCGAGATAAACAAGCCCGCTCTCGGCGATGAGAAACTCGTTCTCTCGTCCGTCCAGCTTGCAAACAGATTCAAGATCATTGGCGACAAACATTTCATGTGCGCGCAAGTCCGTAAGGTCCGCAAGTTGCTGAAACGGCGCCTTGGTATCCTCCTCCCCATTGCTCATAGTCCGGCGTTCGAAGGGGTGCTTGCGCCAATTCCGTGCATCAATTTCCAATGGCGTAAACGAATAGAATTCAATCTCTTTCTTCCCGTCTCTCTCGGTCGTGTGCACGTCCATTATGCTAAGGCGGGGAAAGGCAATTTCTCCGGTGTTGGTATCGTGAACAGCTAAGAATCTGTTCGCGTCGATATGCGCGAGACCTGAAAGTCCAATGGAATGCTCCCTGACGCAGTCATCATCATCCGCATCCCAGCACGGCTTACTTGTATCGACAACATTGCCGTTTTCTTCCCCGGTAATCGTATCTTCGTCTTCACAGTTGCTCGGCACGCCTAGTTTGGTGAGGGCGTCAATTTCGTAAATGCAATAATAATGTGCGGCACCTACAAGAGCCAAAGCGGCAAAGATTACGCCAATTAAAAAGCCACGCATACGCCCCTCCTATTAAATCCCGCCGGCCACGCTATTGGCAATACTACGATATTGTCAATTACAGCATTAAGGACCTGACGAAACCCCGATGGCGCAGCCAGTTGTTATGTAACCATGAGATTGATTGCGATGGAAGACCGAACTGGCTGTCGCTGTCCCATAGCGGAAGCCAGATCGTCCGGGATCACAGTCACCGGAGCTGGCGGTCTGTACCCC
>JAJFGD010000175.1 GCA_021776315.1 Hyphococcus sp. | reverse complement strand
CCTAACTTTTTATTCGGTTATTGCCGGCTGGGTCATGGCCTATGTGGTGATGATCGGCGGTGATTTAATCGCATCGATTGGCCGTGACGGTGCGGCCGGGCTTACCGCCGGTGCTTTCGATGGGCAGACGGCGGAACAAGTTAGCGCCAAGTTAACAGAATTGCTGAGTAACCCGACGCGCATGATTATTTATCATGCCCTTTTCATCGGCCTGACGGTCGCGATTGTGGCGCGTGGTCTGAAAGGCGGGATTGAAACGGCGGTAACGGTTTTGATGCCGGCGTTTTTCATCCTGCTCTTGGTATTGCTCGGATATGCGCTTGTCAGCGGTGATCGTGCGCAAGGGATCGACTTTTTGTTTGGCGTTCGCGGCGAAGATCTATGGTCTGGGGTGAAGGACGGATCAGTGGTGTCTGCTGCTCTCGGCCAGGCATTCTTTTCCATCGGTCTTGGTTCTGCGTTGATGGCCACCTATGGCGCGTATATGCGGGCTGATCAGGATCTACCGCGGTCGGCGCGTCTTGTGGCGATCGCCGATACTGGCGTCGGCATTGTTGCCGGTCTTGCTATCTTCCCGATTGTGTTCGCGCTGGGACTGAATGCGGGGCAAGGGCCCGTATTGATGTTTGTGACCTTGCCATTGGCTTTCCATGGTATGCCGGTCGGTGGCTTATTCGGTCTGATGTTCTTCCTGCTCGCTTTCTTTGCAGCGATTACGTCGTCGATTGCCTTGTTGGAAACATCAACGAAATGGGTTGATGAGCAAACCAAATCGGATCGGCGTCTTGTATCGGCGAGTATTCTTGGCTTTGTGATATTTGTGATCGGGGCATTGAATGCCCTGTCGCAAGTGCCAACAGTTGGCACGAATGGCGAGGATCAGTCGACATTTTGGAACACATGGACCCCGCTCGGAGATGTGGCGATTTTTGAGGGGATGGTCTTGCTCGATTTCCTCAGCGCGACAACGGATATTATTCTACCAGTTTCCGGTTTCATCGCGTCGATCTTCGCTGGGTGGGTGGTCTCATCCACAACGGCGCGTGAGGCAATTGGTTTCAAATCGGATAAGTGGTTTGACCGCTGGCGCTTCTTGATCCGCTGGGTATGTCCGAGCGCGATCTTTATCGTGATCGTTTATTCAACGGTTATCGCGCCATATTTCTTGAGCTAGCATTAAGCTCCATGAGTGCAGTGGATGAATGATTTTTTCATCCATTGCGCTCAATTGGGGGCGGCCTACTATCTTCTCGAAAATTTCTTGGTTGCCCTTAAAAGGGCATCGATAATCCCTGGCTCGCTAGCCGCATGACCGGCGTCTTTAATCACGTCAAGCTGCGCTTCGGGCCATGCACGATGAACTTCCCATGCGGTTTTGATCGGCGTGACCGCATCATACCGACCTTGGACAATGACCGCAGGAATGTGCCGTATCTTCTCGAGGTTGGCGATGATTTGGTCGTCGCGTTCGAAGAAACCGCCATTGTAGAAATAGTGACATTCGATACGGGCAAAGGCGAGAGCGAACGCTTCAGATGAAAAACTCTGCATGCGTTCTTCTGATGGAAGGAGGCTAACGGTGCTGCCCTCCCAAAGGCTCCACGCTTTCGCAGCACGTAGCTGTTCCGACCGGTCATTGCCAGTGAGGCGTCGATAATAGGCGGCGATCATGTCGTCGCGCTCATCTTTCGGGATCGGTTCGAGATAATGTTCCCAGGCGTCCGGGAAAAGCCAACTCGCCCCTTCTTGGTAGAACCACAAAAGCTCACTTCGGCGTAGAGTGAATATGCCTCGCAAAACCAGTTCGGTAACCTTACCGGGATGGCTTTGGGCATAAGCCAACGCCAAAGTTGACCCCCAGGAGCCACCAAAGACTTGCCATTGATCAATGCTTAAATGTGCTCGAAGTTTTTCCATGTCATCGATTAGCGCCCAAGTGGTGTTGTCGCGAAGCTCTGCATGCGGCGTAGAGCGCCCGCAGCCCCGTTGGTCAAAAATGATGATTTTATAGGCCTTGGGGTCGAAGTAGCGGCGCATGGACGGCGTAGAGCCCCCCCCAGGACCACCATGGCATACCACGACAGGCTTACCGTTGGGTGCCCCCGAGACCTCATAGTAAATTTCATGGAGGTCGGTGACGCGCAAGGTCCCAGTGACGTGCGGTTCAATCGGCGGAAATAATTTTAGGCGTTCTGTCATTTCTTGGCTGACTTTTCCTGACTTTTGATATATGGACTTAGAGGGTACGGGGGCGAGTAACAAGTTAGTGGGGAGTATGCGTTCGGTGTTAACGGAGTTTCGAGGCGTGCGCCTCATTGGCGTAGCGTGTTTAGTCTCAATCATTGGCGGATGTGCGATCATTCCGCAAAATTCACAAACATCGTATTATCGGGAAGCACCGATAGCTGAACGTGATTACCTATCCGAAGCCGTGTCGGATGTTAAAGTTGCACCTTGGCCGAAACCTCAACAAGTATCGTTTGTTACCCGGATCGCTGGTGGCGGTGGTAAAGCACGTGTAACGCGGTCCGATGCGATCGATGCTTATCTTGTTTCTATACAGACCGCTTCAGACCCAATGCAGAAATTGGCCAATGATGCGCATGAAAATTTGGCGGCGGCAGATCGACTTGATCGTGCTGCGGTGAATGCGATGTCCGCATCGCGCCTTTCTATGAACGATGTTGCCTTGGTTGAAGATGCGATCGTGGCTCTGCGCGAACATGGGCAAATTTATACCGCGTCAGTGAAAGCACTGAAAAGAAATGGAATTGCGGTTGATGAGGCATCATTGGTTGCGTTGCGCAAAGAATATCACGCTGTGATCAAACAATTGGGTAAAACGGCTGATCGCTTGGCGGAGCAAGTTGAGCATGACCGCACTCAAACTTTCGCAACACCAAAACACCTACCTGACCTGTAAGCGGTTCCCAAAGCGACGTACCAGCCCTTGGTTTTTGTATTGCGGCGTTTCTTCCCCCTCGACGACCTATGGGTCGGCGCTGTAGACCGCGCCTATGAGTTCTTTTGGATTTCTTAAAAAACGAGCGGCTGTTATATATGCGCTGTTTTATGCCGGGCAGTTTGTATTGCTTGGTGTGCAACTTCCGTTTTTTGCGGGTTGGTTGAGTGCGCGGGGGTTTATCGCCTCTGAGATTGGGTTGATCACCGGTGCGGCCTTGATTGCACGGCTCGCATTCGGGCCGCTTGTCGCATTCTGGGCGGACCATCAAGATGATGAACGCCAGTCATTGCGGCTTGTTTCCTGTTTATTTGCCATTGCCGCCATCGCGCTCATCTTCGCGCCTGGAAAATGGTTGATTGGTGCTGCTGCCGTCGTGGTTATTTGGACATTTGGTCTTTTGGTCCCACTTACCGATTCCGCAGTATTGCGCGCCGACCGAAATGGTCACTTACATTATGGACAAACCCGCGCTGTGGGATCGGCAGCCTTTTTGACAACGACGATCATTGGCGGTGCGCTCCTGACCACATTTGGCATTGGGGCATCTGTTTGGGTGATGGCGATTGCAGCGAGTTTGGCATTTGCTGCAGCAATGTCCCTGCCAGCTGGTGCTGGTGGGCGCAGTGGCGCTAAACCAGTGTCATGGCGTGAAGCGCGTAAGCTCATCATCAATCCGATTTTTATAGCGGTCTTGTTCAGTGCTGGCCTGACCCAAGGCGCTCACGCTGTCTACTACGCGTTTTCATACCTACGTTGGGAAGCGATTGGGTATACGGCACAAACAATCGGTTTGTTATGGGCCACGGGCGTTGTTGTTGAGATTATCGTATTGACCCGCGCGCGCGGTCTCGTCTTGCGTTTTGGTCCTGCGGTCTTGTTGGCGCTGGGTGCAGCAGGGGCCGTTGTTCGTTGGACCATTACGGCGATGGAGCCACCGCTTTGGGTTTTGTTCCTAACACAGATGTTACATGCACTGACTTTTGCCGCGACATATCTTGGGACGATTGAATTTCTTGATCGCGCGGTCCCTACGAGACTGGTCAACACAGCCATGACATTGATGTCGACCACAGGAGTTGGTGCCGTAACAGGCCTGGCGACCGTCATTGCCGGCTTTGTTTGGCAAGGGCAGGGGCCGGTGGCGGCATATCTCATGATGGCCATGATGGCAGCTGGCGCATTCGTCATCGCGTTGACGATTGTCAAAACCTGGCATGGCGGTAAGATCTTTGAATAAAGCCAACCGATAAGCGGGTTGATTTTTCAAGGCACAATCTGCGGCCCAAATTGTGACTTGCAAATCACAAAGGAACTCATGATTATTTTGTGATGACCGAAAAAAACCGTCGTGCCGCCGCACTCCTTCACCACCGCGCTGAGGCGCTAAAACGGGGTGAGCCTGTTGCGCCGCCGATCGTCCAATCATCCGTGTTCCATTTACCAGGTGAACCAGAAGCAGCATATCAATACGGGCGGTTTGGTCATCCAAATTGGGACGCTGTAGAGGCGCAATTAGCGATTATGGAAGATGCGCCTTGCGTAGCGTTCCCATCGGGAATGGCGGCGATTGCCTCTGTGCTCTATGCCAGCCTGAAATCGGGTGACCGCATTATTGTACCGTCGGACGGTTATTACACTACTGGGGCTTTGGCACAGGAATTCTTGTCACCGATGGGCGTGACAACAATATTGCACCCCACGCTGGCGTTAGAGCAATCTTCGTTTGACGGTGTTGCATTGGTTCTTTTGGAAACGCCGTCCAATCCGGGATTAGATGTTTGTGACATTGCTGCCATCGCGGCAAAAGTAAAAGCAGCTGGTGCGCGCCTCGTGGTCGATAATACAATGATGACGGCGTTCGGTCAGCGCCCGCTTGATCTTGGTGCAAATATTGTTGTTAGTGCTGCAACGAAAGCACCTGGCGGTCATAGCGATGCTTTACTTGGTCACGTGGCAAGCCGCGACGATGCGTTGATCACTCGTATTCGCGACTGGCGTCGATTGGCGGGTGCTATTCCAGGGGCCATGGATGCATGGCTCGTGCATCGCGGGCTGGAAACGCTCGATGTGCGGCTTGAGCGAATGTGCGCCACGGCGGGGGTTATTGCTGCGCGCCTTCAAGATCATTCGGCGACGGTGTCGGTTCGTTATCCAGGCTTAAATACTGATCCGTCTTATGCACTGGCCAAAAATCAAATGGATAATTTCGGCTTTATCATTGGTCTAACGCTCAAAGACAAAACAGTCGCCGAAGGGTTTTTGTCGAATTGTCCATTGATTGCACAAACCACAAGTTTTGGCAGTGTGCACAGTTCCGGCGAGCGACGTGCGCGTTGGGGGGATGCCGTACCCGATGGTTTTGTACGGCTATCGATTGGGTGCGAACCCGTGGACGAATTATGGGCGGCGATTGATAAGGCGCTACAGGTCATGTAAAGCGCCACATTGTGACGATGGTTTTTAGGCGTGCGAATTACATTGTATTCTCCGCAATAATCACTATGTATTACTACACGAAGTAGGTATTCGCCGTCGCGCGCAAAGTGCCTGCCCTATTTATGCTTTCGCGAAAATCGATGCTTTGCAACCGCCAGAATGAGCGGTGTTAATTTGTATTGCGAACGAAACCTCCGACATGGCACCCGCCAAGTCGGATGCACCATTTTAGGAATATAATATTCAATGATTAGATACAGAGAAAAAACAAAAGCCAAAGCCGCTAACGCAACGCCATCACCATTAGAGACTGCTTCGGTTGGTGCCCAGACGCCGGAAACGAAACCTGAAAGTACTAAATTGGCACCACCTCCTTCGCAGACAGAAGATGTGACCGACAAAGATCAGAAGAAATAATTGACCGAAATTGATGTGGCGCGGACCGATTTTTTACTTGAGATACCGCCTAGAAAATTTCAAAGGAATCGAAATGTCTATCATCAGCTTAACCACACGCTCTTCGGCGGCAAAAGTAGAAAATAATGTTGCTTTTTTGCGCGGTGATGAGGGGGGTAGAAAAGTAACCCCACGTGGTAAGACCCAACAATGCACGACAGCGATCGTTTACTGTGAAGACAATTTTGGCAGCATAGACGGAAAAACTGCCAATGGACTCGTTCGCCATTCGGAAAAGTATAATATTCTTTCTGTAATCGATAGTACAAAAGAAGGTTTAGATTCGGGCACGGTGCTTGATGGCCAACCAAACAAAATTCCGATAGTGCGCAACCTTGCCGCCGCCGTAGCACAAGCCGGCGCTGTGCCAGATTATTTCATATTCGGCATTGCGCCCTCAAGTGGGATGTTGTCAGCGCATGAACGTACCCTGGTGCTGGAAGCCATTAGTCTTGGTATGAACATCGTAAATGGTCTTCATGAATTCTTGAATGAAGATCCGGAGTTTGTGGCGGCGAGCATTGCAAATAATGTGATGCTTATCGATGTCCGTAAGCCGCGCGACAAAAAGGATCTTCACCTGTTCAGCGACCGCATTGCCGGCGTCACCTGTCCTCGCATCGCAGTGCTCGGCACTGATTGTGCGATCGGAAAGCGCACAACGGCGACAATCCTGACTGCGGCCCTCAATGATGCGGGTATTAAGGCGGTATTGGTCGGGACCGGTCAAACGGGCCTGATGCAAGGTGCCAAATATGGTGTGGCACTTGATGCTGTCCCGTCGCAATTTTGTGCCGGGGAGATGGAAGCAACGGTTGTCGAGG
>JAJFGD010000174.1 GCA_021776315.1 Hyphococcus sp. | reverse complement strand
AAGCTTAACGAAAACGCAAATACGAATACCTTAAAGATCATTGATCTGCTTTCCGAAACTTGCCGACGTCACTAACGCAACCAATATTCTGTGCTACTTTTCGAAGCATGCCAATAGGTAAATTCAATGAGCGCGGATTATCACTAGTCTACGATCAACAATACATCGACAATCCGTGCTCCGACATGACCGTCTTGATGTATCACCATGAAGATCGCACCGCCTTCATATACGATAGCTTCACCCTCCAACGCCATTGTCGGATTATTGTTCGCACTTCCATCCCACACCAATTTATCGACAGCCTTTGGTTCTGCAACGTTTAACGCAGCTTCGCGATCACCGTTTCTATACGCCTCAAAAAACAATGCAGTAACTTGATCGCTACTTAGTCTATTTTCTAAAGGTGGTCCTTCGCCCTCTATAGTGGAGCAACCAAACAAGGCCAACCAACCTGCTAAAATCAGTATAAAGTATTTTTTCATGGAATTTTTTTCCTGTTTTTGTTCAACTCACTATTGGATTTCGAAATCAATGGAATCGCCGGGTTGATTTCAGGCATGCTGTCCAGCCCCGTTTTTACTGTTTTGTCGAAAAGTTACGCAGAGCTTGGAGGTGCTCTCCTTGGGAGTATTGCAACAGGTATAAGGATACTCACAAAATTATGGGAAAATTAATTGCGGTTTCCTTTGTTCCCCAGTCAATATGAAACGCGACATATCTATGAAGAGTAGAGAAATTAGTTATGTTGTCAAAAGCGCACAATTACTGTGGGTTATGGTTGAAGGTTTAGAAAAAAACAGCAAGGGGACCGCAGCGTTTTGCTATGGCCCATCTTCAGGAAAGTCTAATCGATCCGTTGTTATTATGATGAAGGTACGGATGCTTTGGCAAACTCGGTCACAATTGGTTGTGATTGCGATTTCGTGATCTTGTATCCGCGTGCTATTGATGCCCGTGTTGTCTTCACTTGGATACCCTCTTTCGCGAGGGTTTTTCGCGTTGTCGCTGGTTTACCGACAAGTACGGTCGATCAATAAACGCTTAACCGCGCCAATAGTTATTTGCAGCCGCAATCGTTTGAAAATTCAGCGCAATCACCTGGCTTGCGGCCGTCAAACTGTCAGCATCATTGGCGTATTTCGGTCGTAGTTTTCTTAAGATCTTCATATTGGGTTGGGTTTTTTTGACACCCAGCCGTGAAAGCATGATCGCCAGATCAAAACCCTCCTCAACAGTGTTTGTTTGCAGTGTAGCCGGAAAGGTATTTGGGTTTTGATCAGCCATTATTTGCTCCTATCTCGCTGGCTTGCCACAAATTTTTTGCCTCTGTCTTTCATATGGCTTTGCTTACTGGAGTCTAATCACATTGCTGGGAACGCGGCGCAGGCAATTCTCGCGCCAGCCCCGCCAATGGGTTGTGATTTATAGTCGTCAGGGTCGGCATGAATGATGAGCGCTGCCCCATCGCTATCGGTTAAGTCTTGCAGATCGATGGCTGTCGTAAAAAAGTCGACATAGGCTCGCTTGTCGGAAGACACATATATATTTGGCAGATCGCCACCATGGGTCCCTTCGCGATTCACGAAGCCATGCATCCCACCTTTTCCTTCAATATGACCCCCTGATGCTTTGAATACACCCACATCGGAACAATTGCCGATCTGATGAAGATGAACGCCATGCCATCCTGCTGGCAATTCTTCTGCGCGAATTTGCAAGAGGACGCCATTAGTGCCCTGCGACGCGATGATTTCGCCAGCAGGGTTTCCTTTGCCATCGACGAGCTGCGCTTTACTGCGCAGCCCTGAGCTGGTGTTTGATTGTTCCGCAGCAGCATCCAAGCGCGGTGCATTCTGGTCAGGCATATTCGTATCAGCTTGAGATGTACCGCCAGCGATTAGGGTAGCGATTGATACGGCGCCTACAATGGCTAAAAATGACGGTTTCATTTTGAGACCATGATTTTGCCGGGGAGTGTTAGGTCACCCGAGGCGACATCATGCACACCGGTGACACATAAAAGCGGGGCCTCGCCATTTTCATTGACTTGTAATTCCGCGGTAACAGCATCGAAGGATGCGTTTTCGCTGTCACTAATCGGAACGGTGATTTTTGCAGTTTGGCCATCAAGAATTGGACTCATGCCCGGACTGTCCAGTGCAATCGGCAGATAAGGTGCCGTTGCTGGCAATAAATCAACGCCCGGTGATACGTCGCGTACCTTTAAGCCAGCACTACAGGATTGATCCTCAGTCAATACAACCCAGTGTGAGTGCCAATCGGCACCATCATTTGCTGGGTCGCCATCTTGGTTCTCGTCATAGAGCGGGGTGTCATCAAAATCAGGATGGGCCGTGATCGCCAGGGAAAGAATGCCCGATTCTTTGTCGAAACCCACGACTGAAGGGTCTAAATCCGTCGGCCAGACATATGACTCGACCTTTGATCCTGTAAGTTGACCAATCGATTCTGGTTTTACACTTCCGGCAACGCCCGCAAGCTCCATGATAAAAGTCGTCAACCGGCCATCGGTAGTTGCGCCTGCAGAGGTGATATCAAATGCTGGTATTTTGTCTTTGTCCTTAGCGCTCTTAATCTCGTGCGCCAATGCGCCTTGGGTTGCGCTAGCCAGTACGAGGCTGGCCAAAAGTAATTTCTTCATGGGATTCTCCTTTTAGTATTGAGTCGATACTATGGCTATATAAACAGCCTTTGCGGCTTGTCAAGAAGGTTTCTTGTCGATACTATATTCCCATGAGCAATATCGATGACATTCTTGTTTTGTTTGAGCGGATCAGTCGCGTTCTGCACAATGACGGCCATGCCGGAGGGCTTAAACCTACGCAATGGGAAGCGCTTCGGTATTTTTCGCGCGCGAATAGGTTTTCACGTTCACCGTCAGCGCTAACAGCATATCTTGGCATGACAAAAGGGACGGTCTCTCAGACAATCAATGCGCTAAATAAGAAGGGATTGATTGACAAGACAGTTGATGATGACGACCGTCGCCAAGTCCAGATTGATTTGACGACGAAAGGGTTAAAACTTCTGGCACAAGATCCGCTTGAAAGTTTGGCGCAGTCGCTATCGAAATTGTCGGGTGCACAGCGTCAGGAACTTCACAATGATCTTGGTGATTTTTTACGAACAACCCTGCGTCGAAGAGATGGGCTGCCATTTGGCGCATGCAAGACTTGCCGATACTTCAAAAAAAATGCACCAGACGGCAGCCCCCATAAATGTGGACTGCTCGAGGAACCTTTATCGGCGTCCGATAGCGATTTGATTTGTGTTGAACATGAAAAGGCCGGATGATTTCCTTCGTCCGCGTGACGCTGTCATTAAACTAAAAAAGAGCGCATCAGCTGTATCTGGCGAGTCAGGTTTTGGGGCTAGTGAAAGTTCGCAATTGGCCTCAAGTTTTCTTTGGTGGCTGGGGGCGTTTAAACACCCAGTTATTTCCTTTTGAGTCTATCTCACTGAAGCGATAGCCATTACCGTTGAATTTTTTAAGGTCCTCTGCATTTTCAACGCGGTTTTCAATCGCCCAACGGGCCATCATGCCGCGCGCGCGTTTTGCAAAAAACATTAGAGCGCGTAACTTTCCGTTTTTTTCTTCCTTGAACACCGGCGTAATGATATCAGCGCGCAATGTGTCTTTATCCACCGCAGAAAAATATTCATTGGAGGCAAGGTTGATGACGGTTTTCTCGTCATGGCGCTTCAATGTCTTGTTGATTTCTTCCGCGATATTGCTGCCCCAAAAATCATAAAGGTTAGCGCCGCGTGGGTTTTTAAGGCGTGATCCCATTTCCAAACGATAAGGCTGAATAGCATCAAGAGGGCGTAATAAACCGTATAGACCCGAAAGAATTCGCAAATGCTCTTGCGCAAATTTTAAATCATCAGAGCTTAAGGTCTGCGCCTCAAGCCCGAGATACACTTCGCCATTAAAAGCGAAGGCTGCTTGCTTGGTGTTCATTGACTTGCCCGTCTCATCAAAAGCTTGAAAGCGTGCATGGTTTAAGTCCACCAGCTTTTCAGAAATACCCATTAGGGTTTTGATTTTACGCTTGGTGAGTTTGCGCGTTGTTTCCGACAAGGCACTAACGTCTTCTAAAAACACAGGTTTGGTCGACCGTGGTGCTCCGGGGACGGGATCAAAGTTCAAATTTTTCGCGGGCGACAGCAAGGTCAGCATCGGGCAGTCTATCCTTTTTCAGAGCATTTTTCCGGGATTCATAATCCCTTTGGGGTCGATTGCGGATTTGATCGCGCGCATCATGTTAAGATCTGTTTGGCTTTTGCGTTTGGCGAGGGTGTCGCGGCGATGGCGGCCAATACCATGTTC
This sequence comes from Hyphococcus sp., assembly GCA_021776315.1. Taxonomy (GTDB): domain Bacteria; phylum Pseudomonadota; class Alphaproteobacteria; order Caulobacterales; family Parvularculaceae; genus Hyphococcus. The sequence continues at coordinate 4,089 of JAJFGD010000174.1, read as the reverse complement.
AGCAGAGATCGATCCATCGAAGCGGCCTATCACATCATAAATCGCCGCTTCAATGTCGCTACGTTTTTCATCAAGGGCGTGTTTGTCAGCGCCCTCGGGCGGTGCAACATCATAATGCACATTGCCATCGCCAATGTGACCAAAAGCAACCACCCGGGCACCCGGTGCCAAGCGTTCAACGGTCTCGCCGGCTTGGTCAAGGAAGGCGGGAATGTCACTAGTTGCCACAGATACATCATGACGGGCCCCAAGGCCTTCACCATTGATCGCTTCGGAAATGGAATGGCGTATGCGCCACAACATTTTCGTTTGGGCTTGGTTTTCCGCGATCATGGCATCGCTCAATCCACCTTGCTCCAATGCATTTGCGAGCAAGGCTTCAACAGTGTCGCGTAATCCCGTTTTCTGGCCTGATGAAATTTCCATCAACACATACCAAGGAGATTTTGTTTCAAGGGGATCGCGGGTGTCGGGGATATGTTTCAACACAAAATCAATACACCGCCGCGACATCAATTCGAAACTTGACGCGCCGCCGCCGGTTGCCCCTTGCACATGAGATAATAGTTTGACTGCGGCTTCTGCGCTTTCGACACCGGCAATGGCGGTCACCTGTTGTGCTGGCTGTGGGAAGAGTTTCAATACTGCACCGGTCACAATGCCGAGCGTGCCTTCGCCGCCAATGAAAAGTTGTTTTAAATCATAGCCCGTATTGTCTTTGCGCAATCGTTTCAGGCCATGCCAGATTTCCCCATTGGGCAAGACGGCTTCGAGTCCCAACACCAAATCGCGCATATTGCCGTAACGCAAAACATTGACGCCGCCCGCATTAGTGGAAATGACGCCGCCGATTTGGCATGAGCCTTCGGAACCGATGGACAACGGGAAGAGACGCCCTGCTTCATGGGCCGCTTCTTGGGCCTCAGCGAGTGTTAGTCCAGCATCGACGGTCATGGTGTTGTTGAGTGGTGCAATGTCACGCACGGCGCGCATGCGCTTCAACGATAAAAGAATCTCATCACCGAATGGAATTTGACCCCCGACCAATCCGGTGTTGCCCCCTTGGGGGGTGATCGCGATATTTTGTTGATCACACAGGCAGACGACTTTTGAAACTTCATCAGTTGATGCGGGCGCAACAATCAACGCGGCCTCGCCGGGCCAACGTCCTCGCCATTCTGACAAAAACGGTGCGCGATCATCGCCTTCAAAAACACCCTTCGGGCCGACGATTTTTCGAATCGCATCTAGGGTTTCAGCAGGCGGTATAGGGCGTTTGTGTGCTGTCATTAGGAACCGTTCCGGGTGGACATATTGTCCTGTCTAGGATCGTGACCACCAAGGTTCAAGCCTTCTAGCATGGAATTTGATATTTTCGGTGCCCAAGAAATGCTTGACCGGGTGTATGTACCTCTTTCGACTGTTCAAAATTCCGGTATGCTTAGCCGCATATTTTTTTAATTTGTAGTGATGAGAGAGTGGATGAAAATTCGAATATTTAATTACGGCGGCATTGGCGCAATATTAGCGGCGTTATTAGTGGTTTCCTGCGCACAAGATGATGCGCCAAAAGACGCTGCCACAGCGAATAATAACGTCACAGCAACCACCGAAAATGCTATAAAGGAAGCGGTCGCCAGCAATGGTCGCAGCGAAGAGGATATCGCTGATGATGAATCGCGCAAACCATTTGACGTATTGACCTTTGCCGGGGTTGAGCCCGGCATGACCGTTTTTGAAATTGAAGCGGGAAGAGGTTACTATACAGAGTTGTTGTCCCATGTCGTCGGTAAGGATGGCAGGGTTTATATGCAAAATCCCGAAAGCTTCGACGCCTTTTTAGGTGACGCCGTAGCAAATCGGTTGGCTGACAATCGCCTTGCAAATGTCACCTCGACAAAATCGAATTTCGACAATTTGGAAGCCGGTGATGCGTCGGTAGATCTCGTGACCTGGTTGTTGGGGCCGCATGATCTATTTTTTACGCCAAGCACTGGAGGGGCTCTTGGTGATGTTGAGAAAACCTATGCCGAAATCTTTCGTATTTTAAAACCAGGTGGGCGATTTGTGGTGCTCGATCACGCGGCTGCGCCAGGGTCGCCTGTAGAGTCCGGGCACACAGTACATCGCATTGACCCAGATCTCGTGCGGGCAATGGCGCAAGGGGCTGGGTTGGAACTGATTGACGAAAGCGACGTTTTGCGCCGGAGTGACGACGATTATAGCGTCCATGTTTTCGATGAATCTGTCCGACGGAAAACCGATCGGTTCTTGATGAAATTCCGAAGACTGCCTTAATCGCTCAGATGCCGTCGTTTTTTGGTGCGGCGGCGCGTGACAATCGGTCATTGATCGCAATGCCCAAACCATCCATTGGTATCGGCGCGCAGGCGATACCTTTTAAGCCGTGTTTTTCCGCCATTTTGTCGAGCCGGTGAAGGCAATCAAAAAGATTTGCGGCGGCTTCCTGCAGATCACCGTCAGTGCTTAGGGTTAAGGCGTTTGGGCTTTCAATGGTGTTTGTACCAAACCCTAAAAAGGCTTCGTTATTTTTGGGCTTGGTAACGTCGAGACGGATTTGTGCGTTCGGGGCATAATGACTGGCCAACATGCCCGGTGCTTCGATGGTGGCCGCTTTATCGGCGGTAGCAATGGCGCAACCTAATTGCTGTTCAATCTCTTCCTTTGTGATGCCACCGGGGCGCAGTAATGTGATCGCGTCGTCATCGACTTTAACGATTGTTGATTCAACGCCGACGATGCAACGACCACCGTCGAGGATCAGGTCAACTTTTGCGCCGAGACTGTCACGGACATGTTCTGGTTTTGTGGGGCTTATACTGCCCGACCGATTTGCGCTTGGGGCAGCGACGGGACGATCGATGGCGTTGATCAGTTTTTGCGCTAGCTGATGGTTGGGTGCCCGCACCGCTATTGTCTCAAGCCCCGCACTGACTAATCGGGAAATCGCGCTGTCCTCTCGTCGCGCTAAAACCAGGGTTAGTGCGCCTGGCCAAAAATGATCTGCCAGCTTTTCTGCGAGTGGTGAGAACGCAACATAACGGCGCGCCATGTCGACGCCGGTGACATGAATGATCAGCGGATTGAATTGAGGGCGGCCTTTGGCTTCAAAAATCCGGGCGACAGCCCGGTCATTGCAAGCATCCGCAGCTAGGCCATAGACGGTTTCTGTGGGCATCGCCACGAGGCCACCATTGCGGATGATCTCAGTCGCTTTTCCAATATCGGGCGCGTTTTCATTCATGAAGTGGGGTGTACCACAAAATCAAATAGGCTTCATGGCCAATCCAATGGAGGCTGATCCAATGGGGAATGCCAATCGTAAAACGAGGCGTCAACAAGAAGGTCAACATGTCTCGCAATTTTCAATTCCTCATCGCGCTTATGCTCGGTTTAACCATGGTGACCGCTTGTGCAACCCGCCCGGCAATGCCTGTCATAAGCGATGGCTATCAACCATTTGTTCTGGAGCGCGATCTAGCAGGCAAAAAAGTTGCTCGGGGGGAATTTAAACCGATCATTGGTGCTGCGCGCGGATTTACGGCCTATCTGGATGGTACATGGGATGGGCAAACGTTGACCCTTGTGGAGGACTTTGAATTTGATGACGGCGAGATTGACCGCAAGACATGGCGTTTGACGAAGCTTGCCGAAAATCAGTTTAGCGGAACTCGGGAAGATGTTGTCGGCGAGGCGCTGGGTTTTATGGATGAAGGCGCATTCCGGCTGGAGTATGTTGTGCGATTGGGTGGCGAGAATGGTCGCGGCGGGCGCAAGGTGAAATTCCGCGATATTCTCTATAATGAGACCGATGGTATCGTCTTCAACAGAGCAAGTGTTGGTTTTTATGGCCTGCGGGTCGGGACCGTCACCCTCAAAATCGAGGATGCCAAAACCCCAGAAGATGCGCTGATGTGATGATACGCCTTTCGTCTGCAACGAATGCTGGCACTTGGTCTCCGTCAAAGGCATAAAGCGGACAGTGATGTCCTTTTCGACTAGCCAATTTGATGGAGCGCCCCATGACTTTCACCACCCCTATTCGCGACATGTCATTCACGCTCAACC
>JAJFGD010000173.1 GCA_021776315.1 Hyphococcus sp. | reverse complement strand
CCATGGGCGCGCGCCAGCATTTGCCACCGGGTTAAAGCTCACCAATCCGGAATTGGATGTGTGGCTTGTCACGGGCGATGGCGATGGGTTGTCGATTGGTGGCAATCATTTGTTGCATGTGTTGCGTCGCAATCTCGACATTCAAATCATGCTCTTCAATAACGAAATTTATGGCCTCACCAAAGGGCAATACTCACCGACAAGCCGCGTCGGCACGCGCTCACCATCCAGCCCATCGGGCTCTGTCGATGCGCCCGCTAATGCTGGTGCTTTCGCTCTTGGGGCTGGTGCCCGTTTCATCGCGCGCGGCGTCGATACCGATGCAAAAAACCTCTCACCCGTTCTAAAAGCAGCACGTGAATATAAAGGCGCTGCCTTTGTTGAAATTTTCCAGAACTGCATCGTCTATAACAAAGATGTATTCGAAGATTTCACCGCGAAGAAAACCGCCAAAGACACGCAGCTTCATTGTGAACATGGCAAGCCGTTGCTCTTTGCGAATGGCGCGAAAGGCATAAAACTGAACACACAAACTTTGTCACTGGAAGTGCTTGATGTGGGCGAAGGCGGCGTGCCGGAGACAGACATTCTCGTCCATGACGAGACCAATCGCACTATGGCGCAGCTGTTGATCACCCTGCCCCATGATGGTTACCCAATGCCGATGGGCGTGATCTATCGCGATCCGGCACAAAGCTTTGATGAGGCCTTCACAGCCAATCACCCTACAAAACGCAAACGCACGGGCAAAGTCGCAGATGCGCTACGTAAGGGCAGCGTTTGGAAGAAGAAGTAACGACCAATTCGCAAACCCACCCAATGTGACGATCGTTTTCATTTCGCACAAATTCCTGCATGATGGTCGTCTATCAGGGGAATGATCATGTCCGTCTTCGCGCACCCATCTCGTCGACACTTTCTAAGCCTTACAGCCGGCGTTGCCGCGGCATCTTCCGTTGCCCGTGCCGCGGAGACACCGCCCCTACCAACAGCCCCGAAAATGTCGCCAACGGACCTTGCAAGTAACGAAGCTTACTGGTCGGCTGTCGCTGCGCAATATGCGGTGACGCCTGCGATCACCAATATCGAAAACGGTTACTGGGGCATAATGGCAGCGCCCGTGATGCGCGCTTATCAAGCCGCAACGCAGCGTGTGAATGTTGAGAATACGCACTATGCGCGCGGTGCGTTTGGGCAAGATTTAAACGCCGTCTATGACCGCCTTGCCAAGTTCCTTAATGTTGATGCTGATGAGTTGTTGCTAACACGCGGCGCCAGTGAAGCGCTGCAAATCGCCATCAGTGGCTATAACAAATTAGAACCCGGTGACGCGGTGCTTTATGCAGACCTTGATTATGGCGCGATGAAATCGGCTATGACCTGGCTCGCCGACAGACGGGGGGTTGAGGTGATCAAAATTGACCTGCCCGAACCCGCGACCCGCGAGAATATCATCGCGGCCTATGCGTCAGCATTTGAAACCCATCCCAATATTAAAATGACTCTGGTGACCCATCTCAATAATTTGACCGGCCTAATTCATCCGGTCAAAGAGATTTCAGCACTAGCAAAAGCGAATGGCGTCGATGTCATACTCGACAGCGCCCATGCCATTGGGCAGATCGATTTTTCGCTTGCTGATTTCGATGCGGATTTTGTCGGCTTTAATCTCCACAAATGGATTGGGGCACCGATTGGCTGCGGCCTTCTTTATATCCGCAAGTCTCGTATCCGTGACATCGACCGCTTTATGAATGAACCCGGTGACGAAGACGACATCCGTGCCCGCGCCCATACAGGGACGTTAAACTTTGCCGCGCATCTGACCATTCCCGACGCGTTGGATTTTCACGAGGCAATCGGTATTGAAGCAAAGGAATCGCGCCTTCGATATCTGCGCAATCTTTGGGTTGATGATGCCCGGCAAATTGCCGGTGTTGATGTTCTCACCCCTGATGATGCTGACATGGTTGCAGCACTAACATCGTTTCGTTTGGACGGCCGAAGAACAACGGAAGAAAACAATGCAATTGTGCGCAGGCTCATCGATGATCACGGGATTTTCACCGTGCGTCGTACTGGCCCGGCTGCGGGTGATTGTGTCCGGGTAACACCCGCACTTTATAATGCGCCGGCTGACATGGCACTATTGGCACCAGCTCTGCGTACACTGATTTAGTAACGGCCTAACTGAACACACGTGCCCAGAGGACCAGACCAATAAACCCAATGACCAATAGAGCGAAAAATCCAGCGCTAATCCAAAAAGGAAGACGTGATGCGAGACGTGTCATCCCTTGCGTTGAATAGCGATTGCCAATCATCATGGCGATAACAGAAATAACTAGGGCATAGGATTCCCAGCGCAAAAACGCCCCAATGCGATTTGATCCCCGCGTAAAGCCGCTACCAGTCGCCTCTAAAGACAAATAAGCGTGAAAGCCGTGCACCACTAATGCGAGCCAAGCCGCGAATGAAAGCCAAATGAGTATCGTTCCGAAAGATTTCATCGCGCGCGCCACATTGTTTTGCTAGGTCGACCCTACACTCTGTAGTCTGTTTTTTCTAATCGTTGCGCCAAGGGACCATACATTGCTGGTCAGCCAATAAAGGCAAACCCCAGCTGGCAGCGGGTAGATTAATATTGCAATTACGCCTGACACGATCAAAAACCGAATGCGCATTTCCTTGGTCAATTCCTTGCGAATTGTCGATTCATAGACCGCGATACCCGTCAGCAAAATCGGCAAAAAATTGATCGAGAAGCTACCCAAGGAAATCAGACCATCAGGGCGCCCCAGATCACCGAGAAACAAAAATCCGACGCCAGAAATTTCTGGCAGATCAACCAACAAAAAAAGCGCCGAGAGAAGGAAAGGTATCTGCAGTGCAATCGGTAGCATTGAAGTTACCGATTGGATCGGATGGTAACTATGCTCCTTATAGATCTTCTCGACTTTTTCGAAATGCGCGCGACCGCTTAGGGTCTGTTTTGCTTCTGCGAGCGCCGGCGCCATCGCCGCCTGGCGCACACGGTCCTTTTCTTCAGCTTTCGCTGCTATCTTCGAAATCGGCGTCATCAGCAACCGCACAACAATGCTGAGACCGATAATGGCGAGCCCAAAACTTCCGCTGACCATATGCAACAGCATCAATATTTGTTGCATCACCCACATAATGGGAAAGAAGATAAGCTCGACAATTCCCATAATTATCGTGGCGTTAGGAAATACAATTTCCGGTGGCCACCTTTCAATGGCTGCGTGTCAGCAATAGTGAACATGCTTGAAACGATTTCTTCGAACATTTCCGGTGATAGATCTTGATATTGATTGACGCGCCCGCGAAGCATGATTTTGACCATATCATCTTCGAGACCTACATATTCAAGAATGACGTCCGAATTGCGATCACGGAGCCAGCTAACAAATTCTTCCAGCGGTACGTTGGCAGAAATCACAATGTGGTGGATGAGCGCCAGACACAAAATCAATTCTGGCTGCTGACGTTTATCAAAGGCCTTGCGCTCACGTCGACGCCACCCTTGATTGGGAGAGATATTCGCCAAATCCATCACTAGCGGCAGGATCTTTCGATCATTCGCCGACTTTTGGCTCTGATAAAAACGCTCAATGGCTTTTTGATCACCGTCTACCGAAACAACATAATCAGCATGCCCAGCACAGATTTTCGAAAAAGTGCCGGTATTGCATCCAAGATCCCATGACAAGCGACGCTGGCGTGCACTGGCATGTTTAGCAATAAACGCTTTCTTGGTTTCAAATGACTCCTTGGCATAGCTATGCCCGCTGTCATAATCGCCCCAAGTGGTTTTTTCGTCAGTAATGTTTAACTTGCGCACCGTGCTCGCAAGACCTTGAATGGTTCCAAGGACCATCGCCATAGAATGTTTTGCCGTCTTTTTCTGTTGAACTTCTTTGCCAGATTTCTCGGTTAGCTCACGCGCTTCGTCAATTTCAGCGCGGCTATGTTTGGCTTGCATTTTTGAATGCAGATAGACATGTCCCAAAACGCCTTTTTTAAACCGGGTAAAACCGGATAAAATACGGTTAGCTGTATCCGGTTCAATGCCTTCAAGATTGGCGCGCAAAAGTGGTCGGTAATCGATATCTTTATAAGCGCGCAACATGAGTGGATAGAGATACATCATGCAGAATTGACGGTAGCCAACCCAAGGTTCCCCTTCGGTATAGGGCTCGAATGACGGCACATCGATAAAAACCGGCTGCGCACCCAACCATTGGATATTGTATGCGGAGGAATCCTTATGGGTCCATCCAGCGGGGATCATTCGCTCAAGCAATTCTAGCTGCAAAAGAGCAGCATCTTTGAGCATGCCGAAAGACCATTCATAAGGATAGCTAACAAATGGGAGCCGCTCGTGAGCGAGGTAACCTGCCCAACCACTTGGCAATTCTAACCCGGAGTCACTCGGAACGATTTCGCTGCGAACAACTTTGCCTTCTTTGACAAATGCTTTGAATTGCTTGGTTTGTGAATATTGCTGAAAATGCTCGAGCGCTTGCGCATCGACGCCACGGAATATCGTTTCGCCATCGTCATAGACACGATTGCTACGATCTCGGAACGAACCCCGATCCCATTTTAACGCCGAGGCGGCGTTTGTATCAGGAGTCACTCTCTGTGTTCTCTTTTTCCGGTTCCGATGTTTTTCCCGTGACAAAATCTTTTATGCGGTAAAAGTATTTTCTGAGGGTAAAACCGATCGCGGCAAAGAAGCCCAATATAGCGGTTGTAACGACGCTTCCCGTTCCGGGGTCAATATACGCGTGAGCAGCGCCAGTCATCGCCACAAATACAACTGAGACTAGTACAATCGATCCGCGCATAGCTCTCCCCTGCCGTGCTAACCTTTTGATTCAAAGTTAGGTTTTGAGTTATATAAAACCCCCCTTACGATGCAACAAAAATGTGACAAAGTTAGGAGCGCTATCAGGTTTTCAGGCCTTACCGCATGCAAAAACCCAGTTTTCAGTGGACATGACTAAATAGCCAAGACACGCCATCAGATCGACAGCGCTACACTCTATGGTTTCCTACGCCTAGGCGCTGACATGGTTATGCCGTCAACTAGGCCTATGATTTAAGCGCTGCTTCTGTTGCATCTGCGAAGATATCGAGGCCTTCATTCAACATGTCGTCGCTAATAACCAAAGGCACCAGAGAACGAAGGCATTGGGCATAAGCCCCTGCCGTTGTCATGATCAGGCCTCTTGCGCGCGCTTCCACCAAAATCTTGGCAGCAATTTCGCCATTTGGTTTTGTCGCATCACCATCTTTGACAAATTCCAGTGCCATCATGCCGCCAACACGGCGCACATCGCCGATGACGCCTTTGCCGATGCCAGATTGCAATTCCTTCCAACGCTTTTCCGTCTGCGCGCCGATGGACTCTGCGCGCGCCAGCAAGCCTTCTTCTTCAATGATATTGAAAACCGCAAGGGCCGCTGCACAGGCCACTGGATTACCGCCATAGGTAGATCCCATGGAACCGGCGAGCACTTTGTCCATCAGTTCGGCCTTACCTGTGAGGGCTGAAAGCGGCAGACCCGCTGCGATAGATTTCGCCACGCAGATAAAGTCTGGCTCAACTCCCGCTTTTTCAAAAGCGAAATACTTGCCCGTGCGCCCCATACCCGATTGGATTTCATCGGCGATCATTAAAATTCCGTGCTCATCACATTTCTTGCGCAAGCCTTCTAGGAAAGCTTTGGGTGCTGGATTAAAGCCACCCTCACCTTGCACAGGTTCAACGATCATTGCTGCCACTTCTTCAGGGCGGATCGTGGTTTTGAAAATGTGATCGACGCTCGCCAGCGCCTCCTCGACGGAGACACCGTGATAAGCGTCTGGATATTCAGCATGGAAGATTGCAGGAACATAAGGCCCGAACCCAACTTTATAAGGCTTGGACTTCCCGGTCAGCGTGGTCGCCAACAATGTGCGGCCATGAAAGGCACCTGCAAAAGCGATAACGCCCGGACGGCCCGTAATTTGACGGGCGAATTTGACGGAATTCTCAACGGCCTCAGCACCGGAATTAAACAGCGCAGTCTTTTTCGGTGTATCCCCTGGTGTTAACCGGTTCAGGATCTCACAAACCTCAACATAGCTTTCATATTGCGCAATGCCGAAAGCTGTATGCAGAAAATCATCCGCTTGGTTTTTGATCGCTTCGACCACCTTCGGGTGGGAATGCCCAACATTCAAAACACCGATACCGCCGATGAAATCGATATAGCGCTTGCCATCCACATCCCACAGCTCAGCACCCTGGGCACGGGCCGCATAGATGCCAGACTTTGACGGCAATCCTACTGGACAGGCCTCATCACGGCGTGCCTTTAGGCTCTCATTGCTAGCAAATTCATTTTTTCCGTGATCCATGGGGTCGTGCTCCGGCTTCGTGATACTTCTCTCACAAGCGGCTCTAGCACGTTAAAAATTATTGTGAAGGGGCGACTTCCGGGTTTCTTGTCACCCCGTCCGATGCCGTCTTTCCCGACAAGATATAAATGAAGGCAAAGCCAACGACAGCGTCATAGATTAGGCACAAAAATTCATACCATTCAGGGCTATGCGCCGCGCCCATCACCATATGCCCCAAATCAAAGGCACCGTGGATAAGGATGAGCAATCCTAAGATCCAGACCCGGCCTGAGGATAAGGCTGCGATCCCCGCAAACATAAAGGCCATGGCCGCAAGGGATTCCACCAGCAATACGGAAATCACCGCGCGCGAGGCGTAGTCGGCGGATTCAAACGCGATGATCGAAAAGCCCACATAAATGCCGACCATCATCACCAACACGCCAAAGGCGAAGATCGGGCGGGCTTTTGGCGATAAAACACTGGCCGTTACCGTCGTTGCGGCAATCAGAAAGACCGTTAGGCCAATTAATATCGGGCTAAGTCCCATCATGGGGACATCATAGCCCATTTTCGCGAATTTCACGAATATTCGATCGAGCTGCCGCTCAAGTTGACTAAACGTCGAACTTTACACCCTGGGCGAGCGGTAGTTCCGTCGAATAATTCACTGTCTGGGTTTGGCGGCGCATATAGGCCTTCCAAGCGTCAGAGCCACTTTCGCGGCCACCACCAGTTTCCTTCTCGCCGCCAAAGGCACCGCCGATTTCTGCGCCGGATGGGCCAATATTCACATTGGCGATGCCGCAATCAGATCCCGTTGCCGACAAAAAGCGTTCTGCCTCAAGAACATCTTTTGTGAAGATGCATGATGAAAGACCAGCGGCGACACCATTTTGCATCGCAATCGCGTCATCCAAATCACCATAGCGGAAAACATAAAGGATCGGTGCAAATGTCTCTTCGAGCACGATGCCATCATGCGCTGCCATCTCAATCAAAGCTGGACGCGAATACCAGCCGGCATCGCCGACACGGTCACCACCGGAAAGTGACCCGCCTTGTGCCTTGGCACGGTCTAGGGCGTAATGCATTTGGTCAAAAGCTGCCTTATCAATGAGCGGCCCGACCAGCGTACCCTCTTCCAACGGATCACCGACTGGTAGCGTTTCATAAGCTTTCTTCAGACGTGGCATGAGATCATCATAGATGCTTTCATGCACGAATAAACGACGCAGACTGGTGCAACGCTGTCCCGCCGTCCCTGCTGCCGAGAAACAAATCGCACGTACCGCAAGTTCAAGATCAACGGACGGCGCAACAATACCAGCATTATTGCCCCCAAGTTCTAACAAAGACCGGCCAAAACGTTCCGCAACCCGCGGCCCAACAGTGCGTCCCATTCGCGTAGAACCCGTCGCAGAGATAAGCGCAATGCGCGCATCGTCGACGAGTTGTTCACCTGTTTCGCGTTCACCGATGATCAATTGCGATAGGCCAACGGGAGCATCATCACCATATTTTTTCGCTGCACGTTCAAATAGTGACTGAACTGCCAATGCTGTAAGAGGTGTCTTTTCTGATGGTTTCCAAACACATGAATTGCCACAAACGAATGCGAGCGCCGCATTCCATGACCACACGGCAACGGGAAAATTGAAGGCAGAGAT
>JAJFGD010000172.1 GCA_021776315.1 Hyphococcus sp. | reverse complement strand
CATCGGAGTTGTTCAACCCCGATATGTCCAAACCCTATGATCGGGCGAATGCAGGAAAATTAATAGCAGAAGGTCACGCAAGATTTGCAACGCCTTTGCATGCCTTTGCTTATGTTTTGGTCGGACTTTATGCTTTGATTGGGGGGGCCTATAGCCGCCGTGGTTACTTTTTCCGAGTGACGGTCGCGGCGGGTATCGTATTTGGCATACGCGTGCTCAGCTTTTTGGCTCAAGGTGTCGCTGCCACTACGGCTGCCTATTGGTTGCTCTATGCAATTCCACTGTTCGTAATCGTCGCATTTGCGTTTTTATTATTCGCGCCGAGATCATTCAAACGATTTGCAGTTCCCTCCATTAACCAAGGGGCGCATTGATGCCGCCGGTCACTTTATTTCGTTATATCGCACTGCGGATGATTACTGGGGTTGGTGTCCTTTTGCTCATCCTTTCATCGCTTATTTTGTTGATCGACCTGATCGAAAATTTGAGATTTGCAAGTAAAACCGTTGGCGGCAATTTTACCTTAGCCGCAACGCTGACATTGATGCGCGTGCCAGCGATTGCACAATCACTCGTGCCTTTTGTTTTCTTGTTTGGGTCGATTTGGATGTTCAATCAGCTTAACCGGCGCTCTGAAATTGCTGTGATGCGCTCTGCGGGCTTGTCTGTCTGGCGCTTGCTTGGTCCCGCAAGCTTGATCGCGGCTGTCACGGGGCTTTTGATTATCACCATCTTCGACCCTCTATCATCGAGTCTTTTGTCATATTCGGAGCAACTTAAAAGCACAAAGGAAGGAAACGACAATAGTCTGGTCCGAGTTTCTGACGATGGTATTTGGTTGCGTCAGCGCGATGCGACCCAACAAATCATCATCAATGCGCAAAATTTCGATGAGGAGCGCGCCGCCCTCGAGAATGTCACGGTTTGGCGATTTGGAATTGAAAGCCAGTTTCAAGAACGTATAGACGCAACGGAGGCCTTTTTGTCGGGCAGAACCATGGAACTCCACGATGCACGCCTGAAATCAATTGTTGACCAGGAAGGTCGAGAAAGTCCGATTTACGCCATTCAGACCGCATTGACCCCTGAAGACCTGAGCGAACGGGTTACCCCGCCCGAAACCATGTCGCTTTGGCAGTTACCGCGCTTCATTTTGCTCGCAGAAGCCGCCGGTTTGCCCACAGTCCGGTATCACATCAGGTTTCACGACCTTTGTGCCACACCGTTAAAACTTCTGGCCATGGTTCTGATTGCCGCGGCTTTTTCTTTACGGCCAATGCGTATGGGTGGCGCGCTTGGTCTCTTGATTTTTTCAATTGGGGCTGGGTTCCTGCTGTATATTTTATCAGAAATTTCCAATGCATTCGGTGTTTCGGGCCTTGTTCCTGTGGCCTTAGCAGCATGGGCACCCGCTATTATTGCCACCGTGGCAGCAGTCACAGCGCTTTTGCACTTAGAGGACGGCTGACCCGATCACGTCTGGACCTTGGTCAATTGCTCATTTATCGATTAAGCGTCATTTTTTGTATCGATTCGGGTATCGAGGAGTTATTTTGAATCGCAATCGCCGCATCGCGCGACTGTGGATTACGTCTGCTTTGGCTGGGGCCGGAGCGGTCTTTTCACCTTGCCTGACCGCATATGCGCAAGATGCACCTAACCAATCCAGCGATCAGGACGAAGAAAACGACGAAGTCCTCTTTGAGGCAAATTCCGTTACCCGAGATTTCGACAATGGCCCAATTGTCGCTGAGGGTAACGTTAGAGCTTTTTTTGGTGCCCGCTACTTGCGCGCTGATCGTCTAATTTACGACCCCGCGACCGACATTGTCGTCGCTGAGGGGCAGGTTTCAATTACTGACGAAGATTTGGAAACAGCATTCGCCGGCCGGGTAGAATTATCCGGAGACCTTCGGGACGGGATTGCGAAAAATTTCAGCGCCCTTTTGGCAAACAACGCTCGCCTTGCTGCTGATAATGCCGTGCAGGAACAAGGCGCACGCACGATCCTAAGTCGAGCCGTTTATACATCCTGTGATGTTTGCAAAACTAATGGTGACAAAAAAACGCCTACATGGCGAATGAAGGCTGTTCGGGTAACGCGCGACAAAGAACGAAAAGTTATTCGATTTCGCCACGCCTATTTCGAACTTAAGGGCGTCCCAATTCTCTATTTGCCGTTCATTCAGGTTCCAGACCCATCTGTCGAACGACAGTCAGGTTTTTTACCACCACAGATCGGCGCTTCTAGCCGTCTCGGTTTCAATATTGAAACGCCCTATTATTTGGCAATTTCAAATTCACAGGACGCAACATTTTTTCCAAAATTTACCGCCAATGATGGAATCTTGTGGCAAGGTGAATATCGCCGTCGCGGAAGCAAAGGGTATCACGTTCTTTCGGGTGGTATTATTGACACCGAAAATTCCCCGGAACCTCCACCACCCGCTCCTGGTGATTCCTTCGAGGAATCGACCCCCGGCGTGCGTTGGCATTATTTTGGCAAAGGCTACCGCGACATTGGCGAGAATTGGCGTGTTAGTTACGACTTTGAGCGCGTTTCAGATAATGATTATCTACGTCAATATGATGTCGAGCGGCGCGGTGATCTGCGCCAAGAGCTTGACCGTGGCCGCACGAACCAACTGCGTAGTAATGCACGGGTCGCATGGCAAAAAGGTGGAAACTCACTCACTTTCGATACTTACCTTTTTCAGGGACTTCGCGCGAATGATGATGTCTCCACAATTCCCTATGCTCTGCCGCTGATCAATTACCGCCATGATTTTAGATCTGAAGTTGCAGGTGGGCGTGCATCGATAAATGCAAATATCGCGTCACTTTACCGAACAAGCGGTGTGGATTCTCAGCGCTTCACTGCCAGTGCCTCCTGGGATCGCGACATCATCACCAGAAGTGGGCATCGATTCCAATTGTTCGCCGAAGCCCGTGGCGATGCATACTTTTTTCAGGACCTAGACGAAGGTACCGAAATTTTACCGGGGGCCCCAGGCGATCCGACACGATTCGAAACTCGATTCGTACCGTCTGCCGGTGTCGAGTGGTCTTATCCAGTGGCCCGAACGTTGGGCGGTGCTCGGTTACTATTGGAACCGCGCGTTCAACTTGTCGCTAGTCCCGCAAACGTAGATACCGACGATATCATCAACGAAGACTCGCAAAGTATTGAGTTCGATTACGCCGGTCTATTCGATTTCAACAAAGCGACAGGGTATGATGCTTTCGAAGACGGCCAAAGAATGAATGTCGGCATTTCTGCATCAGCCAAATGGGACAATGGTCTTTCGGTCGAAGGTTCTGTCGGACAACAATTTCGTTTGCAAAGTACGAGCGCATTTGACCCCTCCTCTGGTTTGGGAGAGACCGAGTCCGACATCGTCGGCACTTTGAATGTTAGATACAAAGGGCTCATCGGCATTGAAAACCGATTTCGCGTAGACAACGGTTTTGGCGAAATTCTGAGGGCTGAATCTATGGCGTTTTTCCGCGCCGGACCCGTCCGCACAAATGTGAGCTATGTACGGTTGAACGAAGAGAATGTGAATGCAAATCTAGTTCGGCGCGAAGAGCTGACGGCACGAGGGACATTGAAATTGACCGATAACTGGTCGGTAGGCGCTGCATGGCGTCGAGACCTGAGAGGCAACCGGACCATTGTTCAGGACTTCATAATTGGCTATCAGGATGATTGCTCAACATTCGGCATCACCTACCGCCGCGATCGAACGCGCAGTACAAATTTGACCCCCGACAACGCCGTACTTCTCACATTCACACTCAATACTCTATCAGAATAACGGCTTGCGTCCCGGTCCAATTGTATTATTTTCCCCTTAGACATGCGATTACGCGAATCGGCTTGGGGCGGGACAAATGTCCAGAAACAGCGGCAATGAGCCGCCCAATGAGTAAATAAAACATGGCATCAAATAATTTTTTTGTAGCATTTTCAATTGCTTGTGCGACATTTTCGATATCAAATGTTAGCGTCGCTCAAGATCAGCCAACAAGCGAAGAGGTTATCGAGCGCTCTGGTGTTCCCCTCGGTAGTGTGGCCGCAGTAGTCAATAGTTCTGTGGTCACAACTTTTGACTTGCGCCAACGGATGCGAATGATGCTCGCATCAGCTGGGGGCCAGGTCCCAATCGAGGCAAGAGCACAATTGCAGCGACAAGCACTGCGTGACCTAATCGAAGAAAAATTAAAATTACAGGAAGCAGCGGAATATGAGCTCGAAATCTCCAATGAGGAGCTAAAACAAGAGCTTACGAGCATCGCGGCCAATGCGGGAATGGACCTACCCAGTTTTCTTGACAGGTTAGAGGGCGACGGAATCTCGCCGCTATCTCTGCAGGAGCAGGTAGAAGCCAGTATTATTTGGCCACAATTGGTTCAGGGGCGTTATCGTGACCGTATTCGGGTCAATGATGATGAAGTGGAGGACACCCTTAACCGAATGCGCGAAGATGCCAGCTTAGAGCAATTTCTCATTTCGGAAATTTGTATTCCGGTAGGTGATCCTGCCCGAGCTCAGGAATATTACCAAGGTGCCATGCAGCTGATCGAACAGATGCGCGCGGGTGTTCCGTTTTCCGTGGTCGCTCAACAATTTTCTGCCTGTACGACCGCTGCCGTCGGCGGCGATGTCGGTTGGGTGCGCGCTGGCGAGCTCCCGCCGGAACTTGATAATGCAATACGTGAGCTTCCTCCGGGGGCAGTGACGACACCAATTCCCTCAGAAGGAGCCTTTATGGTCTTGGCTGTGCGGGATCGACGCGAAGCAGTTATCGCGGGAGAGCCCACATTCAAACTGGCCTATGCCGCTGCAAAGGAATCGATTGGCGAGAACGCTGCACGACTTGCATTTGAAAAACTTGCTACCGCCGATGCTTGTGAAAACCGGGCGATGCGTGTTGATCTTGGCAAAGGCGTTGGCGTTTCACTTTTGGAAAACGTTACGCTCAGTCAGATTGATGATCGGTTTCGCCCATTCATCGAAGATTTGGAACGTGACGACACAAGTACTCTCATCAAGGCAGACGGCACTTACCACGCCGCTTTTGTTTGTGACAAAGATGATGGTCTTGGCCTGCCATCACGCAAAGCGCTTGAGGACCGAATTTATGGTCGCCAGCTAACGCGAGTGGGTCAACAATATTTGCGTGACATTGAACGCCGGTCCATGGTCGACGTCAAACAACAAGGGTTGGTATCACTCGGTGGATAAGGAGGCGACCGCGACGTCGCATTCTTCCGCCTCATCGAAATCGCCGCTTGCACTCACTATGGGAGATCCAGGTGGTGTCAGCGGCGAAATCAGCATCGCTGCTTGGCGGAAACTACACAAAGCCGGGCCTGCATTTTTTCTGATTGATGAGCCGTCGCGCCTGCAATCACTCGGCGCTAATATCGCCACGATATCCGACCCGCGCGAGGTGCCTGATACCTTCGCAAATGCGTTGCCCGTTCTGCCAATCAACGCTGCGGTTCAATTTACACCGGGCATATCTTCTGCTGAAAACGCTCCTGCCGTCATTGAAAGTATTGAGCGCGCGGTAGCGTTCGCACTTGATGGCACTGCATCGGGAGTAATTACAAACCCAATACAAAAATCCTCGCTAATGAGCGCGGGTTTTGCGTTTCCTGGGCACACTGAATTCTTAGAATCTTTGACAAATGACGCACCGATGCCAGGTGATCGCCAACAAGGCGCCGTCATGATGTTGGCTTCACCCCAACTGCGCACTGTGCCGGTTACAATTCATGTATCTGTAAAAGAAGCTGTCAAGGCGCTGAAACCAGCAATGATCATTGATTGCGCGACGATCGTCAGTGAAGCATTGATCCATGATTTTGGTATTGAGAATCCCCGTCTCGCGATTTCGGGATTAAATCCTCATGCCGGTGAAGCCGGCGCTCTCGGTGCAGAAGATTCACTTATCATCGAGCCAGCTATTGATGAATTGCGTGCGCGTGGCGTCAATGTCCGCGGTCCCCTACCCGCTGATACAATGTTTCATGAAGAAGCGCGCGCAAGTTATGACGCAGCTCTTTGCATGCTCCATGACCAAGCGCTTATTCCAGCGAAAACTCTTGCCTTTCATGAAGCCGTAAATGTTACGTTGGGCTTACCGATCATACGGACGTCGCCAGATCATGGTACGGCCCTAGATATCGCGGGAGCGGGTACCGCCCGTCCCGACAGTTTGATTGCCGCAATTAATCTCGCCGACCAAATGGCGGATCGAAGACTCAGCGGATCATGACAACCTTGCCACCCCTTCGTGACGTGATCGAACAGTATGATCTTGGTGCCAAGAAATCCCTCGGCCAACATTTTTTACTTGATCTCAACATCACACGAAAAATCGCCCGCGACGCAAAAGTTAGCGAGCAAGATGTGGTGCTTGAAATTGGCCCTGGCCCTGGTGGGCTCACAAGAGCACTATTGGAAACCGGTGCACAAGTCATCGCAATTGAGCGGGATCGGCGTTGTATTGAAGCCCTCCAAGATCTGTCAAACGCCTATCCTGGAAATTTCCGTGTTGTTGAAGAAGATGCCCTCGGCGCGAACGAAACAGAATTGGTTGCGGGGAAATCCGTCAAAATTATCGCAAACTTGCCCTACAATATCTCTACAGAGCTGCTCATCAAATGGCTGCAGGCGGGCCCTCAACTTTGGTCAATGATGGCTCTCATGTTTCAAAAAGAAGTTGCAGATCGCATATTGGCAAAACCCGGTTCAAAGACCTATGGCCGGCTTTCAATTATCGCCCAAGCCGCAAGTCGCCCCTCGCGGGCATTCGATTTACCAGCGCGTGCTTTTACTCCACCGCCAAAAGTCGACTCGACTGTCGTTCTTTTCGAGCAACCAAAAAATCAATTTGAACAACTTGGCGCTCTCGAACAAATTACCAAGGCCGCTTTTTCACAACGCCGCAAAATGTTGCGCACGTCACTGAAACCAATTTTTGGTGACCGCTTGTCAGACACACTTGCCAGCTACGGTATAAAAGAAACGCAACGCGCTGAAGAGTTGAGCGTCGAACAATTCAAACGCTTGGCGACCCATCACGATGCGAGTGGCTGAAACTCACCGCGTTCAAAAGCCTCTCGTAATTTAAATTTTTGGATCTTTCCTGACCCTGTGAGCGGCCAATCATCCACATAGATCCAAAATGCAGGCGTTTTCTGTGGTGACAAACGTTCCCGAATAAACGCCTTTAAAGTGGCGGCGTCAGGTTGCGAAGCGTCGTTGGTTCTCATGAAACAGGCGACTTGCTCACCCCATTTTTCATCAGGTACGCCAACGACCGCAATTTCAGCAATCGCTTCATGCTCTAACATGGCGTTTTCGATTTCCGCAGGGAACAAATTCTCACCGCCGCGGATGATCATCTCTTTCACGCGGCCAGTGATTTTCACATAGCCGCGAGCATCGATGCGCCCGAGATCACCGGTGTGCAACCATCCATCTCCATCAATCGCCGATGCCGTCGCTTCCGGGTTATCATTGTAGCCAGTCATCACCAGGTAGCCACGAGTGCATATCTCACCTTGCTCATCCACAGGAACAACTTTGTTGCTCTTTGGGTCGCGGATCGAAAACTCTACATGAGGCAGTGGTTGGCCAATAGTCTCAGTTAGGTCTTCTAAAGAATCATCACGCCATGTTTGGGTGATAACAGGCGACGATTCTGTCTGTCCGTAAACAATTTGAATCATCGAACCAAAAACCGCCTCTGCGGTCCGCACCAGTTCCGGAGCAACCATCGCCCCACCCGACATCATGCGTTCAACCGATGAAACATCACGGCCGCTTCTTTTAACCTCATCGATCAACGCAACGATCATTGTCGGTACACCCAAAACAAATCGCGCACGCTCTCTTTCAACCACACGAATAACCATTTCAGGGTCGAATATCGGTGCCAACAACATTCGGGCACCAACACCAAGTCCGCCAAGGACCAGGATAGCGCAGCCTGTCGTGTGGAACAGTGGCATATGATGAATGAAACAATCGCCGGCTGCTACACCAGCTCTTGTCATCGTATCAAAACCGTTTTGGACGAGGCCATGATGATGAAGCAGCGCCCCCTTTGGGAACCCAGTTGTGCCGGACGTATACTGGATCTGCGCTATATCACCAGGCGCAACGGACGGCAGCGTACCGCGATCATGACCATCGAACAAAGCCTCTTGATCGGTCATCACAATTCGACTTTTGACCGCTTCAACTTCCGCACAAGCGGCGTCCACAATATCCTTCATGGGATTGCCGCGAAATTCTTCGGTGAAATAGATAGCCTCAGCACGCGATTGCTCTAGAACAAAGGAAAGCTCGCGCTTTTGATAGGCAGGATTGACCGTCACCAAGGTGACACCCGCCAGCGCACATGCCATTTCTAGCAAGACCCATTCAGGAATATTATTGGCATAGACGGCAATGCGCGCGCCTTTCTGGTGACGCGTCGATAAGGCTCGTGCCAGCTTTTCACTGTCCGCCAGTAATTCGGCATAGGTCCAACTGCGTGCGATTTCTCCCTCATAGCTGAGTTCTTGAATGGCGTTTTTATCGCCATAAGTTGCCGCCTGCGTGCGCAACATGTCGCCGATCGTCACCACCTCAATCGACCCGTCTGTTGTCGCTGGGAAGTAACTTTCAGTCAGATTGGCTTCAAACATCGTTCACACCTTGATCATGTATTTTTGTTTCTGGAAATGGGTTTAGTTATCGCGTGGATGTAGTGTGATCTGCGTCTGGGTCACCACCGCTGCAAGTTTTCCGTCATCGCGAAAGATTTCGGTTTTCCATACTTGTAATTGACGACCGATATTCACCGGCGTTGAGATTGCCTTTGCTGTTTGCCCCATGGGGATCGCACGCAAAAAGTTGGTTTTACTCTCAACGGTCGTCGTCATGGTACCTTGTGGCAAATTTAGGAACGCACCAATGCCACCTAGATTGTCAGCGAACGCCATGATTGCACCACCGTGCATTGTATCGGGTATAGTGCAGTGGTCTTTGGTGACCTTCACTTCCGCTTCAACACGGTCTTTGGTCACACGCGTCATCGTCACACCGATCATCTTCGCAAATGGTGCATTGCTTTCGTTAAACGCAGCGGTGAGATCGTTTTCTGTCATCCGTCACCCGCATTGATCAATATTGCCACGAGCAATGCCGTCTCCTTGTGATGATTGACCCAAGCATGATTGGTCGCACGTTGAATCACTACATCGCCAGGCTTTAACGAGGTTGCCTCCCCGTCATCTAAGAGAAGATCAACAGCCCCTTTTACGAGAACAATCACATCAAGAGAGTCTGTTTTATGCATTGCAGGGTGCCGTTTGGTATCCACCCGGCAATGAGCGGCACCAACAGCCGCAAACCCCATCGCCGCGGCGGCCTCTTTTTCCTCCGGTGTACGTCCATCATCATCGGACGGCACGGTGAACCAGCGCACTTTAACCGATGCCGGATCAGGTTCCAGTTTTAAATCTTGCACTGCCAATTGGTCAGTCGCATCCAAGAGTTTTCCCGGTACCAACGGTGCTGACCAAATTTCCGCAAGACATGTTTCTTCAATCGCGA
>JAJFGD010000171.1 GCA_021776315.1 Hyphococcus sp. | reverse complement strand
TTTACCCAATCGGCAAAAAATGATCCGTCATGAAGCTTTTCGATAATGTCGGATCGTCGATAGGCAACTTGAAGAATTTCACCGGTGGCAGTATCGATTTGCACCTCCCAGTTGTTAGTACTGACGAATTTCACCATTCCTTTGCCGGGTTTGAAATCAACGCGCTCTAGCTCTGCCCAATCCGTGAGCGCCATCTCCTCGACGCTGCGGGCAACATCAAACAGAGATTGCATATCTTGAACAGGAACGTCTGCGCGCGCAGTCCCGTTTACAGATGGCGGCTGTAGCCAGTCGATTTCTTTTTTAAGGCTAAGCATGAGCCCAGCGATAATCACCAGGCCCATTTGGACCATGATTATCAGAGATCCCCAATGATGAATTTTGCGGAGCAATAGTTGCGTTTTCATGATGGTATTATCCCGGTGTGTTTTCTCGTCCGTGCCTAGAGCTAGTAACCAATAACGGTACCGTCTTTGCGCATTTCCGTAGCCCCATTATAAACACCGGTTTCAGGGTCGCGCCATATCGCTTGGTAACCGCCGAACATAGCGCCATTATCGACAACGTTCACATTGTGGCCCATATTTCGCAGTGTACTGATTGTATCTGCAGGAATACCTGGTTCGACATTGAGAATTCCAAGCAAATCAGGGTCACCGCCAGTAGGCTTGCGACCGCCATCATGATTAAGGCGCGCAGCATCACCCGCCTCTTGAAGATTCATGCCATAATCCACAATATTGATAAGGACTTGTACGTGGCCTTGCGGTTGCATGCCACCACCCATCAAGCCAAAGCTCATGAGTGGGCCACCGTCTTTCATTACGAAGGCAGGGATGATGGTGTGGAACGGCCGTTTGTTCGGTGCATAAACATTTGCATGCCCAGGTTCCAGCGAATAAAGTGCCCCACGATCCTGCAGCATAAACCCCAAACCATCGGGAACCAAGCCAGATCCCATACCAACATAATTGGATTGGATAAGAGAAACCATCATGCCGTCTTTGTCGGCGACCGTTAGATAGGTTGTATCTCCTTCGCCCTCCAGTTTTGGCTCTCCAGGTGCTGGTGCTGTCATGGCTCGTTCGGGGTCAATTAAGGCAAAGCGCTCTTTTCCATATTCATCGGACAACAGCCATTCGAGCGGGGCGTCTTGAAAATCTGGATCAGCGTAGAATTTTGCTAGGTCTTCAAAAGCCAGGCGCTTTGCTTCGGTGATATAGTGAAGCACTTCGGCGCTGCCGCGTGACCATTGAGTAAGGTCTATATTTTTCAGTATATTCGCCATTTGCAGCGCGGCAAATCCTTGGCTGTTTGGCGGGAGTTCGCACAGATCGAAACCGCGATAATTCACGCAACCTGGGTCAATCCACTCGCTGGTATGTGATGCTAAATCCCCATACCGGATATCGCCACCAATTCTTTTCATATAAGCGTCGATGGTTTGAGCGACTTCTCCTTTGTAAAAACCATCGCGGCCTTTTTTTGCAATCAGGCGATAGGTTTTTCCGAGATCAGGATTTTTAAAAACGTCTCCTGCTTTTGGTGCGCCATTTTCGAAATAGGTTGCCCGGGCATTCTCGAATTCTTCAATATCACCCATATTGCGTTCAAAGCGTTTCAATCCAAAATCAAAATAGTAAGCAATGACAGGAGAAACAGGAAAACCTTCATCGGCGTAATCGATCGCCGGCGCCAAAATCTTCCGCATGGGAAGCTTGCCAAATTTTTCATGAAGCTCGAACCAACCATCGACAGTGCCGGGAACACTTACTGGAACGGATCCAAAAAATGGAATGGATTTTCGATCACCAATTTTTTCGCGCAGCTCGTCATAAGAACGGCCCATTGGGCTGCGGCCCGATGCATTCAGGCCGTAAAGCTTTTCAGTTTCCGGATCCCAGATGATGGCGAATAAGTCACCACCAATGCCATTTCCGGTAGGTTCCATCAGGCCAAGAGTGGCGTTTGCGGCGATGGCAGCATCGACGGCATTGCCACCTGCTTTTAAAATATCGATGGCGACTTGGCTGGCCAGTGGTTGTGCTGTCGCCGCCATGCCATGTTGAGCGTAGACTGGGCTGCGTGACCATGCTGCTCCAACCGGCCGTCCGCCGGCCCCGATTTGGTTTGTTGCTTCATGATGCTCCGCGATGGCTAGGCTTGTCGTTGCAAGCGCCAGGATTATGCTGAGCGGCAGTGCCAGTAATTTTTTCACATTGACCTCTAGAATTGCCCATTTGGGCCGGGACCCGTTTCAAACGCCGCAGCATGGCACATTTCACAATATGCGGCCAACAGGATTTGCTGGGAATAATTATTGTTCACCCTGACAGGTTGTGCAGGCCGTTCGGCCTCGGCTACATCAAAATGATGAGTAACGACTGGAAATTTTGCGTCGCACCAATGATGGATGGCACTGATCGGCATTGCCGGTATTTCCATCGATTATTGAGTAAGCGCGCACGTCTTTATTCAGAAATGTTGACGGCTGATGCCGTGATTCACGGTGACCGCGAGAAGCTATTGGGTTTTGATTCAAGCGAGCACCCCGTCGCGCTCCAATTGGGAGGGAGCGATCCTAAAAAACTGGCATTGGCAGCCCGGATTGGTGTTGAGCACGGCTATGATGAGATCAACCTGAATGTCGGATGTCCATCCGACCGAGTTCAATCAGGCGCATTTGGAGCTTGCTTGATGAAACAGCCAAAGCTGGTTGGTGAATGTATTGATGCTATGAGCCAAGCTGTCGGTGTGCCAGTCACGGTCAAATGTCGGATTGGTGTTGATGAACAAGAACCCCGCGAAAGTTTGTTTACATTAGTCGACAGCGTTGCTGCTGTAGGATGTATCGTTTTTATTGTTCATGCTCGCAAGGCTTGGTTGGATGGATTGTCACCGAAAGAAAACCGAACTGTACCGCCCCTTGATTATGATTTGGTGCGCGAGCTAAAACGTGAACGGTCGTCGCTAACGATTGTGCTCAATGGGGGGATAGAAACCATAGATCAGTCTTGCGCGATGTTACCTGATTTTGATGGAGTGATGTTGGGGCGCGCCGCCTATGGCTCTCCATATTTGCTTGCTCAAATAGACACTGAGATTTATGGGCAGGAAACACCTCTGCCTATGCGTGGGCAGATCGTTTCGGAGATGTCGGGCTACCTCAAGATTCAATTTCAAAAAGGCGTACGCCCACATTCTATTACACGCCATATGCTAGGCCTATTTCGCGGTGCGCCAGGCGCACGACGTTGGCGTCGGTTTATTTCGGAAAATGCGCCGTTAGCACGCGATGACATTCTTGATCGTGCGCTTGACGCCATGCGTGCTGAAAAGGCGGCGTAGTTAAATGTTAGACTTTATTACGGATCATCAGTTTTTAGTCGTCAGTATACTTGTCGCTGGATTTGCAGCAGGTTTTGCCGCCGGATTGTTTGGAATCGGAGGCGGTATTGTAACCGTTCCTGTCCTCTATGCCGTGTATCAGTCACTCGGGATCGGTGACGGGCCCAGTTTGAAGACGGCGATCGGAACGTCACTGAGTGTAATTCTTGTCACATCTATTCGGGCGTTGACGACCCATCACGATGCCGGCCAAGTTGATCTTTCAATTTTGAAATCATGGGCACCATGGATCGCGTTAGGTGCGGCAATCGGCGGTGTTCTGGCAAAATGGGTCCCAGTGGAGCTTCTCACGGCCGTATTTGTTGGCGGTGCTTTCTATATCGCGTGGCGGCGTGCATTCGCCGACCCCAACAAGCCACGCAAACCGCGAAATCTCGCGACCAAGCGCATCAAAATCCCAGTCGGTGTCGGCACCGGTATATTCTCCGCCATGATGGGCATTGGCGGCGGGGCGCTCGGCGTAATGGTTATGACCATGTCAGGGCGGACAATGCATCAAGCCATCGGTACCTCAGCGGGTTTCGGCATGGCCGTGGCCGTCCCCGGCGTTGCTGGCTTTATTTTGGCAGGGTGGTCGGTGCCGGGGCTACCGCCGCTATCACTCGGTTATGTAAACGGTCCGACATTTGTTTTGATGGCCACTATGGCTGGGATTGCGGCTCCCCTGGGGGCTCGGATGGCCCACCAGGTGAATGCAGAAATCCTATCCAAGCTCTTTGGAGCCTATGTGTTTTTTGCTGCCCTAAGTTTGGGTGCTGACGTGTTTTTTAAATAATTTTGCTGCGCGGCAACATTGCACGTGCCAAGTCGCACGGGACATGTCATGGTCAGCCTTCAGATACCGGCAGGGCACGGCAAGGGGACGATTGGTGAGTAACACGGTAATTGAATCAGTTATTTCTGGTGTTGGCTCCTATCTGCCCGAAAACGTCGTGACTAACGACGATCTGGCCAAGCGGGTGGATACTTCGGATGAATGGATTCGTTCGCGTAGCGGGATCGGGCAGCGCTATTTTGCGGCGGATGAGCAAGGTTCCTCGGATTTAGCGACAGAGGCGGCAAGAAACGCGTTGCATCAAGCTGGACTGAAGCCACGAGATATCGATCTCGTAATCGTCGCCACGGTGACACCGGATCGAACGTTCCCGTCGACGGCAGTGTACGTCCAACGAAAGCTCGATATTCCTCGGGGAATCGCATTTGACGTATCAGCGGCATGTGCCGGATTTCTTTACGCGTTGAATATTGCCCATGATTTTATTCGGACGGGCCAAGTCAAACACGCATTGGTCATTGGCGCAGAAAAGCTGTCTTGTTTCCTCGACTGGGAAGATCGCGCAACTTGTGTGTTGTTCGGCGATGGTGCGGGCGCGGTGGTTTTGTCAGGCACCGATACGCCAACCGCTGATCCGCCTCGGGGTATTTTGGCAACTTATCTTTCTGCGGATGGGCGTCTTGCTGACCATCTTTATGCGGATGGTGGTCCATCAACCACGGGTACAGTTGGTCAGGTTCGCATGAACGGCAAAGAGGTTTTTCGTAATGCCGTCGAACAGATTTCAAATGCGGTGTTCGAAGTTACGGAACGCGCAAAAGTTAGTCGCCATGAAATTGACTGGTTCGTGCCCCATCAAGCGAATATCCGCATTATCCAATCTTGCGCGAAGAAACTTTCCTTGGACGAGAGTAAAGTCATCGTCACCATTGACCAGCATGCCAATACGTCATCTGCATCAATCCCACTTGCGTTAGACGCAGGTATTCGTGACGGTCGCATCAAACGAGGCGAATTGCTCGTTTTCGCAGCGCTTGGTGGTGGACTTGCTTGGGGCAGTGCCTTGGTGCGCTACTAGCCCTTATTTAGGCATTTTTTTATGCCGCAGGGGCAGGCGTTGCTTCTTTTTTCGCCTTCATCAACGGCCATAACAATTGCTCGCCAATACTAGTTTCTGGCAAGTTTTCGACGCCCATTTTTTCAGGGTAGGACCGTGTAATTTTTGCCGTTCCAAAAAGCACATCCCAAAAGAAAAGAAGATTACCGTAATTCCCTTTGTAATTTGTCGCCGGGTCAGAGGCATGTTTGCCGTGGTGGGCACCATGGGTCGCGGGCGTAGAGATCGTGCGTTCAACAACCCACATTACCGGTGAGAGCCATTTAATTTTGTAAAGTGGTTCATCCCACCGCACATCTGAATGGGCGCCATAGATCACTGACATTTTTACGATCAGATAGCCTGCATAAATCCAACCAAGTCCAAAATATACTAAGGCACCTGATAACCATAGGCCGGGCATTAGAGCATAATAAAAAATGTTGTTACGATAGACGACACGGATCGACAGATATTCTGCATTGTGGTGCGGTCGATGAAGATTATAGAGCCATGAAAAGCTGTGCGAAGCACGATGCCACCAATATTGTGTCATGTCGTCGAAGATCAAAAATAAAGCAATGCCGGCAATCACTGGAATGCCTCGCAGGGCACCAGCTGCTTCGGGCGCAATCAAGCTGGCGATTAACCCACCGCCAAGCATGACTAAAGGTTGTGTCACGATGATAAGCATCAAGGTGCTGATGATTTCCACCACACCGTCAGATCGGCGTTGACCAGGCTTTTTAAAAAACTGTGTGAAAATGACTTCGAGTAGCGCGAAACTCGCAAAAATCCCCAGGATGATCAGCATTTCGGTTTTCATATCAGCCATGGCCTTTTGTCTGGCGGGCGGAATCCCCCCTTTTTCTTGATTTAACGGTCCCAATTGACTTAGAATGCAAAGAATTTAGCATTTGGACCTTATGCCCGATATTCTCGATTTTGGCGGCATGCCGCTGCTGGACCTGATTTCCGAGCCGCTTCGGCGGAGAATGCGAGGTGCTGCGACGGCACTTCGATATCAAGATGGTGCCTTTGTTCATGCGCATGGCGATGAGAAGCCAGGACTGTCGATTGTACAATCCGGTGCCGTTCAATTTGGCCTTGTAGATTCGGACGGGACCTATGTGTCGACTTCCGTGATGGGGGCTGGGCACTGTTTTGGTGAGGCGACGTTGTTTGCAAATCGCCCTCGGACCCATGACGCCGTCGCAGTGGGCGAAACTGTCATCGACCAGATCGACAAAGCTTCCTTTGACCGCTTGCTGGAATGTGAGCCAGAATTGTCCCGCGCTCTATTGAATGCAACAACCCAGCGTCTTTATAGCGTGATTGATTTTATGGATGATCTACGCCGATTGCCTTTGATTCTACGGACGGCCAAACTTATTGCAACGATGGCTCGATCAGCAAAACTGAAAAGCCATATTGTGTGCAACCAGACCGATTTGGCATTTACGCTTGGCGTATCTCGTGTGTCAATTGGCAAATCGCTTGCCGAATTACAAAAGAAAAAACTAATAAAGCTTGGATATGGAAAAATTGAAATTCCAAGTCAGATACGACTATTTGAATGGATTGAAACGCGCTCAAGCTGAGAAACAGTTTAAGCTGTCGTAGCAAGGGAATATGGAAAATGACCGACGACCAACTTATTGCGCGAATCGACAAACTTGAGGAGCGCTCCGCATTGCAAGAAAATACCGTCGACGAATTGTCTGACGCTATCACGGATCAATGGAAGCTTATTGATAAGCTGAAGCGAGAAATTAGTCGGCTGACAGACGAGCTAAAAGAAGTAGAGGCGAATGTTGGTCAGGGCGAGCGACGGGAGCCGCCGCCGCCCCATTATTAAGGTCTAGATCTTCTGGTTATATTCGCCAACTTCAGAATGTTTTTGGAGTTCTTTATCAAGTTCAGCAAACATCGCTTTCATGTTAGCTTCGGATGTTGGGCTTTCAATCACCACAACAAGCTCTGGCTTGTTGGATGATGCGCGAACTAATCCCCAAGTGCCGTCCTCTGCCGTAATACGCACACCATTGACTGTCACTACATCGCGAATGGGTTGACCAATAATGGTGCCACCAGATTTAGCACGGTCTTCAAAAGCTTTGACAACTTTTTCGACGACACCGTATTTTGTTTCATCGGCACAGTGCGGTGACATGGTTGGTGATTGATAAGTTTTCGGCAAGCTTTTACGCAAATCCGAAAGATTTTTGTCTGGGTTGTTATCAAGCATTTGCAGTAGAGCAATCGCTGCGACAAGTCCGTCATCATAGCCACGTCCAATGGGGGCGTTAAAAAAGAAATGTCCGGATTTTTCAAAGCCGGCCAAGGCACCCATCTCATGGCTTTTACGTTTGATATAAGAGTGACCGGTTTTCCAATATTCCGTTTTTGCACCATTTTCGATCAAGATCGGATCGGTAACAAACAAACCGGTGGACTTCACATCTACGACAAATTGAGCACCTGGTGTTTTTGCAGAAAGGTCCCGTGCGATTAGCACGCCGATCTTGTCTGCAAAAATTTCCTCGCCTTCATCATCGACGACACCACATCGATCACCATCCCCATCAAAGCCAAGTGCGATATCGGCACCATTTTCTTTGATTGCTACTTGCATGGCACGGAGCATTTCCATGTCTTCCGGATTTGGATTGTAACGCGGAAAAGTATGATCGAGTTCGGCATCCATCGGTATCACTTCAAGTCCTAATCGTTCGAGCGCCTCTGGTGCATAGGCACCAGCGGTGCCATTTCCGCATGCGGCAATGACTTTCATTTTTCTCGAGAATGAAACGCCTTTGACAATGTCGTCGATATAGCGCTCGCGCATACCTTCGACGAAATTATATGAACCGCCAGGTTGCGATTTGTATTCGCCGCCGAGAACTATTTCTTTCAAGCGACCCATTTCATCCGGCCCAAAGGTGAGGGGGCGGGCGGCGCCCATCTTAACGCCCGTCCAGCCATTTTCATTGTGGCTGGCAGTGACCATCGCCACGCAGGGAATGTCCAAATCAAACTGCGCGAAATAGGCAACGGGAGAGAGAGCCAATCCAATATCATGCACTTCAATTCCAGCCGTCATCAGGCCGACAATCAGCGCTTGCTTGATTGAGGTGGAGTACCCTCTGAAATCATGGCCAACGACAATCTTCGGTTCTTTGCCCATTTCATGGATCAACGTTCCCAAACCTTGTCCCAGAGCCTGAATACCCAAAAGGTTGATTTCCTGCTCAAAAATCCAACGGGCATCATATTCACGAAAACCAGTCGGTTTTACGAGTGGCGTGATTTCGTAAGCGAGAGTGTTTGATTTTAGGTCGGCGCGGGGCACAGGCAGCATTGTAGATCCCTTAAGTTTATGATTTCGGCGCACTTTAGGGTGGCTTTCGCAAGACGCAACCATGATGAGCGTTCCAAGTGATGGGATGCTGAAATCAGGTTGGTAGGTCGCAGCTGGTGGATTAAGGTCGACTGTATTCACAATCGCGTTGGTCAGCATGTAACGCATATTCTGGCAATTGATCCAGAGCCAGCCGATCCCTAGATATTCTTACCACAAGCCCCAATGAGCAAAATCTTGGATTTCTGATGCCCAATCAAATTGATCTTTTTTTCTGGCCGACGCCAAATGGCCGAAAGATAACCATTTTCCTCGAAGAGGCTGGCCTCGACTACAAACTCCACTTTATCAATATTGGCGCTGGTGATCAGTTCGATCCAGCTTTTCTCGTGATTTCTCCAAACAACCGCATTCCTGCGATTGTTGATCACGATGGCCCAGGATCAGCGCCAGTATCTATTTTTGAATCGGGAGCAATCCTCCAATATCTTGGGCGAAAGACAGGGAAGTTTTACCCGAGCGACGATCGCGCGCGCATAGCCGTCGACGAATGGCTGATGTGGCAAATGGGCGGGGTCGGTCCCATGCTTGGGCAATTTCACCATTTCCACAATTACGCTCCGGATAAAATTGAATATGCTATGATGCGATATGAAAATGAAGCGCACAGACTTTACGGTGTGCTCAATAAACGCCTTGCGGAAAATGAATATGTCGCCGGCGATTACTCAATTGCGGATATGGCTATTATTTCTTGGACCGCGCAGTGGGAACGCCATCATGTTGAGCTTGAGAAATACCCACATTTTGATCGCTGGCGTGCAGCAGTCATGGCCAGGCCCGGTGTTGAACGAGGCCTGGCGGTCGGTGCTGACAAACGAAAAGATTTGACCGATGATGAAACGCGTAAGATATTATTCAATCAACGCGGACAAGATTAGTTATGACAAAACAGGTGCCAGCAAAGCGCAGCTGGAAAAAAGGTGGTTGTCACTGTGGTGCGATCGCGTGGGAAGCAGCACTTGATGATGATATTGTTGCGGATGAATGCAACTGTTCCATCTGTGAAAAAGTAGGCTTCCAACATGTCATCGCGCCAGCGTCATGTTTCCGATTGCTAAACGGGAAAGAGCAGCTCACAACCTATACATTCAATAGTGGGATCGCTCAGCATTATTTTTGCAAGCATTGTGGCGTGAAATCTCACTATATTCCGCGATCGAATCCGGATGGGTTTTCGCTCAATCTGCGCTGCATGGATGTAACCCAGTTTAACTCGGTTGATATCAGGCCTTTTGACGGGAAAAACTGGGAAGCGAACGCCGGCAAGCTAGCGCAATTGTCAAAAGACGATGGTTGAACAGCTTTCGGATCTTTTGAAAGATATCCGATCCTGCCGAATATGTTTGGAGGAACCAAATACTACGCCATTGCCGCATGAACCAAGACCAGTAGTCCAGGCTGCTACGAGTGCGCGTATTGCGATCTTTGGACAAGCTCCGGGAACACGCGTTCATGCGAGCGGGAAGCCTTTCACTGATCCGTCAGGCGATCGCCTCAGGGATTGGCTAGGTATCGGCGAGGATATTTTTTATGATGAAACACGCGTGGCGATTGTCCCGATGGGTTTTTGTTTTCCGGGGCTAGATGCCAAAGGTGGGGATCTTCCACCGCGCAAGGAATGCGCACCGCTATGGCGTGCGCGCCTGCTTTCAGCCCTCCCAAATTTAAAAACAACAATACTGGTTGGGCAATATGCGCAAAAATACCACCTTGGAGCAAAGGCGAAGAAAACACTGACCGAGACTGTTGAAGTCTGGGCAGAGTATGCACCTGATTTCTTTCCAACGCCGCACCCGTCTTGGCGCAATAGTGGCTGGCTAAAGAAAAATCTCTGGTTCGAAGCAGAGTTACTGCCCGTTCTCAAAAAGCGCGTTCATTCGGTTTTGGAGGTTTAACGACGATATTGTCGCCAGTCATCAATTCTCGCATAGACGATGAATAGCGCCGCCAGAATTATGAGGACGAGGAGAGCAAACTGAATCTGCGCTTCGACGGCATGGACTTCATGTTTGGATGGGCGCTCTGGTTGCCCGATGGTTATGTCGGCGGTTCCATTGCTATCATCGTCTAAAATAATATCACCGTTTTCATCGACAATGGCTGAGGGAATTTCGTCGATTGATCGATTGGGTGGTGTACTGCTTTCATTGGCAGAAGAGTTTTCTGCCATACCGGTACCGTCTTCGATATTGGATTCGATTTGGTCCAGTTCTTCGGCGGTATCACGGCCGAGCGTTGAAGCAGCCGCACCAGCGCCGCCAGCGACCGTCGCGCCTTGGACTGTGCGGCTTTCAGCAACACTATTTCGCCGTGGTGCCGCTTCGACAGGGGTCACTCGAGAATTTTGCTGAAGCGCTTGTGGGTCGCGCACCAATGGTGGGGTGGTCGGCGTTACAAACAATGCTTTTTCAGCGGCGCGGCGCCGCGTTAGCCCTGTGATTTCACGTAGGACACCTCCGATGGTCGCTTTGTTCCACCATGTAAGGGCGTCGGCAGCACTCATCCGTGCATCTCGATTTAGGCGGCGAAGAACGGTGGACCTTCGAAAAGCCTCGGCCCCAACATTATAGACAAAGCTCACCAATGCATCGAACTCATTTTGGTTGAGTGGTACCGTGACGAAACGGGAAACAGCGTCCTCGCGGGAGCGCAGATCACGCCTTAAAAGCGCTTCAGCGTCGCGTTCCGATATTCGTTGTCCTTGCCTTACATCGGGTCCCGTATGACCGTATCCAATCGTCCAAATGCCAGCAATGTCTTGGTAGGCCTCTAACTCCAGCCCTTCAAAACTTTTTAATAATGCAACACCACGCTCGGAAATCTTCACGGTACAACCCCATTAAATCCCCCAAATCGATGTCTATGCTCGGTCAAAGTAGCGATGAAATGTGGCAAATCAGAGATTTCGGCACTTTAGTTTTGCAAATTCTCAAACAATGATAGGTTTGATCTGTAGTTTTTGCTTCTCAGTCAGGGGAATTATGACCAATCTATCAAAGATCTTTACCAGCATTTTGTCTGCGTCTATTGCCGCGGCGACATTGGGTGTTTCCACGGTGGTGGCACAATCAACGACAAATACGCAGTTAATGTCGAATAGTTTGATTGAGGAGTTTAGCGCTGCGGATGTTGAATCAATGCTTGGTGAGCTCGAAATTTCATTGGTGCGCCAACCCTATTTAGGTGACGGAACAGTTTCACTGTTAGCGACAACATCAGGTGGGGCTACATTTGTTATCACCATGCTGTCTTGCTCTGACCCTGCTGCTGCACTCGGATGCAAACAGGCGATTGTCTATACAGGCATTTCTAACGTCGGTGTGGTATTTGACGATATCAATACATTTCATACAAATGCAAATGTGACCCGAGCTATCAATGTTCCGCAACAAGATATAATTGTTTTTGGGACGCAAATATTTTCGCAGGGCGGCATTGGTCGAGAGAACTTCCAACTTTTGACGGCTCTGTTTTTGCGAGATATGCAAGACTATATTCAGTCCCAACGGGCTGCGGGCACTTCAGTATCACTGCAGCTAGAAACGGCACCGAAAAACAAAATAGGCAATGAACCGACAAGTTCCACGCAAAGCATTTTGCTTCCTTCTTTTTATCGCGAAACCATAAGCCATACATTGACAGCTGCAGTGTCGAATACACGTAATGTAGATTTTCTCGGCGAGCGGGCAGCAGAGCTTCTTGAGTAGCATCGTTTTTTGGACAGACATTGCGCAGCCACTTTTTCGTGCTGGGAATCTGATCTACAAACCCCTAAATAGTGAACCAATTGCGATTAAATTCATTATTGCTGCAGTGCAACGAAAGTTTATTTTGTCGCGACCGTTGATCTAATTTTGCCTTTGATAGGCTGAGAATGGTTGAGGGCGGCGCGAGTGCTGCGCTGTCAGCAGCTTGTGGAGAAATTTCTATTGAACAAGCGCTTTATCAGGAATTTTCCAAAATTCAACAAAACGAGGATTCGTAATATTTATTTCATTTTTTTCTAGAAAATGTGTCATCGCAAAATAAAAATCAGCTCTTGAGCCTTGGCGGGTGCCTCGGTATACAGGCCGCGAATTGGCCGGCGGGTTCAAACAAGTTGAGTCGGGAGTAAAAAATGTCGACAAGCGTCACTGACCAAACGAGTTCTACTGATCAATCGACCGTTGCTGATCAATCGACCGTTGCTGATCAATATCGTCCGTCCGATGACGAGCCATTTATGAATGACCGTCAAAAAGATTATTTTCGACGTAAATTGCTCGATTGGAAACAAGACATTCTTCGCGAAAGCCAAGGCACCTTGAATAACCTGCAAGAAGACAATAACCATTTGCCGGATGTTGCTGATCGCGCCTCTAGTGAAACCGAAAAAGCGCTGGAACTTCGAACCCGGGATCGTCAACGAAAATTGATTTCAAAAATTGATGGCGCATTGCGCAAAATCGATACGGGCGAATATGGCTATTGTGAAGATACAGGTGATCCGATCAGTATTCGTCGATTGGATGCGCGCCCGATTGCAACGTTATCGTTGGAAGCACAAGAACGTCATGAGAAGGACGAGCGCGCCCATCGCGACGACTAGTCATTCGACTTCAATGTTATCAAGCATCTTTGCGTAAAACCAACGCTGTTGCGATGGTGCACGCACCCAGAACCATGGCACCGGCAATTTGTATTGTTGTGTTGTTTGCGACCAGCGGCGAAGCACTGTTTGTTAGATACGGTGTCAGCAAGTTTCCAAGACTAGCAAATTGCGATGCTGCAAGCGCAGCGCCTAGACCGCCAGCAATTCCTACGATTCCCATTCGCGCACGGTCACGTGAACCAATCTTAAACAAAAGTCGTCGTTCGAACCCATCGTCTTCAAGGTCTACTAACAGCGCGTCAAAATCCTGCTTGAGCAAATTGGTGATATCATCAGTCGGCATGACAAACTCCATTCTCGACAGTTTTAATTGGTTGTTCGTGGGGGCCGGCAGATGCATTCAACTTATCGCGCATTTTCTGCCTAGCTTTCGCGACAAGGGTTTTGACCGATCCTAACGGACGATCAATGGCGATGGATGCCTCGCTGTGTGAGAGGCCTGCGGCGTCACATAGTAACAGTGCTGCGCGTTCAGGTTCGTCAAGCGAGGCGAGGGCCTGGCGTAGGTCCAACGATAAATCCATCTCAACATTGGTGTCGGTGCGCGTGATCGTCTGTGCTTCCGACGTTAGAGCTTCACTAAGCTTCGTTGTAGCCGTTTCCTTGCGGCGGGTTTGCAAAAATTCGCGATACGCGATGGCGTATAGCCAGCTCCGAAATGAACCGCCACCGTGAAAACCCTTTAGTGCCGCATGTGCTTTGATAAATGTGTCTTGCGCGATATCGTCAGCGAGGAAATCGCTACCGCATAAACGCCTCAAGAACGCACGCAAGCGCGCCTGGTGACGTTTGACTAATTCGGCAAAGGCTGCATCCGAAGTTGCAACCTTCGCCAAGGCGACGAGCTCAATGTCATTTGGAGCCATCTAAATCACCCCGCCAAAAGTGGCAGTTTAGATCGTTGCCTCTCTTGGGGCAAAGAAATGGAAACCCACATAGGCAAACCCAATCAAACCAGGGAATGCGGCGAGCCCTAACATAATGCGGACGGCTTCTTCGTCCGGAATCGCAAATCCAAAGACCCCAAATGCGGTCGCCGTTGCAATCAATATGATCCCTTTGCGCAAATCCGCATTGGGTCCGACATTGTCACGGATAATTGCTTCAACAAGTTTTGGGTCAGCTGTGCCAGTTTTCTCAATGGCGACCTTGATCGCATCATAAACGACCAGGCGTTTTTTGTAGCTGTAAAAGAATGCGGCAATCGAAATCGCCGCAATGGCGGTAAATACCACAAGTGGAATGAGGACATCTTCAGTCACGAGCAAGTTCCTTTTCTTTGAGCGTGGACGGTATTATCCGCCCTTCATGAACTGTTGATGCATCGAAACCCCTATTTGGATGTGCGTCTTGAGAAATAATTGCGAATTCACGCTAAATCGATGATTTTTTGGGATGAATAGTAAAAAAAGCAAAAGCCCCAGATTTTCGCTGGGGCTTTAGTTTCGATTCGGATTGTGCGTTTTAGCCTTCGGTTGGAATACGTAACGTCTGGCCAGGGTAGATTTTGTCGGGGTCCGACAGCATGGGTTTATTGGCCTCAAAGATCACTGGATACTTCATTGCGTCGCCATAGTGAGCCTTGGCAATCTTAGACAATGTGTCTCCGCCTTTAACTGTGTAAAAAACAGTTTGTTCCGGCTCATTTTCAATGTCGATATGGGATTCAACTTCGGCAACGCCTGGCGTGTTTCCAGCGGCGACAATCGCCTTTTCAGCTTCCGCCCGGTTTTTTGCCTTCCCTTTGAGGACGACACGTTCGCCTTGCTCCTCAACTTGAAGGTCTTTGACGCCCGTCTTGTGCCCTTGAATACGGTCTTTGATCCCTTCTGCTGCATTTGCGATGCCTGCTCGGAATTTCTCACCAGCTTCTTTTGCGAATTTAAATAACATTTCAGTTCCCTTATTTTGTCTGTAATTACCGCTTACCGAAAAGACCGCCCAGCAACTTTTTGCCCGCGGATTCCAAGATATCGTCTTTGAAGTCACCATCACCATCTTGGTCAAGGAACTGCATCAGACCACCAAGTTCATTTGGTGCTGCCTTTTGTGCGCGAATACTTTCTTCCGTCACCAGGCCAGCCAGAGAGGATACGTCTAGATTTTGTTCACGCTTTGCACGCCCGAGCGAGGCGAGCACGGCCGGCGCGGCCATAGCAAGCAATTGACTGACTTGCGATGCGTCCACGCCCGCTGTTTTGGCAAGCGCTTGTTCCGTTTGAGACTGTTTGCCTCCTAAGACATGGCCCAAGATCTTTTGTCCTTCGGCCAAGACGCTGTCATTTCCTAACTGGGAGACATTGTTCAAAAGGCTGCCATCATGGCGATCTAGCGCATTGGAGAGTGCTTGCGCCCCTTCGGGCTGGGCGGCGTTTTTCTTTATGGCTCCCATCAAGGCGGCCATCGCCATCGGCATCATTTGGGCAGCAAGGCCCTCGCTAAGGCCTGTTTTTTGTGCTGCTTGCTGCGAGATTTGTTGTGTCACAACACCCGCCAATTGGTCCATTATAGACATATTCTTCCCATCCATTTTAAGCTGTAATTGTCTCGCCCACGCAACTTGCTTCTAGTGCTACAAGGCCAAGGTGGCAATTATGCGACAACCGGTCTCGTAAATCCGGGCAATTTGGTGGGAAATACCGCCTTGCGCCCGGCGAAGACTCCGCTATGAAAGCCCATGGAGCGACGAAAACCCCCTTCCAAGCCAAATTCCGGGCCAGGTGCCCGTAAGCGCAAACGCGTGAAGGCAACCGATATTGCGAAAACGGCATTAGGCGAAGAGCCGGAAAAGCGCACGCGGAATAAATCGGCCCCTATGAAGGGTGAGGCGGCGCAACGTCAGCTCAACGTTCATGTTAAAACCGCAAAGCGTCGGGAATATGGCTCGACCCTTTGGTTGAAACGACAGCTGAATGATCCCTATGTCCGAAAAGCAAAGGCTGAGGGTTGGCGCTCGCGGGCGGCATTCAAATTGCTTGAGCTGGATGAAAAGTTTTCTCTTTTGAAACCCGGCGCTCGCGTGGTCGACCTAGGGTGTGCACCAGGCGGTTGGTGTCAGGTTGCGGTGAAAGCGGTTGGTTCGCGTGGGCGCGTCGTTGGTATCGACTATCTGGAAATGCCATCGGTCCAAGGCGCTGACGTTTTA
The DNA here is from genome assembly GCA_021776315.1 of Hyphococcus sp. GTDB lineage: Bacteria > Pseudomonadota > Alphaproteobacteria > Caulobacterales > Parvularculaceae > Hyphococcus. The sequence continues at coordinate 1,321 of JAJFGD010000171.1, read as the reverse complement.
GCCATGGATTTTCTCGATGATGCTGCGCCGGAGCGCTTAAAAGAGCTGCTTGATGGTAACATTGATATCGTGTTGTCAGATATGGCGGCCCCAACAACGGGGCACAAATCAACCGACCATTTGCGCATTGTTGCACTTGCAGAGGTGGCGCTTGATTTTGCACAAGATGTACTCGCACCCGGGGGCGCGTTTGTTTGCAAAGTGTTCGCCGGTGGTGCCGAGGGCGAATTGCTGAAACTTTTGAAACTGAATTTTGCCAGTGTGAAACACGCAAAACCGAAAGCCAGCCGTTCGGATTCCGCAGAAAAATATGTCGTTGCAACAGGGTTCAAAGGCAAGCCATGACGATTATCACCGCGATGTATGATGCAGACAAACAGGTCACGTGGATAGGATCAAATGGACGCGCCACGATTGGCAGTTTTGTCAGTCCAGCAATGGATCTTAAATGGCACGCAATTGGTGAATGGTTGATCGGAATAACCGGATCTGGTCCGAAATTGGAGGCGCTAAAGGCAAGCGCTGATCAGTTTTCAGATACGGCCACCCAGCCTTTTGAAGTCATTAAATTTATGCGCACAGCCTATAGCGATTTTGATATTGGCGAGATGGAAGAGGGTTTAAAGCGCTATAGCGGTAGCGGCTTGTTGGTCCACAAAAGTGGAGCGGTTTGGGATTTTGATAATAGTTTTTGCTTGTCAGAAGTCGAACGAGGAGCGTTTTGGGCACGCGGCTCTGGAATGGACCTTGCGATTGGTGCGGCTCTCGCTATGCGTCCCTTTGTAAAATCTCCAAAAGAAATGACGAAACGAACTTTGGAAATTGTTATAGCCCATGACGTCGATTGCCCTGGTGAAATGCTGGTTCAATCATTTGATACGAACGGTGTGCTGTCCGCCCCCGAATGAATATGAGGTAGATTATGGAAATTCGCGAAGCCCTGACATTTGATGATGTATTGCTTGAGCCTGGCCCATCAGAAGTGATGCCGAGCGAAGTGGATGTAACCGCGCGTCTGACACGTGACGTGACGCTCAATATTCCAGTATTGGCGTCGGCAATGGACACCGTGACCGAGGCTGAAATGGCGATCGCCATGGCGCAAAATGGCGGCATCGGTGTTTTGCACCGTAACCTTTCCATTGAAGAACAAGTTGAACATGTTCGTCGAGTCAAACGATTTGAAAGCGGCATGGTGGTCAACCCTCTCACGCTGACCCCTGATGACACCTTGTTGACGGCACAGACGATAATGCTCGAGCGTAATATTTCGGGCTTCCCGGTTGTAGAAGGACGTGACGCAAATGGTGTCGGTAAGCTT
>JAJFGD010000018.1 GCA_021776315.1 Hyphococcus sp. | reverse complement strand
ATCTAGGAAAGGTGGATGGAACATGAAAAAACATATTGCACTTACACTGACGGCCTCTGCTGTTGCCTTGTTATTTGCTGGGGTTACCGCCTCCGCAGAGGATGAAAAGAAGCCAAAGAAACTCAAAAAGCCGACTGAAGTGTCTGAGGCCGTGAAACCGCCGAAGGAAACACCAACGATTTCGGTTGTTAGCGTCAACTCGACACGATCGAATACTATGTGTTGCACCTCCGCGGACATAGAGAATAGTACTCAGTTCAGCTATGCATTATCTTTCGACTTAGCGACATCAGCGACAGAAATGTCCAGTGACGCTTATGAAAGTCTCGTTGACAGTGCCCTTGCTGAAATGAAGGCTGACCTAATGGACGACTATGGTGAGGTTGTTAGCGCGATAAACGTTACTGCAACTCGGTCGAATACGTCCAATTAAGAAGGTCTCGTTTCACCCTCTAAAGCCCCGCCAGTAGTGCGGGGTTTTTTGTATACATGGCAAGCAACTGATTATTGAGTGTCCGCACTTGGCGAATACCTGTAGTTCCAAAATTCAACTGTAGGCATTGTGGAAAACTATTCAAACATGACAGGTTCCTGACAGGATGAACTTTTTGCGCACTAAGTGCACAGTACTGACATTGTTTTCATGGGTGAAAATTCGTGTAAAGTTCTGTTTTACAGAGTTAACTGTCCCCGTAGCTCAGCAGGATAGAGCATCAGATTCCTAATCTGAGGGTCGGAGGTTCGAATCCTCTCGGGGACGCCATCTTTATTGTCAGAAAGATCGATCGGTTGGGCCCTGCCGACAACAACCCGCCGATTAAAAGCAATCGACGGGTTGAGAGGAAGTTCTGATTATTCAAAGAACGGCCCAGTATCAGTCCAATCACTCCAGCCACCCGGCGTCCAATATCGATGCCAAAGATTGCCGTTTTGTCCAACCGCTTCCACATCGACCCGGGACGGGCCCCATGAAACAGCGCTCGGTGCCGAGGTCAAAACACCTCCAAGGTCAGTCCAATTGCTCCACGAATTGGTGTCCCACTGTTTGACCCATAAATGATTGTTCTGACCACGAACAAAAATATCAAGAAGATTATTGCCTCGCGTGGCGATGGCTGGGCTCGACGTTAATTGGCCACCATGGTCCCTCCAGTCGCTCCAACTGCGCCCATTCCAATAGACATGCCAGAGCTGATTATTTCGCCCACGCACAACACAATCTATACGGTCGACTGACCATGATGTGCATGCTGGTGCCGAACTCAACTTTCCGCCAATGCTACGCCATTCCAGCCAATTAGAGCCATTCCAAGATTTTTGCCATAGGCCATGATCCCTACCTCTCGCAAATATGTCGAGCCTATTTTCATGACGAGCAACGATTGACGGCGCAGACGTTAAAAGACCGCCAAGGTTGGTCCAATCGCTCCAACCGCCAGATGGCGTCCACCGAATATGCATCAAACTCATATTTGTACCGCGCGCAACACAATCAATTCGTTCGGATGACCACGACGCACAGGCTGGATTAGACGTTAGCGCTCCCCCGAGTTTCGTCCAGCCGCTCCATTCCTGACCATCCCAATATTTAAATTGCAGCTGACGATCTTTGCTCCGCGTGACAACATCAATACGGTTTACGTCACGCGACGACATACCCGAACGGCGCCCCTCTTCGGGCATGATGATAATTTTACCATTATCAATGATGTCATTGAGGTAATGTCCGTTTAAGGCAACCCAATTTTCTGATATAGAACCGTCAGTATACCCCTGAACCATTGAAGCACCATAAAGTCGCGCTGCGACGGTCGACCCAAGGTCGAAAATGCCCGGCGATGTCTCTGTAACCTTTCCGACATGAATGTGCAGATGTGGCCCACCAGAATTTCCTGTGTGACCAACACGACCAATAAATTGCCCAACATGAACAGTTTTTCGGTCCGCTTCCGCAACAAGATAGTCGGTCGGAATATCACCAGTGAAGTTACTCAAATCGGCTGGAGAACCGCTGGCGCTTGTATTCGGGCACAAAGACGCCGGAATTGAATTGTTTTTTAGGTGAGCGTAAAACACGTAATGGCCATCGCCTGTGCTAATGATGAGGTTGTTTCCACCATCAGTTTCGATGCTGTTGTTGGCCTCATGTCCGCCGGGCGCGCTATCAGGATATCCTCTCCAGCATGCTATGACTTCACCGTCAGCAGCGGCGCGCACAGGGATACCCCAGATAACTTTGTCATCATGAGGCGCTGCACCAAGGCTGACATCGAGGACCCATTTTTTGCTGTTTTCATCGAAGCTGACGCCGGTTAAATCATGGGCGACAGCACCCTCGATATTATGGGGTTGGCGATAGATCCAGAACTGCCCATAGGGCAAGTCTTCGCCATAGGCTGGGAAATATAGTGGATAGGTTTCTTGTGCATAGACGTTACCCATTATGACGGTGACGCCAGCGATCGTGGCAAAAAGCCTGTTTATTAAGGCGTGCATAGACATGCTCCCTCTATGTTAATTGAGAAAAGTCGCGGCCCAGTTCGGTCGTTATTGCGGTGACGGTACGCGCTTCACCGTGAGCTCAGCGTGAATCTTCGCTGTAAATGCCCGTGAAAAACCTTCCCAAACCGTCAAAAACGACGTACTTTTTGGGTTCTCGATTAAGGATGCGGGGCTTTGGCGGGGCAAGTGAGAATCTGTTTCCTATGGATGGGCACGACAGAAGAGGCTTATCGACCAGAATGGCACCAACCGTAAGCGTATCGCTTTTTGGTGTTTTCGAAATTGCGTTATCTAATGGCCAGACAATTGATTTGCCCTCTACAAAGGCGAAAGCGCTTTTAGCGTATTTGGTTTCCATTCCAGGCATGCGTCATTCACGAGAGCATCTCGCTACACTATTATGGGATCGCAGTGATCAGGAACATGCGCGCGCTAGTTTACGACAAGCAATTGCTGCATTGCGCAAATCTTTTTCACCCTATGAGAAATATTATCTGATTTCCGAGGACGTTGAAATCGTTTCTCTCAATCCTCAATATTTTTCCTCCGACATTGATCAATTCGCTGTAGATGCGAAAAATTCGCCTGAAGCCGAAGCATTTCTCGCAAGCTTGAGCGTCAATGCCGAACCGTTTGAAGATTGGAGGCGCGCTCAAATTTGCAAGTTGGAAAAATTACCAGCGCCATCTGCAAATTCTAGTGCCCATGGTGCCGCTTCTAACGCAAAACCAGATCACGCGAAACCTTACGCTCAATCCAGACTGTCATTAGGCCCCATCCTTCTAGCAGGCATTCTTGTCGTGATTGCTGCCGCAACGGTTCTAACCGTGCGCACTGATGCAGATGCAGAACTTACTATTCATGGACAAAATGCATCAGAAATTACGCGTCAAACTTCGGTTTTGAAAAAACACCCGGAACTCAGCACCGAAATTTCTCGTTGCAGATACGACAGTGGCGATAGTGATTCCGTTATTAGCGCCTGCACAATACTCGTCGACGCACTTCCCAATGATGAATTGTACAAATCGATTGCTCTAACCATTCGCGGCACGGCCTTTCGATGGAAAACAGACCATGCAAATGCCATTGAGGATTTTGCTAAGGCGCTCATCATAGATCCAAATTATTACAACGCACACCATGGTCTCGGTTACACCTATTTTCTTATGCAGCATTTCCCAGATGCCCTGTTACATTATCAACGTGTGAGAGAAATCAATCCGGTTCATTTTATGGCGCTATATCGAAGCGGCGAAGTTTATCTGGAAATGGGCGACAATATTAATGCGGTGAAGATCTTTAGTCAGGCAATCAGAGAAAATGATGACTATGCTTATGCGTATTTTAATCGAGCAAAAGCTTATATTGCGCTGGATAAGACCAATGCGGCTAAAAGTGACCTTATGAAGGCCGCAACTTTCAATAGCGCGCTTCGTTCTGAGGCTGAAATGCTGTTTGCACAATTGTCGAACTAGTGTCGAACTAGTGTCGAACTAGACAAAATAAAATAGTCGCATTGCGTCGTTAAATCACCTTTTATCGTTGCGCTCAAAGAGTCGACTTTTTGAAATCAACAAAAATCCGCAGTCAATCTGCATGAATGGATTTCTTATTGCTGGCCTTCAAAAAAATGGTTTCAAATCAATAAGAACAAAATATCCAGCCTCATTTCCCTTGAGAAGCCCCTACCCCAACGCATTCTTATAAACCTTGCCGCCCTTCATAATGACAGAAAGTTTTGCGCCTTGCTCTTGTAAGACGTTGAGATCTTCAAGGGGGTTGCCGTCCACGATCAACATATCCGCGATGGCCCCAACAGTGATTTCACCAAGCTCACCTTTGCGCTGTATAATCTCTGCATTGGTTTTGGTGGCGGCGCGCAACACTTCGCGCGGGGTTTCGACTTTTGCGCGGATTAAAAATTCTCGCGATTGTTCATCATGGCTATCGCCCAGTAAATCGGTGCCAAAGCCCAGCTGCACCCCGGCTTTTTTACAGATCTTGATACTGGTCAGCGCCGCATCACGAACGATCACCAGCTTTTCCAACATCTCTTCTGACCAGCCGGTCTTGCGCCCTTCTTCTTCAAGCACCGTCGACGTCACCAGCGTTGGCACCACAAACGCATTGTTCTTGGCAACCAGCTTTGCGGCATCCTCATCAATTAAATTACCATGTTCGATGGTGCGCACGCCGGCATTGATCGCGGTTGTAATCGCGCTCGCGCCATAAGCATGGGCCATCACATAGGTGTCGCGTCGTGTTGCCTCTTCCACAATCACCGTGATTTCTTCAGGCGAATATTGATCACATTCAAGCGGGTCATGGGGTGACGACACACCGCCGGAGACCATGATCTTGATTTGATCAACGCCCTGGCGAAAATTCTCTCGCACGGCCTTTCTAACGTCATCAACACCGTCAGCGATCTTACCCGTGATCGCGAGCGCGTCGGCGCATTGGCATGGCTCAACCCTATCCGTACGGCGTCGTGAATCCCCATGGCCGCCAGTTTGGGTCAGCGCCCTGCCCGCAATGAACATGCGTGGGCCGATAATCTCGTCATCTTCCACCGCTTGCTTAATCCCCCAATCGCCGCCGCCCGCATCGCGAATAGAGGTAAAACCACGCATCAACATGCGGCGCATGATGTTCCCGGCCCGCGCAGTCATCAGGGTCAGTGGCACTTCGTTGAGGCGCGCAAGATTTGTGTCCGCCATAAAGGGATGGGCGTGGCAATCGATTAGGCCGGGCAATGCATAGCGGCCGTCGCCATTGATGATCTCTGCATTGGCGGCTTTTATTTCACCGGTAGAAATTTCTTTAATGCGATCATTTTCGATCAAGATGTTGGACCGCGCCGATGGCGTGTCTTTGTCCGTATCAATGATGTGAACATTCTTGATCAAAATTGCTGTCATGAATTTCTCCCTCAAAAAATAGTCGTGTCGCTATTTAGCGCGCCGCATCGCAAGTTCCAACGCTTCTAAAAATTTCGACCGATCTTTCTTAGTGAAAGATGGACCGGCACCAGAAATCTCACCCATATCACGCAAATCCCGGGAGAGCTCGCGCATCGCCATGCTCATCCCAATATTGTCGAGCGTAAACGGCTTGCCATTGCTGCGGATGACTTGCGCCCCCGCCTTTAAACATCGCTCCGCTAACGGAGTATCTTCCGTGACCACAATATCATCGCCCCCGGCGCGCTCGGCGATCCAATCATCAGCCGCATCAAACCCGTCGCTGACGGTCACTTGGCGTACATCAAGCCCCACGGGTAAGCGCATACGAGCATTGGCAACAAAATAGATCGTCACCCCATGACGGTCAGCGACCCGCACAGCCTCCTCCTTCACAGGGCAAGCATCGGCGTCAACATAAATTATCGACTGTGTCATTGTCTGATGGACCAATTCTCTTCACAAGGGTTTGCGTGTATAGTCCGCGCCCGACCGCGTTATCAAGTAACAAAAAAGATTGACCATGACGGATTTCGTAGCGCCTTTCATTCTTGCGATTGACCAAGGAACCACATCAAGCCGGGCCATTGTGTTTGATAGCACGGGCAAAATCGTCGCCACCGCCCAGCAAGAATTCCCGCAACATTACCCGGCGGGCGGTCAGGTTGAGCATGATCCGGAGGATATCTGGAACACATCCCTAGAAGTCGCGCGGCAATGTTTCACAGAGGCGGAAAAGTCCGGCTCGGTGGCCGCGATTGGTATAACCAATCAACGAGAGACCACAATTTTGTGGGACCGGGCGACAGACAAACCCATTTACAATGCCATTGTTTGGCAGGACCGCCGCACCGCTGATATTTGCAAAACCTTGCGCGACGAAGGACACGAAGACGACATCACGGCGCGCACCGGGCTTTTGCTTGATCCCTATTTTTCCGCCACCAAAGTTGCCTGGATTTTGGACCGGGATGAAGGTGCCCGTGATCGCGCCGAAAAAGGTGAGATTGCTTTCGGCACTGTGGACAGTTTTTTGATCGCGCGCCTGACCGGTGGCAAAGCCCA
>JAJFGD010000170.1 GCA_021776315.1 Hyphococcus sp. | reverse complement strand
TGGGCCACCCGGCTGGAGGATTTCCGGGTTTCAGTATCACGGCGGATGATTGTCCGTCGCGGGGCTAAGCAGTGTTATCGGTGTCTTGTATCCGATTGCGCTGTGTGGACGTACTTCATTGTAGTCTCTACGCCAGTTTTCCAGTTTTGAACGGGCGTCGTCAAGGCTCATGAACCAGTGACACCACAACACCCTAAAATCAATTGTTGTGGTTAGTTGGTGAGCATGAGGGTAGCACACCGATATGCCTTTTATAGAGAAAGTGCCGTCATAGGCGTCACTGCCGTCATCCGACAGCACCTATGATTTTCATTTCAACAACTCGTTAGGCAGTTTAGGGCTGAGATGTGTGTATCTCGCCAACATTCTGAAGTCTTTGTGTCCCGAGATTGCCGCCACGTGAGCAACGCCGAGTCCGTGCTCGAATAACCTTGAGATGGCTTCGTGGCGCAGGTCGTAAACGTGCAGGGTTTCAATTTCCGCTCATTCCGTTGTTCACTGGTCAATCTAGTTCTGAAGCACACTATCGGCAAATGTGTTTGTGAACTTGATACCGTTAAACCGAGAGAGGTTCATAAGCAGCGATCCAATCCGACCGCCGATGGTATTGCCGTTCAGTGGGGTGTTAAGATTGCAAGGCTTCTACTGAGCATTCATAATAGGCAGTATAGAGAATAAATATTTTGCCAGATTTGAGTTTAGATGAGAGATTTTATTGGTGGTTTTATTGGTGGTTTATATGTATTCGAAATTTATATTTGTCAATTATAACAACAAGTTACTCATTTATGCTGGCGGACAGAGAGGGATTCGAACCCTCGAGACGGTTACCCGCCTACACGCTTTCCAAGCGTGCGCCTTCAGCCACTCGGCCACCTGTCCGGCTAGAAGCGCCGGACTATAGCCAGCCGCGCCCGCCACGCAAGGCCTAATGATCGGGGCTTTAACCCTAATTTACGGAGGAATTGCGCGATACGGCTGATGGCGTTATCCTAAAGATTGTAAGAGTTTTGTTAACCATGTGAGGGGGCCTCGATGGCTGCGTTTCGTTTTATTGCTTGGGTTATGGTCGCACTCGCGATTGCACTTTTGGGAGCTGATGGGGTTGCGTCTCTAGAAACCGGCGAGCCGGTTATGCGGTCAACTGCCCAGATCCTAGCGCTTGTTGGGATTAATGGTGCATCAATCACTGAAGTTTCACCGGGCGGCGTTTCCCAAGCGCTCGGCACAATATTGGATTTACCGCTATGGGGCGTGATCGGTTTGATCGGGGTCGTATTGACCTTGATTTTCCGCCCAATGGACTAATTCCGCGCTTTCCTAATCAAACCGGGACCTTTTACATCAAGGGCCCCGGTTTTTGATTCTGCGGACTTTACCTCAACCAGACGCGACGCCGTGATGTTCCTTTTGACGTCGTGCTTCTAGCTTGTTGCGATAGCGGGTCTGTACGATGGAAACGACGACCATCACGAAGATCACAAAATAGAAACTCGCCTTCGACATCGCTTCAACTTTGAAATTGAACAGTTCCATATGGGCCAAATGCCCACCTTCTGTGATCAATAAGATCCCAACGATAAACAAGATGAAGAGACCGATGACTTCAAACATGCGGTTTTTCTTCAGAAATTCTGAAACATGATCGGAAAGCACGATCATCAAAATGCCGCTGACAATAATGGCCACGGCAATCACCCAGGTGACTTGCGTCAATGCGATTGCCGATAAAAGAGAGTCGAAGGAAAAGACCAAATTCATCGCCACAATCAGAGCAATCGCAGAGGCCACGGATCGTTTTCGGCTATCACCGGGATCCTCCAAATGCTCAACCGCCAATAAGTGCATGATCTCCTTGGTGGCAGTGTACATAATGAATCCACCGCCCAGGATCGAAACAACTGCATGGAAGGTAAATGCCGCCTCAAAGACACCCATCCAATTTACCGAGAACATGGGTTGGGCGAACTTGTTGATCAGACCCAACACAACGAACATCAAGACCAGTCGAAACAAGATAGCCAACCCTATGCCCATACGGCGGACAAACCGCTGGCTTTCCGGTGGGGTCTTTCCAGCCTCAAGCGAAATGTAAAGAAGGTTGTCAAAACCCAGCACTGCTTGAAGCAGGATGAGCATTAGAAGAGTAAACCAGTTTTCAAGCGCTAATAATCCATCCATGGCCAGTGCCTCCCATCTTCGAAAGGCGTCAGTCAGCCATTGTTCGCCCTATGGGCGCAAGCCCATCGGAATTCAGTATAAGTTTAGGCAATTTTTTTGGCTGAGATCGTTGCCAACAAACTCTTAACCGACGAGTCGATGGGCTCTAGCGCCAAATCGTTTTTGAAAAATTGTCTTTCGATAAAATGGTCGACTGCTGCGGTGAATGGCGGGCGTCACCCATTTTATTGCCATGATTTCGCTCTTATCTCAGGCATACGGAAAGAGGAGAGAGATCATGACCAAAGTTGTTGCCGCATTGATGACCGTTACGGTTATCTGTGTTGCCCTAGCACCTGCATTTTATACATATGCCGCACTCGTCTAAAATTATTGGGCGAATAAAAACAAAAAGAAGAAGAAAAAACCATGACCAAATTTATTACATTTTTGATGTCTGCAACTGTTATATGCGTAGCGCTGGCACCGGTGGTATACACTTACTCCGCCCTCGCTTAGAGCGTTGACGCCCTGCACCGCTGAACGAATGCCCGATAATCATCGGGCGTATCGATCCCAACTGGTGCGACATCAACCTTACTCACAGCAATCATTTTGCCATTTTCCAAAATTCGAAGCTGTTCCAAGTTTTCAGCCATTTCCAGCATGCCCGCATCCCACTTGGTGAATTGTACAAGGTTTGAATGCCTGAAGGCATAAATACCGACATGTAAATGATAGGCTTCAGGGGCAGTGATCATGCCTTGCGCATCGCGAGGGAAAATACATTGCGACCGCGTAAAGTAATCGGCCTTGAAAACGCCATCCCCTATTTGATCACCAAGAATCGCCTTGACCGCAGCCGGGTCTTCCGGAGATCCCGGTCCCGATGTCGCTGATCGGTCAAAAGGACAAACCAATGTCGCCGCAAAACAATCAACGCCCCCAGCGATGTCTACCAGCAAGTCGATATGGGCGGGGTCAATTTCAGGTTCGTCTCCTTGTAAATTAACAATGATCTCGGCGTTAGTATTGGTGGCGGCCTCTGCGACGCGCGCACTTCCCGTCGCGTGATCCGCCGACGTCATAACGGCCTTGCCTCCGAATGCAGTCACGGCATCAAAAATACGCTGATCGTCTGTGGCAACAATGACGGTGTCAACGCTTTGCGCAAGCGATGCTTGTTCATAAGTGTGTTGGATTAGTGGTTTGCCCGTCTCACAAAGCAGCGGTTTTCCCGGTAGCCGCGACGACGCATATCGCGCTGGGATGATGATAGCCGCCTTCATGCCCATTTCTTCCATAGAAATCGCAGCACTAAAAATGCCACGCCAAATCCCGCAACCGCACCCAACATATTCGCGATCGCATCTGCAATTTCCGGCTGGCGCACGCCCCCCAACCCTTGCACAACTTCAAGAAAGGCCCCGTAAAGGGCTAAGGCGATGACGGTCAAAATCTGCCGTCCAAACAACCAAACCTTTGCAAAAAAAGCTGAGAATCCAAGGACACCATATGCTGCGAAATGTGCCACTTTGTCGTTAAGCGCCGCATCACCAAACAATTTCTCTGAAATCCAACGCATTAGCGCAAACCCTGTTTGGGTGTCGTCGGGGTTTGGCGTCACCGTCAACCAAGTCACAATAGCCAACAAAGTGAAGAAAACACTGCGCGCCAACGTTAAAGCTGATATCGTCAAGCTGCATCCCCGGATTTTTCAGCAAGGGCTTGTTCCCATTTCAGTGCAGTCTCAACGATAAAATCAATGTCGTCATAACGTGGGCGCCAATCCAAAACTGTCCGAATGGCTGCATTGTCCGCAATCAATTGCGGCGGATCGCCGGCACGGCGAGGCGCCACCTCATAGGGCAACGTATTCCCGGTTATCCGGCCAAAAGCCTCGAGCACTTCATAAACAGAATAACCTCGGCCATAGCCACAATTTAATGTCGCTGACGCATTATCTGCACGCAAATGTTTTAGTGCTTTTAAATGGGCTGCCGCCAAATCGGTGACATGGACATAGTCCCTGATGGCAGCACCATCCGGCGTCGCATAATCCCCGCCATAGATTTGGAATTTTTCCTGGCGGATGCCTGCAGCAATCTGAGCGGCCGCTTTGATCAAATGGGTTGGCTTACCAATTTCGCCCGCCCGCCCCTTTGGGTCAGCGCCGGCGACATTGAAATAACGCAGTGTCACATAGGAAAGGTCATGGGCCTTCGCCGCATCCTTCAAAATACGTTCACTCATCGCCATTGAGGCCCCATAGGGCGTAATCGCTTGGATGGGTGCTTGCTCTGAAATTGGGACACGCTCCGGCGTACCATAAACCGCCGCTGTCGATGAAAAAATAATCCGCTTCACCCCAGCTTCGGCACAACTGCGTACGAGTTTCAAGGTGTTTTCGGTATTGTTTGAATAATAGTCGAGCGGGTGTTTGATCGATTCCGTTACTAAGATGGATCCGGCAAAATGGATCACTTCCTGGATGTCGTGATTGTCAATGACTGATCGCAATACTCTCTCATCACCAACATCAGCGACCACCAGCGGTATTTTATTCGGTACGAGCCATTCAACGCCGGTAGAAAGATTATCGATCCCAATTGATTTTTCGCCAGCGTCTAGCAACGCCAGTAGCATGTGAGAGCCAATATAGCCGGCAGCACCGGTGACGAGCACGGCCATGTCAATTGGATCCTTTCACTTGCTTGTTCTGCGGGCTATCATGATTTTGTTGCAGATAGTAAATAGCGCATTTCGACGGCGGCGTGTAGCATGATCGCATCGGTCTTAACGAATTTGGCCCTGTTATCGCGGATACTACTGTAATGTTGGGAAAACTCTTCGAGAAAAAAGGTAGCAAAGGCGCTGCACAGATACGGACTGGCATGCGGATTTATGCCATCGGCGATGTTCATGGCTGCTCCGGGATTTTGGACGACCTCCTTCAAATAATCGCCGAGGATGCTGAAAACACCAAGCATCGCCTGATTTTTCTGGGTGACTATGTGGATCGTGGCCCAGACACAAAAGGGGTTTTGGACCAGCTGGTTGAACTTCAAAAAACAGCACCAGATACAGTTTTCCTAAAGGGCAACCACGAAGCCTTGATGCTGGAATTTTTGGCCGCACCGGACGCCACGGAACGATGGTTGGATTGGGGTGGGGACGAAACCTTGCAGAGCTACGGAATCAAACCAATTCTCGGCCGGCGCAATGAAGATCTGGCCACAGATTTAAAAGCGCAAATGCCGGCGGAACATTTGTCGTTTCTCAACAATCTTACACTCACCCACCAAGAGGGAGATTATCTTTTTGTCCACGCGGGGCTTCGCCCAGGCATCGCCCTCGACGATCAAAAGGAAGAAGATCTTTTGTGGATACGTAAGAAGTTTCACAAAATGAGCGTCAGCGAACGCCCGAACCAGATCGTCGTGCATGGTCACCAACCTGTTGAGAAACCAGTGGATGTCGGTTGGCGCATTGATGTTGATACAGGTGCTTGCTGGAGCGGTCGATTGACCGCCGTTGCTCTCGAGGGTACGACCCGGCGGTTTATCTCAACTTAGGTGAAGACCAACCCAAACAAATTTTCCTAGGCAGACTTCGCTTCATCCGCATTCTCGGCGATCAAACGCGGGCCACCTGCTGCTGCTAGAATTGTGCGCAAGGTTTCCGCACCACCCGGCCCATCTCCACCGCCAATCGCTTTTCCATATTCGGTTGCGAAGTTTGCGGCAGAGACCACATGGGGCATTGGTGTCACGAAGATCATACGGGCACCAAGCATGATGGTTTCGCGCCAGCGCTCCAACATTTCACGTTTATAACGCATTGGTGCGATCAACACTGCAGGTTCTGCCGACCGGCTTTCCGTCTCGGAAATAATGCGGCGACCACTATCACCCAAGGTTTTATGATCACGCGAAGCGGCCGTATCGACAACCGCGGTAATCACCTCTGAAGAAGGTCCGGCCCACCGAAGGAGCGCTTCAGATTGTATATCAGCACCCAGAATATGGGCTGTCTCTCCGCGCTTGGCCATCTCCTCAAGGAGACCGTTGAAGCGCGCGCGCACATCTTCCAAGCGTTTTTCGAATGACTGATATGGTTGCAGAGCACGCATGGCGAGAACATTTTCTTCATCCCAAAGACGGGCCAAACGTTCAAACCAAGGGTCAAAATCAAATTCATCATTTTCTTGATGGGTTAGGAAAAGGCGAATTGAACCGCCCTCTTTCGAGGTCAGAGCACCTTTGAAAACTTTCAGGCCAGCTTCACGCACCAGCCATTCAATGACAGACAGTGAGTACATGGCAGTCGCACCAGATTGGAGTGTCTCCAAACAGTTGCGTGTCAGAATATGCGGCGAATAAAGCGTCTCTAAAGCAAAAACACCATCTTCCGTCAGTAGAGACTTTACCCGAGCCAATAGAGCTTTTGGGTCATCGACATATTCAAGAACCGAAACGGCTGTAATAATCTCAAATTTCTTTTCACCAAAAGCCTGGTCTAATTCCTTCGACGGGAACGTCGATTTTGCAGACCATGACCAATCGCCTATTTCATCAACCTGGTCGCTTGGATCAACGCCAAATCGTTCAACCCATCGGGGATAATAGGAAAGCAAAGTACCGTCATTGCACCCTATATCGAGTGCAGCACAGTCTCGACCAGATATGAGTTCAAGCGCTTCTGTCGCAACAGCGCGCAACTGATCTCGTGTAGAGCTGTGACGTCCCGACGGTGTGACCGCAATAGGCTCGCTAACTACAGCTGACTGCAATAAACCGCACGCACGTGCATCCCGAGAAGGATCACACAAAAGATATTCTATGGTTTCTTTCCCACTCCGCCATAAACGACGTGGTCCCGCACCAACTGACATCTCAAATGCGGGGCTAAGTGCCTTTGACCCGCAGGCTCTGCATTTCGTAACTTTTTTCACCGGTGCATTACCTTTTTTCTTTAACCAACTGTTCTGCAGAAAAAAGTCGCAGCATGGAGTAAAGACAGTGTAAACACCGCGGAAATACAGGGTTTTTAAACGCTCCGCTTACGTCTCTTAACAGAACGTTACCCAGTAAAAGCGTAAAAAATCAGGCTCACAGCCGTCGCCAAAAGGGTAAGCATAGTTAACATCGTGCCGACCATCCGCCCTTTTGACCAAATACCCATTCCAAGGCCTGCCATATGGGCTAATCGTCCAAAAAAGAAAACTGCCCCTAAAATATTGATGAGCAAAACGCCACCGCCGATCATGGCAAGCACAGTCAAGCCAAGCAGTGCAGCGGGCGCATATTCAATATAGTTCCCCTGGCTACGAACCGCTGCCAGCACTTCGTCATTATCGCCGTGACCGAGATTGACTTTGTGTTTAGAGCGGGACTGACCCACACGCGCACTCAAAAAAACCAACAAAAGGATATTTAACGCAATCCAAAATCCAGCTGTCTCTAGGGATGTCATATAGGTCTCCTCAAATTTTTTAGCTTGATAGTCGGGCAATCAAACGACGCATAAACTGGGTACCGGCTTCAATTTGCTCTAGCGAAATAAATTCATTCGGCTGATGGGCCTGATCAATCGATCCTGGTCCACAGATGACCGTTGAAAAACCAGCTTCCTGAAACTGTCCGGCTTCAGCCGCATAGGCTACCACATCGGCACTATTATGTCCGGTAATCGCTTTTGCCAAATCAGCCGCCGGATTGTCTTCATGAGGAGCCAAGGAAGGCGCATTGGTCATCTGTTCTATTTTAATGCGGCATTCAGATGACTTGGCGCGCATTTCTGCCTCTATGCCGAGAGCAAAATCAGTAAATTCCTCAATAATGTCTTCGCGACAGTCTCCGGGTATTGTCCGCAAATCCCAATCGAAGGTGGCCTCGCTCGCCATTATGTTGAGTTGGGTTCCTCCATGAACAACATTGACCGTCATTGTTGAGTATGGCGGATCAAATGGCGACTCTGGATCGGCTGCTCTTTCTCGTGCTTTGCGCATATCTGCGATCTTTGCGATCAGTCGCGCGGCGGCTTCCACCGCTGAAACACCGCGATCTGTCTGACTTGAATGCGTTGTGTATCCGGTCACATGGACACGGAATGACGATATTCCCTTGTGACCATTGATCACCTTCATGCTTGTTGGTTCCCCAACAATAACCGCGGAAGGGGTCGGCACTTTGTCAGCGATCTGTGCAATCATGCGCGGCGCGCCAATACATCCAATCTCCTCGTCATATGAAAGCGCAAAAATAATCGGTCGCTTCAGGCCTGCCTTCAACATTTCAGGCACCAAAGACAACCCAATGGCAGAGAATGACTTCATATCCGCGACGCCGCGGCCAAAAAGTTTTCCATTCTTTTCGACAACGACAAACGGATCGCTATCCCAATCTTGACCATCCACGGGGACGACATCCGTATGCCCTGAAAGCACGACGCCACCCTCTACCTTGGGCCCGACAATCGCATAGAGGTTTGATTTGGTTTGATCATCATTCTCAACGCGGAATGTTTCAACACCAAATCCGCTGAGATAAGCCTCAACATCTTCGATCAGCGCAAGGTTTGATTTTGAGGATGTCGTGTCAAAAGCGACGAGACGATCAATCCATTGTCTTTGTTCTGAAATATCCATCATGTCGATATGGATAGCGTACGCGGGTCAATGCGCAATATTTATCTGCTCTAACTGGCGAGAGAAAATGGTTCTAACCCAGAAAGACGCATTGCCGTTTGATTTTTGGAGAGCGCCCGCGGGGACACTTCCTTTACGGCCTTGGCAAAGGCTTCAATATGGGCCGGCGTCGTAC
Source organism: Hyphococcus sp. (assembly GCA_021776315.1). Lineage (GTDB taxonomy): Bacteria > Pseudomonadota > Alphaproteobacteria > Caulobacterales > Parvularculaceae > Hyphococcus. The sequence goes on along the minus strand of JAJFGD010000170.1, from coordinate 1,707 downwards.
CACAACACCCGCCGATAAAATTGAGTAAGCCACTTTGCGCCCATTCCGACATATTTTTCGTCATCGATTCGGGTGTCTCATCATAGCCGCCAAAAGCATTGGGCAGACCGGCATTCGGGTAAGCGGACAAATAACAATCAACGACCCGGGACAGCTCAGCCACATAGGGACGCATGAGATCAGGCCCCAACGCACAATTAACCCCCACTGACAGTGGTTTGGCATGACGGACGGCGTTCCAAAATGCTTCCGGTGTTTGCCCCGACAATGTACGTCCGGATTGATCTGTGATGGTCACAGAAATCATGACCGGAATTTCGAAGCCAATTTCCGCAAACAATTCTTGAACGCCATAGATTGCGGCTTTTGCATTGAGCGTGTCAAAAATCGTTTCGATCAATAATGTATCGGCACCACCTTCGATAAGGCCACGCGCCGCGTCCGCATATGACTTTGCGAGTGTGTCGAAATCAGTATTGCGCTTACCCGGATCGTTAACATCCGGTGAAATTGATGCTGTACGATTGGTTGGTCCGATTGCTCCGGCGACGAAGCAAATCCGATCATCCGTCGACGCCGCATCAGCGGCAGAGCGGGCGAGTTTTGCGCCTGCCACATTCAACTCATAGGCAAGGTCTTCCATGTCGTAATCTGACTGCGCAATAGTCGTCGCCGAAAACGTATTGGTTTCAACCATGTCCGCGCCAGCAGCAAAATAGGCATCGTGCATTTCGCGCACGATCTCTGGCCGCGACAATGTCAAAATGTCGTTATTGCCTTTGATATCGCTTCGCCAATCGGCAAATCGCTCGCCGCGATAACCAGCTTCATCCAGTTCATATCCTTGAATGAAGGTCCCCGCCGCGCCGTCGAGTACGATGATGCGTCTTTTCAGGGCGTCTTTGAGCGCCGCAATTCGGGCTGGTCGTTTTGGGTCGAAATCGGTCATAGATCCATCCTTGCAGCACACATATAAAGATATCTTTATATGGTTTGCAAGGCAATTCGCGACCAAATCCCGGGCCAAATCCAAGCAATGGTGCAAAGAAATGGAGATTCCAGCCATTTGAGCCGGAATCTCCATTTTTACGCATACAACTTTTATTGAGTTAAGCGGCCTTGCGACGGGTAACCGTTCGGCGTTTTGCCGTGGTCTTCTTCGCTGCCGGCTTTTTCGTCACTTTTTTAGCGACTGCTTTTTTTGCTGTCTTTTTGACAGTCTTTTTCACAGCTTTTTTGGCTGTGGTTTTCGCAGCGACTTTTTTCTTCGTCGCCGTTTTCTTCACCGCTTTGCGTTTCGCTGCTGGCGTTTTCTTGACTTTAAGTGTCGTCTTCTTTGCCGCCGCTTTGCGCACTACTTTTTTCTTTGTAGCTTTCTTTGCGGTCGTCTTTTTAGCGGTGCGTTTTGCTTTTACCGCTGTCTTGCGTTTCGCTGTCGTTTTAACAGCTTTTTTTGTTGTTTTTCTCATTTATCAGTCTTCCCCTGAAATACTGACACCGCGTCAGCCTGTCGCGATTACGACTTCATGGTTAATGAAAAATGAAAACAGCGGTTTCGTCACTGGTGTCGCGCGGCTGTAATTTTGTCGTCCCAATACGGATTGTTGTGAAATCGCTCAACCAGATGGTCGATGAAAGTACGAACACGCGCTGATAATCGACGGGTTTGAGGATAGACGACATAAAGGTTCATATTCGACCATGCAA
>JAJFGD010000169.1 GCA_021776315.1 Hyphococcus sp. | reverse complement strand
GGTGGATGACGCCATCATTGTTGGTGAAAGCATTCACAATGAGGTTGAAGAAGGTAAACACAAAGGGGTCGACGCGGCGATCATCGGCACGCAACTTGTGGCCAAACCGGTTTTGTTTGCAGTCCTAACCACCATGATTGCCTTTAGTCCGTGGCTGTTTATTGGCGGCGGCACGGCGCAATTCACTAAGCACATTACGCTGACGGTTATTTTCGCCCTGACTTTTTCCTTGATCGAAAGCTTCTTCATCCTGCCATCACACCTGGCGCATATGAAACCGCAAAACCAGTCAGGTGTGTATTACCGAATGCAACGGGTATTTGCAGAAGGCATAATGAATTTTGCCAATACGGTTTACCGACCGATTGTTACATTTGCCGTCAAAGCCCGGTACATCACGGCCGCAAGTTTTACCGTGGCCTTCGCTGTTGCCGTTGCGTTGATGGCCCAAGGTTGGGTAGCCTTTAAGTTCAGCCCTGAGGTGCAAAGTACATTTGTATCTCTTGAGGTGCGCTTGCCAGAGGGGGCATCATTTAATCGAAGTCTACAGATCTTCGACCAAGTCGAAGAAGCGGCTGAACGGATGAAAGCAGATAAAGGCCAAGTCGATGGCATCGACTATGTCCAGTCTATCTATGTGCGCGCTGATGAAGGCCAAGTAACCTCCTACATCACAATCATTGAATCCGATAAACGTGATGAATCATCTGAGGAAGCCGCCGAATATTTCCGCGATGAAGTGGGTGACATTCCGGACGCCGAAGAAATCAACATCGGCTACACGATTAATAATAGCGGCCCCGATATTTCCTTTGGTGTCGAAGCCAATGAGCTGGAAGATTTGCGCCTGGCGACCCTGGATGTTCAAAATTATTTGAACACTCTTCCCGGCGTTTACGACGTTCGGAACAACCTTCAGTCTGCGACGGATGAATTGCGGTTTGAACTAAAGCCAGGTGCAGAGCGATTTGGCCTGACGCTCGCTGATGTTTCTCGCCAGGTTCGCCAAGCCTTTTTCGGTGAGGAAGTTCAACGGCTGCCGCGCGATGGTCAAGATGTTCGGGTTATGGTGCGCTATCCGGAGGCTGATCGTAGCTCACTTGCCACCATCGACAATATGCGCATTCGCACCGCTGATGGCCGTGAAGTACCGCTTACAACAGTTGCCACGGCTACTTTTGAACCAAGCTATAAGCGCATTGATCGTCGCGATCGCAAACGCTCGGCCCGGATCTCTGGTGAAATTCGTGACGGCGTCGATCGCGCCGCGGTGATGAAATCCTTCCGAGAAGAATTCGTGCCGGAATGGCGTCGGCGTCACCCGGAAGCATCGCTAGCCCAGCGCGGCGACCAAGAAGCGCAAGCAGAGTTCCTGACGGAATTCTTGTCGCTCTACGCCATCGCCCTATTTGCCATGTATATGCTGCTGGCTATCGCGTTTTCATCATATTGGCAGCCACTATTGGTGATGACGGCCATCCCATTTGGCTTCATGGGCGCGATGTTTGGTCACTTCCTGTTTGGGATTGATTTTGCCCTATTCTCCTTCTTTGGGGTTGGTGCCGCCGCCGGTGTTGTGGTCAATGACAATTTGGTCCTGATCGACTACGTCAACCGATTGCGTGCCAATGGTGAAGGTGCCCTGGCGGCGTTGGTCAAGGCTGGTGTCGGGCGTTTCCGCCCAATCACGCTAACCTCGTTCACGACCTTTATCGGCCTCTTACCAATTATGTTTGAGACCTCAACCGATGCGCAATTCCTAAAGCCAACGGTTGTCGCCCTCGCCTTTGGGGTCTTCTTCGCGACCTTCGTGACCCTGATCTTTGTGCCGGCCATGTATGCGGTTGGGGCGGATATCGCCCGTTTCTATCGCTGGGCTTGGACTGGCGAAAAACAGCCTAAAATCGGCGATGGGGCCTCCCAGGACAGCGACTTTGCCGAATCAGAACCACGTCGCTATGATGGGGAGACCGAGACATCTGGCGCGTTCCGGGGCCGTGACCCAAGGAACCCATTATGGAAGCCGGGTGAGTAAAATCCCGTCAAAAGCGTTAACCATATGTTAATATCTTGATGAGATCTTAAGAATATCTTCTCCCGAGAAGATACCCCACCATACCCCACGACAGTGAGTACCGGCCCTGCTTCCCCCAAAGCGGGGCCGTCTCGCATCAAATGGGATGATTTTCACACAAAGATGACGAAAAGTTTTCATTCACCATATTTTGTGGTGGATTTGCTAATGTCCCTTTGCTATATCCGCCGCCTCCAACGGCATTCCCCGATAGCTCAGTTGGTAGAGCAGCTGACTGTTAATCAGCTTGTCGCTGGTTCGAGTCCAGCTCGGGGAGCCATTTTTCATAAAATCAACATTGAGCGCCGGCGCTGAGCGGGCAGCTATGTTGCTCGCAGCATCTGGTACCCGGTTTGTTGATTTCCGAATATATGCATGAGCTCGTCACTGCGCAGGCTGCGGTGTCTATGCTGTGGATTGGCACACATCACGCACAGTTTGCGTTACAGCGTGTTGCCAAAACGGTACGGAAAACCATTCTGCCTAGTTGGCAACTTTCATCATCTTGAAGGCAGCGAGCAAGAGCGCACCGCCGGCAGTCGTATTCAAGCATTTAACCACCCAAGGTTTAACGCCTTTATTCGAAATGCTCGCGCCGAGAAATGCGTAAACCGTGTACGCAACAATATCGAGACCGAGCGTCGTGAGGCACATAATCATCAATTGAGGTGCAATCGGTGCGGCCAAGTCCAAAAACTGTGGCAAGATCGCAGCGAAATATAATAGCGCTTTAGGATTTGAAAACTCTACGACAAATCCTTTGGCAAATAGGAGCTGCGCTTTTTCCCGGTGGCCACGCTTTACTTTCAGGCCTCCGGCTTTGCTAAAAATGGCTGACAACCCCAAATAGATCAGGAAAGCAACCCCGCACCATTTGAGAACCGTAAACAGAAGGTTTGACGCGATAATGAGTGATGCAATGCCGGTCGCAGACAAAGCAAAATAAACGGCATTGGCACTTGCGATTCCAAAAACACCATATTGCGAACGCAATACGCCGTTTCCCGATCCTTGTGAGGCAATCGTTATGGCAGCCGGCCCAGGCGAAAATACAACGACAGCTGTGGTGCCTAAAAATAATAGAAATGTACCGAGTTCCATCGTAGTCTCCCATCATCGCACGATTACGGTATGGGCTGGCCTTAGAATGCACCACCAGCATTATGCCTGAATGTCCGGATAAAATCCGGTCGAACTGAAGAATCGAAGGCTAGCCGATGAGCCATGATCGCTTAGATAGTAAAGACATTTTACTGCTGACGGCGCTGAAGAAAAATGCGCGCGCAAGTCTCGTCTCACTCGCACGAGATATCGACCTTTCTCGTAGCGCCACCCATGACCGTATTACGAAATTAGAAGAAGCGGGTGTCATCAAAAATTATACTATCATTGTTGCTGATACCGTTCTGCCTTCCGTTAGGGCCTATCTAACCATTCAGTTTGAAATCGGCGGCGGACAAACAGACGTTGTGCATTCAATTTGCCAAATTCCTGGAGTCCAGACAGCTAATTGCGTGACGGGTGATATTGATATGATCGTTTATTGCGAATGCAATTCAATGAATGACCTTGCCCATATTCGCGATGCAATCGCCTTGTTTGACGGTGTGACGAATATCAGCACGCGCCAAATATTATCAACCTCTCATGCACCGTAACGCATCGTAACGATTTACCGCAATCACGCAGCTTTGCGTTCGGCTTTCACCACAACGTCTGAAAATTTGAGGCGCGCAAGAAACCCTGACCCTTCTTTGCTCTTTAATTCTAGCGTACCGCTATGGAGAGCTGTAAATTTGGACACGAGATAGAGCCCGAGGCCAGCACCTTCATGCTGTCGGTTAAGCGAGCTATCGGCCTGGTAGAACGCCTCCGATAATTTAGGTAGATGTTCTGGAGAAACACCGCATCCATTGTCCACAAATTCAAAAACAAGGTCAAAACCACTTTGTTTCACGCGAACACCAATGAAAGAGTCCTCTTTGTCTTTTGCAAATTCAACGGCATTGCCAAGTAAATGCGCGAAAATCTCTGATATAACAGTTAGGTCAAACCGGACCCGAGGAATATCATCCAAAATTTTGACTTGAATGGATTTAGAATCCTGCATTGTTCGTTTTTCAAAAGCGGCAAGGCAATGGTCAATCAACTCATCCATGTCCATTGTGCTTTTGGACAATTCAAAACTATCCGCATCGAGCCGACCAATATTGAGCATGTCATTGACAATATTTAATAGGCGTTTGCCGCTAGTGTAGATATTTTCGGAATATTCTATGTATTCCGGCACTCCGATGGGCCCAAAAGCCTCTTTTTGTAATATGTCTGCGAAGCCGATAACGCCATTGAGGGGCGTTCGTAACTCATGGCTCATATTAGAAATCAATTCTGATTTCATCTTGTTTGCTGCGATCGCAGCTTCCTTTGCCTCGCGTTCCGCTGCTTCAATTCTTTTCCGCGCAGAAATATCTCTTAATGTATAGACAACATATTCTGCAATTTTTGACTTGCCCGTTTCGTCACCGATTTCATTAGTGAGGGACGAATGACTCGCGGCAACTTCCAGCACAAGACCGCTATTTTTCTTCTGGATAAATTCCGTAGTGTCAAATTTATTGTTT
>JAJFGD010000168.1 GCA_021776315.1 Hyphococcus sp. | reverse complement strand
TACTTGGTTTTTAAGAGCAAAAGATGATGTGCGCGAGGCAACTTTTAACCCGTCAACGCGCACCAACACATTTAAAAGCTCCTCAGACAGACCATCTGCGAAATATTCCTGATTACCCTCAGGCGACATATCGGCGAAGGGTAAAACTGCAATAGAAACTTCATCGCTGTGTGATGGAATATTGGCAGCAACTGTTTCACCAGCGTCAGTGGCTAACTCGTCGCCACCAACGCCATTGAACGTAAAAATGGCCGCTACGATCAGTGCTAATAAAGCCGCGGCTGCGCCACCTAAGTAAATAGGCGACGAAACAAATTTTTGTATCGCAGATTTTGGGGTAATTGGCTCAGGAGCCGCGCCGCCCGTTGTATCGGCAATCGATGACAAAAGCCGTTGCACCGGTTCATCATCGGGGTCGCCTTTCCATCTGCTAAAATCCACACTTTGGTATTGGCGAAAACCCATGGGGGCTTCACACTTAGTCAGAACTATCGGCAGCAATTTACCTTTGTCGCGCGCAAAGACAGCTTCGTCCTTCACCCAGTCTGATTCATTAGCCTCTGAAGACCAGGCAACAATGACGGCATCAGCTTTTTGAAGCTGCGATTCGATATCTTTGGCGAATGCAGCTCCGCCCCGAATATGCCGGTCCCACCAGACCGAATGGCCTGCGGCCTCCAGCACGGTAGACAGCTTTTCAATCGCTGACCGATCTGTTCGCGAGTAGCTGATAAAAAGATGCGCCATAGGTCTTTGCCGTCTCCCCTTAGCCGCTCAAGCCGTCGAAATCCGGGCATTCTTTGCCCATCTGATCCAGTCTATAAACCAATCTCGGTCTTATTGTAGGGAATTTGCGTCAAACCCTTGCAAAATGACGAAAAAAAGCGCACCTCGCGCCCTATGACGCAACGCACAATACCGCTCCGCAATCTCGCTATCATCGCGCACGTTGATCATGGCAAAACTACGCTCGTCGATGAGATGTTGCGCCAATCCGGTGCCATCCGCGAGGGTTCAGAAATGGCCGAACGGGCCATGGACTCAAATGACATTGAGCGTGAGCGTGGCATCACGATCTTGGCCAAATGTACCAGTGTGCTTTGGGAAGGCGGCGAGGAGCCGGTTCGACTGAATATCGTCGACACCCCGGGACACGCCGATTTTGGCGGAGAAGTTGAACGCATTCTCTCTATGGTCGATGGATGTCTTCTCCTCATCGACGCTGCTGAAGGACCAATGCCGCAAACGAAATTCGTGTTGTCCAAGGCCCTGGCCCTGGGCATGAAGCCTATTGTCGTCCTCAACAAGGTCGATCGTCCGAGCGCGGATCCAGACAGCGCGCTTGATGCTGCATTCGACCTTTTTGCAGCGCTAGGGGCCACAGATGAGCAATTGGACTTTCCGGTACTGTATGCCGCTGGTCGTGACGGATGGGCCGCACACTCTATGGACGCGCCGCGCGAAAACCTGATCCCCCTTTTTGAAACCGTGCTGTCACACATTCCAACCCCAGATGTTGGTGCATCGTCGACAGACGAACCGTTCCGCATGTTGGCAACCACACTTGAGGCTGATCCCTATCTCGGGCGCATCCTCACTGGACGCGTCATTTCTGGCGTGGCCAAGCCTGGTATCACCATGAAAGCCTTGTCGCGTGACGGAGCACTGATCGAACAGGCACGTGTGACTAAGGTACTCGCCTTTCGCGGACTGAAACGCCAACCGGTCGATGAGGCAGCCCCAGGGGATATCATTGCGATCGCTGGCTTTTCAAAGGCGTCCGTATCCGACACGATTTGCGATCTGACCAACGAAGAGCCTTTGCCGGCGCAACCCATCGATCCGCCAACCCTATCCATCACTATGGGTGCGAATGACTCCCCACTTGCTGGACGTGAAGGCGACAAAGTTCAGTCCCGCGTTATCCGTGAACGTCTTTTACGGCAAGCAGAGGGTGACGTTGCGATCTCTGTGACGGAAACCGAAAACAAAGATGCATTCGAAGTCGCCGGCCGCGGGGAATTACAGCTCGGCGTGCTGATCGAAAATATGCGCCGGGAAGGCTTCGAATTAGCTGTTTCAGGGCCGCGCGTTGTTACTCGCACCGATGAAGACGGTCAGCTTCTTGAGCCTATTGAAGAAGTCGTGATTGATGTCGACGATGAATATTCCGGTGTGGTGATTGAAAAGCTTTCCCAGAAGAAAGCTGAACTCGCGGAAATGAAACCAGCCGGTGCTGGCAAAACGCGTATCGTCATGCATTCACCGTCGCGCGCCCTCATCGGGTACCATGGTGAATTCTTGACTGACACGCGCGGTACAGGTGTCATGAACCGCTCCTATTTAGAGCATGCGCCTCATAAAGGTGCCATCGAAGGTCGCCGCAATGGCGTTTTGATTTCCAATGGTGATGGGGCCGCCGTACCATTCGCACTTTGGAACCTCGAAGAACGGGGTATCATGTTCATTTCGCCCGGCGACAAAGTCTATGAAGGAATGATTGTAGGCGAGAACGCCAAGCCAAACGACTTAGATGTAAATCCTCTAAAGGCAAAACAGCTCACCAATATCCGCGCCGCCGGCAAAGATGACGCCGTAAAGCTCACGCCGCCGAAAAGGCTCACGCTCGAACAGGCGATAGCTTATATTGATGAAGATGAATTGGTTGAGGTCACACCGAAATCGATTCGCTTACGAAAAATTGCCTTAAAACCCCACCTTAGAAAGAAGCGCGCAAAAGAATTGGGATAGCGCGCGGGTACTGACACCACTATTATCTGGTGCAAAAAGGGCAATCAAAAGCGTCCAAGAAAAAACAATGAAGCGGGCACCGGATTCCGTCTTTTCAAGCCATTAGAATGGGTTTGGCCGTGGCTCGGCATCAACGATTATTAGCATGCAGTTATGATGGGGCGCTTTTCCCCTATCATCTCTGATCAAACCTAACTAGATTTTCTATACTTTTTGACGCGTTCAAATGCGAGGAACTCGACGCCATGAAGGTTCTATCGGAAACCGCCAGCAACGAAGATAAGGTCTTATGTGAACAGATCCCAAAAAACCTCACCGCTGGCTTGTTGTCACCTCGTCACGAACCAGTCGTAGCATGGTTCCAAAATTCTCTACGCGATAATGTTGGCGCTAGGGGGTGAGCAAATCTGCCGCCAAAATTGGCCCGATCCTCGCGGCCTGTATCGTTGCCGGCAATATGATCGGGTCAGGGATTTTTCTATTGCCGGCGGTATTAGCATCCGTCGGATCCGGCAGTATCATTGGATGGTTGATTGGCGCTCTTTGTGCATCATTACTAGCAGGTGTGTATGGTATTCTTGCGACCCATCGTCCGCCATCGGAAGGCTTGCTCGATTACCCAATTCAAGCACTGCACCCTATCGCTGGGTTCATCAATTGGCTCGCCTATTGGTTAGGGTGTTGGGTCGGCACTATCGGAATATTGCTCGCCGCGGTCGGCTATGGATTAGCCATATTTTCGCTCGAATTCGGACGTGTCACAGAAACTGGCATTTTGATCGCGGCCATTTGGATCATTGCGATCATCAACCTTGTCGGCCCAAGGTTTATGGCACGTTTCTCCGCCGCCACGCTCGTCATAGGACTATTACCGATAGCCGCCGCTATCCTGATCGGTTTTTTCAAATTTGACTTAGGGATGTTTCAAACTGCGTGGAACGTCAGCGGCAAATCGATGATTGAAGCAACGTCACCGATTGTCCTGACAATTTTTTGGGCATTTCTAGGTATGGAAAGTGCGAACGCCGTATCACGTATTGTGAAAAACCCACAAACCAACGTCCCCCTTGCCGCAATTGCGGGGACCGTCTCCGTTGCCGTCATCTACGCACTCGCGACAACAGCGCTGTTTGGCTTGATCCCAGTTGGTACACTTAGCCAATCATCTGCGCCTTTTGCAGACGCAATTTCAATTGCAGTTGGCCCAATTGCAGGCATGGTGGTCGCCGCTGCGGCATTTGCGAGAACCTTTGGCTGCGCAGGAAGTTGGTTTCTCGTTTCTGCAGAGGCCAACCGTGTTGCAATTGACCAAGGCTACCTCCCCGAGGTTTTGTCGCGCGCACTGAGCAGCGAGAGCAAAATTCGAGACACTGTGATCATTGCTGCATTGATGACGATTGTTTCTGCTTTAACAATTTCACCAACACTAAATCAGCAATTTATCCTTATCGTCGACATCACCGTCTTAATTTTCTTGCTGGTCTACGCACTTTCGTCATTGTCCCTGATCAAATTTGCGCAGGATTTTGACGATCGAGAGCAAAAACGCCGTGCCATGATTTTTGGCTGGCTTGGACTTCTCTCCTCACTGGCCATTACTTTTGGTTATTTTGCTTTTTGATTCCCAGCCAAGGGTCACAAAGTGACAATTAAGAGAGAGACTCTTTCATCAACTTACCGGCTTTTCCGAAATCCATAGAGCCATGGTACCGCTCTTTAAGCGCGCCCATGCATTTGCCCATATCTTTCAACCCGGCAGCGTCATATTCCTTTATGACTTCGCTGACCGCCAATTGAATTTCATCGGCTGACAATTGGCGTGGCAAGAATTCTCGGATCACATCGATCTCGGCTCGTTCTTGTTCTGCAAGCTCCGGTCGGCAACCTTTCTCAAAAGCCGCCGCACTTTCTTCGCGCTGCTTCACCATCTTAGTCAGGATGCCAAGAATTTCTTCTTCGGTGGCACCCTCACAACGATCTTCACCGCGTGCTGCAATATCTCGGTCTTTGATCGCCGCGTTGATCAAGCGCAGCGTTGCAACGCGCAGCTTTTCGTCCTTGGCTTTCATCGACACAATTAGTGCATCATTGATCTGCTCTTTGAGCATCTGATTCTCCGTCACCGGCAGCATCTGACGTTAGATTCTGCGCCACCTGTTTTTATACTATTCTAACACGTTGTTTTCGAGAGATAATCTTATCTCTATCTATCATTGACCCTTCGCGCCGGTTCGCCTAGCTTCCGGCCAATTTGCGCGTCGCGGAAAGCGTGATCGACGAACCGTTGTCGGTACTGAAACTGCCCGTTTCTTTCGTATGACGAGCAATAAAGCCCGGAAGAGATATGCATCAATGAAAATTAGTCAAGCACCCGCCGAAACCCCAACAGCTGCCCTAGTTCTCGCCGACGGAACAGCCATTTATGGTCAAGGATTTGGCGCTGTGGGCGAAGTCGTGGGCGAAGTTTGCTTCAATACGGCCATGTCAGGCTATCAGGAGATTTTGACGGATCCGTCCTATGCGGGACAGCTCGTCACCTTCACTTTTCCCCATATTGGGAATGTTGGTGTAAATGCCGATGATATTGAGGATGCCTCTCCTGCGGCTGCCACAGCGGCCCGCGGCGCGATCTTACGTACTATGCCAACGAGCTCGTCTAACTATCGCGCTCAACTTGATCTTTCCGCTTGGATGCGCCGCCGGGGTATCATTGGAATTGCTGGTGTTGATACACGTGCGCTGACCGCTTTCATACGCGAACAAGGCATGCCTCACGCCGTAATTGCCCATAATGCTTCAGGCCATTTTGACATTGAAGCAATGACTAAGCGTGCTGCAGCATGGGCAGGTCTAGAAGGGCGCGATCTCGCCAAAGATGTCACCACCGAACAAAGCTACGTCCACGAAGAAAGCGGATGGGTCTGGGCCAATGGCTACGGAAAGCATAACGGCTCCGGACCACACATTGTGGTCATCGACTATGGAGTGAAACGAAACATTCTACGCCGCCTTGTTAGCGAAGGATGTCGGGTCACTGTGGTTCCGGCAACGGCAACTTATGATGAGATTATGGAAAAAACCCCGAACGGCGTGGTTCTCTCCAATGGTCCTGGTGACCCTGCAGCCACCGGTGAATATGCCGTGCCTGTCGTAAGACAATTGATAGACGCAAAATTACCATTGTTAGGCATTTGCCTTGGCCACCAAATTTTAGCCCTCGCCGCCGGTGCTACAACCAAAAAAATGACGCAAGGTCATCATGGTGCCAATCACCCAGTCAAAGACCTTGCCACAGGCAAAGTCGAAATCGTTTCCATGAACCATGGCTTCACCGTTGATGGCGAGACACTGCCTGATAATGTTGAACAAACCCATGTGTCACTGTTTGACGGGTCAAATTCCGGTCTGGCATTGAATGATGCTCCTGCGATCTCGGTGCAGCACCACCCAGAAGCTTCTCCAGGTCCAGAAGATAGCTTTTATATTTTCAGACGTTTTGTTGAAGGCTTGAAAGCGGCTTGATCTTAAAACAATCACTGCGGCGTCACACTGCCTCCGCGTGGCGAGCACCGTACTCTCTTAACTTTTAAAATACCTACATTGACCAAAAAACCCAGCATCTAAGCCGCTAGGTTTCCGTCGAACCACGAAGTCCGCTTCCAATAATATGACCATTAGAACCAATGACGTGATTGCTTGAGCCAACAATTAGAGGATCGGGACCGCGCACAACCTGACGGTTT
>JAJFGD010000167.1 GCA_021776315.1 Hyphococcus sp. | reverse complement strand
TGGATCTGGCCGCGGCGAGAATTCAAATCGCCAATAACCGTACCGGTATATTCTTCCGGGGTCACGACTTCGACCTTCATAACAGGCTCAAGCAGAGCAAGACCAAGCTCAGCTTTGTGTTCGCGCATCGCGGCGCGAGCGGCGATTTCAAAAGCCAGAACCGACGAGTCAACATCGTGGAAAGCGCCGTCATAGAGCTCAACTTTAAAGTCGAGAATCGGGAAGCCTACCAAAAGACCGTTTTCGCGGATCGAATTGAGACCTTTTTCAACACCAGGGATATATTCCTTTGGAATTGAACCACCAACAATTTTGCTTTCAAACTCATAACCTAGGCCAGCTTCCTGCGGCATCACCTTCATCTTGATGCGCGCAAATTGCCCAGAACCACCTGATTGTTTCTTATGAGTATAATCAATATCGGCTTCGCGTGTAATCGTCTCGCGATACGCAACTTGAGGCTGACCAATATTTGCTTCAACTTTAAACTCGCGCTTCATACGATCCACAAGAATATCGAGGTGAAGCTCACCCATACCTTTAATGATCGTTTGACCCGACTCTTCGTCTGACGAAACGCGGAATGAGGGATCTTCAGCTGCAAGACGCTGTAGCGCGATACCCATTTTTTCTTGGTCGGCTTTTGTTTTTGGCTCAACGGCCAATTCGATAACCGGTTCTGGGAATTCCATGCGCTCAAGGATTACCTGATTTTGGAGATCACAAAGCGTATCACCGGTCGTCGTATCCTTTAGGCCAGCAATCGCAACAATATCGCCGGCTCGCGCCTCTTTGATGTCTTCGCGATCATCAGAATGCATCATATACATCCGACCGACACGCTCTTTCTTGCCTTTAACCGTATTAAAGACAAATGAACCCTGCTCCATCACACCTGAATAAAGGCGGCAGAACGTAAGCGATCCAACAAATGGGTCGTTCATAATTTTGAACGCGAGCATAGAAAGCGGCACATCATCTGATGACTCGCGAACAAGCTCTTCTTCGGTATCTGGGTGAACACCCTTAATAGCTGGCACCTCAACCGGGCTAGGAAGGTAATCGACAACCGCATCCAACATCGGTTGAACGCCTTTGTTCTTGAACGCTGAACCACAAAGAACGGGGTGGAATTCAACCTCACATGTACCTTTGCGAATGAGACGTTTGATTGTCTCATTGTCTGGCTCATTGCCTTCCAAATACGCTTCCATAACCGTCTCATCGAGCTCGACGACCGTTTCGATCATCTTTTCACGATACTCGGCGGCCTTGTCGGCAAGATCAGCCGGAATCTCTTCTTCATGGTAAGAAGCACCAAGATCTTCCGCGTCCCAAATGACGGCCTTCATTTTAAGAAGATCGATGATGCCGGCAAAATCATTTTCCGCACCGACAGGCAATTGCAAAATCACCGTCTTACAAGCCAATCGATCGTGGATCGTGTCTACAGAATAATAAAAGTCAGCGCCGATCTTATCCATCTTGTTGATGAAGAACATGCGCGGCACGTTATATTTGTCGCCTTGGCGCCAGACAGTTTCGGTTTGCGGCTCAACACCAGCATTCGCATCGAGAAGCGCCACAGCGCCGTCAAGTACGCGAAGGCTACGCTCAACTTCAATTGTAAAGTCAACGTGTCCCGGTGTGTCGATAATGTTCAGACGTTTATCGTTCCAGAAACAAGTCGTCGCAGCAGAGGTAATCGTAATGCCACGCTCTTGTTCCTGCTCCATCCAATCCATGGTCGCAGCGCCATCATGCACTTCGCCAATTTTGTGACTCTTACCGGTGTAATAAAGCACACGCTCTGTCGTCGTGGTTTTTCCGGCGTCAATATGCGCCATAATGCCAAAGTTACGATAGTCAGTAATGTCGTGCGTGCGTGCCATGACTGCAGGCCCTTATCCGTTTTAAATTCGTTACCAGCGATAGTGTGAGAAGGCGCGGTTGGCTTCAGCCATCCGGTGCGTATCTTCACGCTTTTTCACTGCAGCACCGCGGTTCTGCGCGGCATCCATGAGTTCATTTGATAGACGATCAACCATTGTGGTTTCATTGCGCGAGCGCGCTGCTGAAATAATCCAGCGCATCGCCAACGCTTGCTTGCGGTCAGGCCGAACCTCAACAGGCACTTGATAAGTCGCACCACCAACACGGCGCGAGCGAACCTCAAGGGCTGGTGTTACATTTTCCAATGCCTCTTTAAACAGATCCACTGGCGGGCGACGTAGCTTGCCTTCGATACGGTCGAGAGCGCCATAGACGATTTTTTCAGCCGCCGGCTTCTTACCGTCGATCATGACGTAGTTCATAAATTTCGAAAGCGTCTTATCTCCAAACTTTGGGTCTGGATGAACAACTCTTTTTTCTGCGCTGTGACGACGTGACATGGCTATCTCTTCTTATTTCGGACGTTTCGCGCCGTATTTCGAACGACGCTGCTTGCGGTCTTTGACGCCCTGGGTATCAAGCACGCCGCGAATAATGTGGTAACGCACGCCCGGCAAATCTTTCACACGGCCGCCGCGAATTAGAACAACAGAGTGTTCTTGCAAATTGTGGCCCTCACCTGGAATGTATCCAATCACTTCATAGCCATTGGTCAGGCGAATTTTGGCAACTTTACGCAACGCAGAGTTCGGTTTTTTCGGTGTCGTTGTATAAACACGCGTACAAACGCCTCGCTTTTGAGGATTCGCCTCGAGCGCTGGAACCTTATTGATTCTGCGCTTTGGCTTCCGCGGCTTGCGGATAAGTTGCTGTATCGTCGGCATTGGGTCTCCTAGATATCAATTCGCGCGCGTATTCTAAAGCGGAGCGCCCTGGAGCCCATAAGGTTCCACGACGCAAACAAACGGGCTCCGACTTCGCGGAACGCCGCTTCGTAAATTCTATTTCGTCACTAAAATTGGCTGCGTTTCAGATGCATTCAGTTGAATGAACTGACGGCCAGCCTTCCAGCGGCGCGATACATAGATTGGAGTAGGTTTGGGGTCAATACAGTATTAGCATTTTTAGCCAATGATTTCGTGGTTTTTTGCAGTTTGATCACCAGACCTGACCGAACCGATGAAAAGGCGAATTCAACATGGGGTAAAACCGACTAAAAACGTCACGAAACCACGAATTTTACCGCATCAAATCGGGTTCTTACCGTGTGTTACCTATCGCTCGGCATTGGCCGAATCACCAGAATAGATAATTCATGCCTCAAACACCCTCAAATACTGCCCTCAGCCCGAAGCGAATTTTCTATGTGGCGGGCCCCGGCGATGCGATTCACGCCCATAAACACTGGGTTCAGGGCATTCACGATCCAACCGAGGTCTCAATCACCTTTTCCAGCCAGATTGAACAATATGCCAAGGATGTCGGTGCGGCCATAAATATCGTCTGCTACCACAAACGTGCTGATTATCTCGAGGATGGACCGGTTACGATCGAGCATCTGCCGAAATTATGGCCAACCGCAAAGGGCCCGGCATTTCACCTGCGAGAACTCATTTACGGTCTGAAATTGCTAAGACGAGCGATCAAGTTCCGTGCTGATGTTGCCATATTGGATTCCGGCTGCACCCACTATTTTTGGCAGGCTATTTTTGCCTTGGCAGGGATTAAAGTCGTTCCCGTCCTTCATAATGCCCTTTGGCCTGAAGGATTTCGCCCCCGAGGCATTGTGGCTCGCCTTATCCACGGACTAGACCGAATTTTCTGGCGACATACCCCACTGGCGACCTTATGCGTTTCACCCACATGCTCCCGACAAGTCGAGGAACTGGCCGGTCCAGATTGCCGTCCCCTCCTCCAAATTCGAGCTCAATTTTTGCCTGAGTTTTTTGAGCGCATTCCGCCGGCCCCTCCACACGGTCGCAAACCTTTTCAGATCATGTTCATCGGACGCGTGGTCGAAGCGAAAGGCGTCCTGGATATCGTAAAAATGGCGCGACTGATCGAAAACCAAGCGCCGGGACGTGTGCGCTGGGTCATCTGCGGGACAGGCGCAGATCTAGAACAGACCAAAAGCGCCATTTCTGAAGCAAACCTTGATGGGATCGTTGTCGCCAATGGCTGGACCTCACTTGACGATCTTGTCGAAATTTACACCGAAAGCCATTGCTCAATTGTCCCGACGCGCAGCAATTTTGTAGAGGGTCTAGCGATGACGGCCGCCGAAGCGGTGCTCGCCGGGCGTCCTTTGATCTCAAATTCTGTGGTGCCGGCACTTGAGCTATTACAGCCCGCCGCGATTGCGGGCCGTACCAATGATCCAAACACCTATGTCACGGAAATATTGAAGCTAATCGATGATCCGGAAAAATATGAGGCCATGATCGCAGCTTGTCCCAAAGTTGCCGAACCATTTGTTGACCGGCGCAACGGGCTTACCCAGGTTTTAAAGAAACTATTGCACGGTGAACCTTAGCCGCACCAAAAGGGATTTCGCATAAAAAAACGGCGATCGTTTTGATCGCCGTTTTTTGCTCTTATTGAATTTACTGGAAGTTATTCCGCCGCATCCTGACTAACTGGGTCCTCAGTTACTGGAGCCGCAGCATCAGCAGTGAAGACGTCTTCGGTAGCAACCGGCTCTTCAGGGGCTTCGATGGCAATCGCTTGTGCCGCCGCGGCCCGCTTTTCACGTTCTTCGATCAACACTTGATCACGCTTTTCGGCCTCAAGTTGGCGTTTAGACATCGCACCACCAGTACCCGCCGGGATGAGGCGTCCAACGATGACGTTTTCTTTCAAGCCATCCAACGTATCGATTTTGCCATTTACGGCCGCATCCGTCAGTACGCGTGTTGTTTCCTGGAAGGAAGCCGCTGAAATAAACGATCGCGTCTGCAATGACGCTTTCGTTATCCCCAGCAATACCGGCACACCCTTCGCCGGCGTTTTGCCTTGATCTTCAAGTTTGGCATTTGCTTCTTCAAATTCAAGCTTGTCGATTTGTTCGTCTTTTAGGAACAATGATTCGCCAGCATCAGTAACCTCAATCTTTTGGAGCATCTGACGCACGATAACTTCAATGTGCTTGTCATTAATTGGCACGCCCTGAAGACGGTAGACCTCTTGGATCTCGTTGATGAGGTAATCGGCCAAGGCTTCGATGCCCAAGATCTGAAGAATATCATGTGGAGCGGGGTTCCCGTCCATAAGATATTCGCCTTTGGCAATGAAATCGCCATCCTGAACGGCAATGTGCTTACCTTTAGGTACAAGATAATCAGATGGTTCCAGACTTTCATCAGTCGGAATGATCCGAATACGACGCTTGTTTTTATAGTCGCGTCCAAACTCAACCTTACCATCAACATCTGCGATGATTGCATGATCCTTAGGGCGACGCGCTTCAAACAATTCCGCAACCCGTGGAAGACCACCAGTAATGTCGCGGGTTTTCGCACCTTCCGTCGGGATACGTGCGACGGCGTCACCTGGTGAAATGCTATCACCATCCTCAACCGATAAAACAGCATCTACAGGCAGTATGTAACGCGCTTCACCACCACTCGCGAGCTTGAACGGTTCGCCTTTGTCATCGACAATGGCGATCGCTGGTTTCATATCAGCAGCACGTGGGTTTGAACGCCAATCCGTTACAACACGGCTCGCAATACCTGTCGCTTCATCGGCGACAACTTGCATTGAAAAGCCTTCTTGCAGGTCTTCAAATTTCACCTTACCGGCAACTTCGGTCAAAATTGGGATCGTATAAGGATCCCAGTCAGCCAAACGAAGGCCGCGTGTAACCTCTGAACCGTCATCCACGCGAAGTTTGGCACCGTAAGATACCTTGTAGGAAGCGTGTTCTTTACCACCATCGTCAATAATTTTGACGAGCGTATTGCGACCCATAACCATCAGGTCACCAGCGGAGTTTTTAACGACGTTGCGCCCTTCTAGTTTAATCACACCTTCGTGGCTCGCCTCAATAAAGGATGTGTCGCCGACTTGCGCCGTACCACCAACGTGGAACGTTCGCATCGTCAGCTGTGTACCGGGCTCACCAATTGATTGAGCCGCGATCACACCAACAGCTTCACCAATATTCACGTCGCTACCACGCGCCAGGTCACGACCGTAGCAATGAGCACAAACGCCAATTTTGGAATCACATGTCAGCACTGATCGAACACGAACAGACTGGATACCAGTGCCTTCGATTTCTTCGGCCTGGGCTTCATCAGTTTGGTCGTTGACCTTTCCAACAACCTCACCAGTTTCCGGATGCACCAAGTCATCCAGAAGAGTACGACCCAAAATACGCTGAGAAAGCGGTACAATAATATCACCGCCCTGAACCACAGCATCCATCGTAATGCCGTTTTTCGTTCCGCAATCAACTTCGCGAATGATGCAATCCTGCGCAACATCGACCAATCGCCGCGTTAGATAACCGGAGTTCGCCGTTTTCAGCGCGGTATCAGCCAAACCTTTACGAGCACCGTGGGTTGAGTTGAAGTATTCAAGCACGGTCAAACCTTCTTTAAAGTTTGACGTAATCGGTGTTTCAATGATCTCACCTGACGGCTTCGCCATAAGGCCACGCATCGCACCAAGCTGACGCATCTGCGTGGGGGAACCACGCGCCCCTGAGTGGGACATCATATAGATGGAGTTTGGTTCTAATTGACGCTTCGTTTCAGGATCAAATTTCGTTTCGGAAATCTCAGCCATCATCGCATCAGCAATTTTGTCAGTACATTTTGCCCAAGCATCGATGACTTTGTTGTATTTTTCACCGCGAGTGATCAGGCCTTCAGCATATTGCTGCTCAAAATCACCAACCAGGTTCCGCGTTTCTTCAACAAGCGGCTTTTTTGCTTCAGGAATGACAACATCATCCTTACCGAAGGATATACCCGCTTTACAGGCCTCTTTGAAACCAAGGTCCATCACGTGATCGGCAAACATTACTGTCTTCTTCTGACCACAGTGACGGTAAACAATATCGATCAATCCCTGAATCGTCTTCTTAGTCAGCAATTGATTAACGACAGAGAACGGTACATTGGAATCACGCGGTAGCACCTGCGCCACTTTCATGCGACCCGGCGTTGTCTCCACGATCTTGTGGATGACATTACCTTCCTCGTCGACGGTGTCCCAGCGCGCTTTGATTTTTGCGTGCATTGAAACAACGCCGGCTTCCAAGGCATGCTCAATCTCTTGAATTGTGCCGAAGATCATACCTTCGCCCTGCTCGTGCTCTTTTTCCATCGTGATGTAGTAAAGGCCGAGAATAATATCTTGCGATGGGACAATGATCGGCTTGCCGTTCGCAGGTGATAGTATGTTGTTGGTCGACATCATCAGGACCCGCGCTTCAAGTTGCGCTTCTAATGACAACGGGACGTGCACAGCCATTTGGTCGCCGTCGAAGTCAGCGTTAAACGCTGTACAAACGAGCGGGTGCAATTGAATGGCTTTGCCTTCGATCAGTTTTGGCTCAAACGCTTGAATACCAAGACGGTGCAATGTCGGGGCACGGTTGAGCATCACTGGGTGTTCGCGAATAACCTCATCAAGGATATCCCAAACTTCCGGGCGCTCTTTTTCTACAAGCTTCTTCGCTTGTTTAACGGTCGCTGATAGACCTTTCGCATCAAGGCGTGAGTAAATGAACGGCTTGAACAGCTCAAGCGCCATCTTCTTTGGCAGACCACATTCATGCAGTTTGAGCTCTGGTCCAACCACAATAACGGAACGACCTGAATAATCGACCCGCTTACCAAGCAGGTTTTGACGGAAACGGCCTTGTTTCCCCTTCAACATATCTGAAAGCGATTTCAGTGGACGCTTATTGGTACCAGTGATCACCCGACCACGACGACCATTGTCGAAGAGCGCATCAACAGATTCCTGCAGCATACGTTTTTCATTTCGAACAATGATATCTGGCGCACGAAGTTCGATCAGGCGCTTCAAGCGATTGTTTCGATTGATCACACGGCGATACAAATCATTCAAATCTGACGTCGCGAAGCGGCCACCATCAAGTGGCACAAGCGGGCGCAATTCCGGTGGGATCACCGGAATGACCGTCATGATCATCCACTCTGGACGGTTTCCAGAATCAATAAACGCATTGATAAGTTTCAAACGCTTAGCAAGTTTCTTTGGCTTTAGCTCTGTTGTTGCTTCGGCAATCTCAACACGCAAATGATCGGCAACAGCCTCAAGGTCCAACGCTGACAAGATTTCACGCATTGCTTCTGCGCCAATACCAGCGGTGAAACTGTCCTCACCATATTCTTCTTGTGCCTGAAGATACTCA
>JAJFGD010000166.1 GCA_021776315.1 Hyphococcus sp. | reverse complement strand
ATTTGCGCGGCCGTTCCATGATCATCGCGCGGACTGTCGATAGCATTACTGACGGCATAAAGCAGCTCAAAAATGCGGTGTCATTTGATCCCGATTTTGCACCTGCGCACTCTGCCTTAGTAGATGGGTATGTCTTGGCTTATTCCTATACAGGTCTAAGTCTTGACGACGCAGCAATGCTCGCCGCACCGCATGCAGAAAGAGCTCTTGAACTCGCCCCGAATGCACCAGAGTCGTTAGCAGCAAAAGGGCGCGTCCTTTCAGTATTCGATGGGAACGACACTGCTGCGATTGAATATTTTAAACGAGCGATTGACATCAATCCGAATTTTGCCAATGCCTATCGGTATCTCGGTTTGGCGCAAAGCAGTTTGTTGCAAGTCGAAAATGCCAAAAACTCATTCGACACGGCACAACGCTTGGATCCCCTCGCCGCTGTCATATTTGCAAATCTGTATCGCACCAATTGGGATAGAGAGGACCTCGATGCGATGCGCGCTTTGGGACAGGAACTTACACGCCTGAACCCAGATAGTATTTTTGCAAGACGGATCACGGGGGGCACATTACGCGAGAGCGGTAATTTTACTGCTGCACACCGTGTTTTCAAAGACAATGAAGCCCTATTTAATGCCAGCAAGGGTCAATTAGCCAATCTCTATTACCAAATTGGACGCCGCGATTTGGCCGCTACGAATGGTGATGCATACATAAAGGCACTGTTAGCGTTTCGTGAGGGCGACAAAGAAGCTGCCGCCGACATCATGCGCAACGCTGGGTCAATGCACAAATCCGCGATTTACCGGTGGCTCGGCGACATTGATGCAGCTTATGCATTGATCAAGCAAGACATCGCGCGTCGCAATTTGCTCTCAGATGAAACCGAAATAGCGGCACGCGGACAAACATTTGATGTTTTCTACACAGAAATATTGTCCACAAAAAATGATCCTGCTGCGCAAATCTATCGCGACAGACTAAGGAAGCGGTTTGATGACCATACGCCGGCCGATTACCGATTGCGGGATACTTTTTATGCTGGGGCCATGTGGCACATGTTGAACGGCAACACTTCAAAAGCGCTCGAATGGCTCGATGCGCTGATTGACGCTGGCCATGTGGCACCGGAGATTGATTTCGAACCTCTATTCGATCCCATACGCGAATCCGCAGATTTTCAAGAACGCTTAGAGCATATTGAAGAAAATGCGGTACGCAAGCGTGCAGCCATTGACATGCAACTGGCTGACCCAAATCCAGATTGGGTCATGCCAGAGAATTAATAACCGCCCCTATTCAGGAGCGTTGGCACTGCATACGACAAACTCGCCAGGTATTTCATAACCGCTCGCTTTTTTAAAGTCAGCGATCGAAGCCAAATATTCTGCCTCAGCAGATTTGCGGGTGGCATCATCGAAGCGACCATAAGCAAGAGCCACTGGTCCACCGGCAAAGGCTGCGGTCAACGCATTTTCGTCATTGGCAAAAGGCAGCACCGTAGAAATGCGCTCTTCTTTAACATTTTCAAAGCCCGCTTCTTTCAATTCATTGGCGAGAACATTACCGGTACCCATGCGAAAAAACATCGGACACACTTCCGATTTTACCCGTGCATCAACAATTGGAAAGATATCAGCCCAACCACAATTTTTCCGCGCACCCCATACGGCGAAAACCGCACGGCCACCGGGCTTTAAAACACGAAGAGATTGCCGGAATGTATTCATGGGCTCGAGAAAATACATAAGCCCCAGCGCACAGGTGACAAGGTCAAACATTTGATCATCAATAATATCCAATGTTTCGCCATCGGCCCGCTTTGCTTCGATATTGGCAACGCGAATAGCATGTGCAACGCATTCCAATTCTTCGATCATCTTTTCTGAGATATCCGTCGCAATAAGCCGCCCCTCTGGGCCAATGGCATCTGCTAATGGAAAACTCACTAAACCTGTACCACAAGCAAGATCGAGCACCGTTTCACCATGCCGAGCATTCGCCGTTTTCAATAAACATTTTTGCACCAGGGCGAGACTGTCTCTCCAACCGTCCTCATAGTTATTGACGGCCTTGTCCCATCCATAACGCTGAATGCGGCGTTGTAATTGACTATGCATGACTAATAACTCCTTCTTTTTTGTCGTCGCCTGCCGCAATCTCAAGCGCGGTTTGAATTTTGTGTTCGCGCGAAAACGCATCGATTAGCGGACTATATTTTATGGATTGATCAATGGCTCTCTTGATCGCTGCAGGGTCAGCATTCGACCGAATGGATATGTTCAAACGTAAATCTAAAAAGCCAGGAACAATTTGATCATCGACACCCATCTCTCCGCGTGCATCGACGTCGCCCTCGACCTCAACTTCAACATAATCTATTTGAATGTCAGCCCGTGCCGCCCAGAGCTTGATGCCAATGGCAGCGCATGAGGAAAGCGCACAACGCATAAGAGCACCCGGCGTTGGTGCCCCGCCATTGCCACCGATGCTGGGGGGTACATCAGTGACAATTTCAAAATGCTTATCGCGCACGTAACAACGAGTACCGTCTTCGATGGCCGCAATACTTTTATGGGTATATTGCCCGACGGCCGGGCGCATAGTCACAGCTTTTGTTGAGCGCTCCAAAGCCTGTTTTGTAAATTCTAAGGTTTGCATGACGTGTCTTTCTTGAGTTTTGATTTCTGTGTCGCGCGATAAATTACGCTGCCAAGACGGTTTCGTTTTTGATGTAGTTGGCGAGATGTTCAGAAAGATCACGCGCATCATCACCAACGCCGTCGATAAGGCTGGATTTTCGCCGACGCATGAAAGGCAATCCCATGGCGTAAAGGCCGGGCGCATCAACGACACCACCGTCGTGGCGTAGACGGCCTTTGCCGTCGAGCACCGGCACATCAAGCCAGGAATAATCGGGTCGGAAACCAGTCGCCCAAACCACGGTTTTGATATTCGCTTTGGAAAGGTCGAGATTGAGCAAAGGTTCCGAGGGAACGTCTGTCGGGCGTAAACGGTAAGAGGGTTCTACATCCGCAGCCATGTCATTGGCCTCGATCCAAGCATCAATACTGTCGAGCAACCGGTTCATTTTGAGGTCCGCAAGGCTGCAGACATTCGCCAGTGAACCAGAGAATTGCGCAAAGCCATTGGCAAAGCCCATCAAGCGACCCGCAACGGTGACGCCAGCGACCTGCAAACTGTTCAGACTGATTGTTTCATGGGCCGGGCTACCGATAAGCTGCAGCGACGGGACATGGCGTGCTCGCGTGATGTCGTCGACGTCGTTCAGGTCCAAATCCATGGCACCCGTAACATCCATCCACCACTTAATGTCTTTGCCACGATAGGTTCTTGGTACCCGAACATGTTCGCCTGTGGCCAAGAATACTTTACGCCCTGCCCGCTGGATCTCATTGGCAAGTTGAACGCCAGATGCCGATGCACCAACAACCAACACATCACCGTCATCCAATTGCGCAGGGTTGCGATAATCTAATGGCGTAAGAGATTTAACACCTTCGGGTAATTCTGCGGCGCAGGGCGGTACATTGGCAATGTTGCATGCGCCACTCGCGAGAACGACCGCACGACATCTCCATTCTCCCTTATTGGTAGAGACATGGTATCCATCTTTCTGCTGGCGAACCGACAATACTTCAGTTTCTATTTCCACCGGTGCATTGACCGTTTCGGCGTAGCGATCCAGAAACGCAATCGTTTCTGGCATCGTTCGAAATCCATCTGGGTTTGGGCCGCTATAGGTAAAACCTGGTAAGCGGCTCTGCCAGTTGGGCGTTAGCAAGCGAAGCGAATCCCATCGCTCTTTGCGCCAGGAATTTGCAACCTGGCCGCGTTCGAGAATGACATGTTCAACAGATCGTTCCGTCAAACAATGGCTCATAGCGAGGCCGGCTTGTCCGGCACCAATGATGAGTGTTTTTGTGTGTCGCATGGGATTCGCTCCTTTTTGGTGTCACCCGCTTATTCGACCGTGACGAAAACGTTGGTCGGATTGGTGATGATGTCGAAGACGGCAGAGCGTTTTTGTGATTGTGCCACGAGCGCTTTGATGTCTTCCTTGCTCGCATCCGCATCGATATCGTATTTGACCCGGATCGCTTTGAAGCCATTGCGAACGTTTGGATCAGCACCAAGGATACCGAGCACGCTCATGTCGCCTTCAACGCTCGCTTTGACTGAATTGAGCTGAATGCCGCGATTTTGTGCAACAGCGGCAATACCAGCCGTAAGGCAACCAGCAAGGCCGGAAAGAACAATCTCAACCGGTGTTGGGGCGTGATCTTCTGAGGCAAATACCCTCGGGTGATCAGACTCGATTGAGTAGGTGGTCTCGCGGGCTTGCTCTTCGCCTAGACCAAAAAAGCCACTGATCTCAGTCCGGCTGTGGGTCCCGTTCAACCATTCGCAGCTCGCCTTCCACGTGAATTCTGCTGCCTGGGGCATTGCTTCAAGGTCTTGGCGGGCACCCAAAAGAGCGTCGACATTGACGCCGTTTTGAACATTCGTTGTTTGCAGTTGTGTCATGGTTTTCTCCAATTTGTTGTGCGTCGCTAATCGACGACCCAACGACTACCGACACCCCAGCTTTGAGGCTTGCAGACGGCATGGAGGGAGGATGGAGAAGTCTTGAATTTTGTTTGAAGACGACTTCAGGCATTGTTTTTATTGGAAAAAATGGAATCTTAAATTGGAAGTATTATTTCGAATACCCGACTTTTATTGGAATATTGCGGGTCACAATGATTGGCAGGGAGAAGCAAAACCAATCGAATGGCTGATTACAGTCCAGGATGGTGTCTCGCCGAGGTGGCAACGGCGAAAATTTTGCCCCGGCCGGACGGTGGCAAATTCTGAACAATTTGGTTGAGTAATTGAATGGTGGGCGGGCCAGTCCTGAGCGGACCGGCCTTTGCAGCCGAATTCTCGAAAAACAGGGAATTTACAGGGAATTTCTCGGTTTTGAGCTGTCGACGCGGACATGCGTGCGAATTCTGGGCGCATAAAACAGCGCCTTTGCGGTCAATTTCGTGTTCTGAAAACAGGGAATTCATTTTTTGAAAACAGGGAACCGACCAATCTCAATCAGGGAATTTCGACGACGATGCCGCTCTGCGCCTGAAAGCACCTAAGCAATTCCTTCCGCCGACCATATGCAGTTTTCATTGCAAAGTTTTTTCATTTTTAGAGTGGACTCCGCCGCGCGCATCGGCGGAACGATTAATCAGTCGCAAATCCCGACCAGTTTCATTTTGTCTGGGCGGATACAAAAGAAGGAATTTTACAGTGGCTGTACCTACAAAAGATCGCCTCCTACGCTTGGCCCCGTCGGCGCTTCAGCAAAATCCAAGAAATGCGCGGACGCACTCTAAAAAGCAGATCCGCCAGATCGCCGACAGCATCCAAAAATTCGGGTTTGCAAGCCCCGTGATCATTGACGAAAACCGCCAGATCCTGGCCGGTCACGGCCGGGTCGAGGCAGCAAAATTGCTGGCTCTCAAAATCGTACCTTGTCGATCGCTTTCGGGCCTGACGCCAGCCCAAAAAAGGGCATTCGTCATTGCCGACAACAAAATTGCCATCAATGCCGGCTGGGACGAAGAACTGCTCGCTGAAGAGATCGGCGAACTCCAGGCAATTGATCTCGACTTCGAAATCGACATCACTGGGTTCTCAATTGCAGAGATCGACAGTCTTATCGAAGGATTAGTCCCGCAGGAGCCAGGTGACCCTGCCGACGACGTCCCTGCTCCCGATGATGAGCCACGCTGCCAACTTGGTGACATATGGGCTTTGGGAAATCACCGTCTCATTTGCGGCGACGCGCTCAATTCAAATGTTGTTGCAGGCCTGATGACCGGAGAAAAGGCTCGAATGGTTTTCACGGACCCACCATACAACGTCCCGATTGACGGCCATGTTTCTGGTCTTGGCAAAACGAAACATCGAGAATTTGCTATGGCGTCAGGCGAGATGAGCTCTGCTCAATTCAACCAGTTCCTCCAAACCGCATTCCGTAATCTCGTCGACGTGAGCGTTGAGGGCGCTATCCACTTTATCTGCATGGACTGGCGACACATGTCGGAACTCATGGCGGCCGGCAACGAAGTCTATGGCGAACTTAAGAACGTCATCGTCTGGGCAAAAGACAATGGCGGCATGGGTACTTTCTATCGATCACGCCACGAACTCATCTTTGCCTACAAGGTCGGTGACGCTCCCCATATCAATACATTCGAGCTCGGCCAGCACGGGCGCTACCGTACCAATGTCTGGAACTACCGCGGCGTCAACTCCATGAGTTCTGACCGAATGGATGAGCTGGCAATGCATCCCACCGTTAAGCCGGTGCAGATGATCGCGGACGCGATAAAGGATGTATCGGGACGCGGTGATATTGTCCTTGATCTGTTTGGTGGGTCGGGTTCAACTTTAATCGCAGCAGAAAAAACTGGCCGGCGCGCTTATGTCTGCGAAATTGATCCTATCTATTGCGATCGCATCATCCGTCGCTGGGAAGCCTTTGCGCATGATGAGGCCGAACTGGTCTCCAGGGAAACGCCAAAGCCCCCTATGCAAAAGAGGGCGAAATGAACACAAGAAAAAGCAAATCGCAAAATGGTGACGGTACACACAGCAATGTGGGATACAAAAACCCACCTAAAAAGTATCAATTCAAACCTGGTAAATCGGGAAACCCAAACGGTCGGCCCAAGGGATCACGAAACAAACAACAAACACTATGTGAAAGTAGCCTTCATCAGATATTTCTGGAGGAAGCACATCGCAAGATTACGGTGCGCGAAGGGGAACGCACCATCACTGTTTCTGTTGCAAAGGCGGTAATGCGCACGATTGCAACAAAAGCAGCAAAAGGAGACGTGCGAACTATGAAATTGTTTACTGAGCTGCTCGATAGGGCGGAATCCAAATCCTTGAACGAGCATCAGGAAATGTTCAAGGTGATGCTCGAGTTCAAGCAAGCCCTTGGTAAAGAGCGCGACGCGTGGTTTCGAGGTGGAAAAATCGATCCAGAACCCCTCCCTCGTCCCGATCAAATAGACGCTTGTCCACGCACTGGCGACATTCGCATTACAGGACCTTTTACAGATAAGGAAATCAATACCTATCAATCCATACAGGCGTACCAAGCCGAATGCGAAGCCGAGATTGAGCGATGCGAAAAGTTGATCAAAAAATCACATTCACAAAAACAACAAATCGCCCTGAAGGAGGAAATTCAGTCTAATGAAAACACGATTGCCGCTTGCGAGGACGCGATACAGCGGTTCGACCAGATTACCCTGGAATTTCAGTCTCCAAGTTGATTTCCGGGTTTGACTGATTGGTGTTTGTGGCGATCACCTAAAGGCTATTTCTGAAATGTTACATAGGTATGGAACCGGTCAACTTGCACTCGGCAAATAGTGATATGCCAATTCCGCAATGGCGGCTTTTCGCCAAAAGCGGACATTATTTTGCGCCCGGGAATGATCTACCTTCAACTCCCCAGACCCTCTCGACGCTTTGGGCGTACTGAAAATATCAGGACCGCAAAAGCCGCTGCAATGAATACGGCCCATAAAATAAATGAATGCCGAAAAAGCTGTTTGCTATCGGGGTGCGCCTCAAATGACAGCGACCATGAGCCGTCCTCATGTATCCAAACTCCAACATCTGGGTTAAAAATATTCGCCACGCTCATTGAAAGAGCAATGAGGACAACAACAACTGAAATGCTTGTCAGCAGAATGGAAAAAATCTCGTATACGCGCCTGGCAAGAATTTCGAACGCCGTTGGCGTATAAGGTGAAGCCTCCATAACGAAAGCTTCTGCAACCTTATCAGGAGGCCCGATCTGGGCTAGTGCTAACCGCAAGCGTTCTACTTCCTCGCCCTCGAACTCGGCAAAAGCAGCCGCAGCGTGCTCCGCAATGTCATTTTCAAAAGACTCCCAGCCTTCCGACGCATGACTTCGGCCTAGCTTTCGTAAGGTGCTTAGATAATCCGACCATATTTGTTTCGAAGCCGGGTCATAAAGATTTTCTTCGAGTGGTCCGTACATCAACTCCTCCCAGCGTTTGACGTATCGTAATGAGCCGCCGCCAGCTCTTGTCCATCGCTGCTATCTCACTACGCCCTTTTCGCGTAATGGTGTAAACTTTCCTGGCAGGGCCTGTTCCTTCGGTCACCCATGCCGCTTTTGCCAGATCGCGTTTGGAAAGCCGCGCCAACAAAGGATAAAGAGTCCCTTCACCCACATCGAATGCATCTATTGAGCGCAATGCAGCGGCTATTGCGTAACCATGGGCGGGTTTGTCAGCCAGCACTAACAGTACGAAATATTCAAGCAGCCCTTTTTTTAGCTGACTTTCCCATTTGCTCACCTGCCGATCCATTTTTTCAACCCAATGTCTGAGACTCGAGTTTACCTGTAGTTTTGACAAATCAATATACATCGCTATACAATGTATTTATATTCGTAGAATCGGAAATCGTGGGTTATGATTCGTATCATCGCGACGCTTGCAGCCGTGACCTGGTGCGCCTTGATTTATCTTGAGACGCGCCAAGTCTCGGAAATACCTCCGCATGAGAGCGTTTCTGAAATGCTCGAGAAATTGTTTTCTCTCGCGGAGAAAACAGCAAAAAAATATGATATCGCAGGCGGCTATGTCGGAGTCATCGAAGGTGACGCCATCTACGGAAAAGCGGTCGGCTTTTCCGACATTGATGCAGGCCGTCCAATAGAGTCTGATACCGCCTTTAATATAGGGTCTGTATCCAAACCCATATCTGCTTGGGGCGTTCTTGCATTAGCGCAAGACGGCCATATTGACCTTGATGCACCAGTGAACCACTACTTGAAAAAATGGACCCTGCCAGAGTCTTCATTCGATCATGACAAAGTAACTATAAGGCGGCTCTTAAGGCATACAGCTGGGATCAATATCCATGGATATGCAGGGTATGAGTCTCTTGACGGACCAATTAGCCAACCTTTTCGGCCCATAAAATACGCCCCCAAAACACTCGTTGAATCTTCACAGACAAACTATCCAATCCGCGTCATGCGCAAGCCCGGAAGCAAAAGAGTTTATTCTGGCGGAGGTTACGCCATCCTGCAAATGCTGATCGAGGATATAAGTGGCATGACGTTCTCCGATTATATGAACGAACGCATTCTTATGCCGCTTGAAATGCATCATTCCAGTTTTGCGCCTGACCGACTCCCTAAAAAAGCCCATGCGTACAACATTCAGGGCGAAGTACTGCCGGATATGCAGTTTTTGGCGCTGGCGCCTGCCGGTTTATATACGTCTGGCGGTGATATAGGGATCTTCCTGCGCGCTCAGATGAGCAACGGAGCCGCCCCGCTTACATCTGAGTATATGGCAATGATACTGGCACCAACCGAAGCCAATGCTCGTTATGGGATGAGTTATACGCGTCATCCATTTGAAAATGGCGTACTCTACGGGCACGGTGGCAATAATTCCTCTTGGCATGCACAGATCTACTTTATTCCACAAACCCGGCAGGGTTTTTATTTTCTTACAAATTCAACAACTGGTGCCCAGTGGGAGATCGACCTCTCTTGCGCCTGGAAATCTTGGGTATTGAAAAAGTCGGCGAAGGCAGTGTGTGCTGACTCATTGAGTCTGGTTCAACAAATCAGCTTTGCAGCGGCTGTTCTCGGTTTAATTGCTATCTCAGTTTTTGCACGCGCGATGTCTCGAATTAAGCAAGGCACAGCGAGAGTGAGGCTTCTGCCAA